>QCTE01000046.1 GCA_003211275.1 Synechococcus sp. AG-673-A03 | reverse complement strand
CATGGGCGGCGTCAGCTACGGCGGCGACGACTACGATCTCACCATTCCTACTCGTACTGAAATCGACGCCGACGGCGACGAAGTTCCCGTTTACAAGAACGGCGGCAAGTATCTCGGTCAGGACGCTTTCACGTTCAACTACCGGGCAACCCTGAACCTGAACACCAGCTTCACGGGTAAGGATCTGCTCTACACCCGTCTGCGTACCGGTAACTTCAATACCAACGCATTCTCTGGTAAGGGCTACACCAGAAACATCACTCAGCTCTCCGTTGCTAAGTCTTCTGGTGATTCCCTGAAGGTTGACAAGCTTTGGTACCAGTTCCCTCTTGGTGCTGATTTCACGGTTTACCTGGGTGCCAAGATCGAGAACTACTACATGCTTGGCGCTCCCGCCACCGTGTACCGCGAGATTCTCAAGGACTTCAAACTGGGTGGTTACTACGGCGTTTACGGCGCCAGCACTTCACCTGGTGCAGGTATCGTCTGGAAGCCCGGTAGTCAAGAGAACCCAGGTGATCCCAAGTTCAGCGTTGCTCTGAACTACACCGCCAAAAACGGTGCTAAGGGTAACCCCACCACCGGCGGTGGTATCGGAACCGACACCTCCAAAGGCAAGTTCGTTGCTCAGGTTGGTTACGGCGGCCCCCAGTGGAACATCAACGCTGGTTATGCCTACATCCAACGTGGCATGACCGTTGGTTACGGCACACCTCTGGGCTCCGGCACCAAAGTTCTTGGTGGTGACGACGAGTCCTCCTCACGCGGATTCAGCGACGCCAACGCTTTCGCACTGCGTGCATGGTGGCAGCCTTCCGAGGCCAGCTGGGTTCCTTCAATCACCCTTGGTTACGACTACACCGGTTTCAACCACGGCGACAGGTTCTCCGATGCTGAAACCGCTAAGGCCATCACCGGCACACGCTTCGACGGCAAGAGGCTCTACAGAAAGCAGTCTTCACAGGCTTGGACCGTTGGTCTGAACTGGAAGGATGCCTTCATGAAGGGCAACCTGCTTGGCTTCGCCATCGGCCAGCCTCAGTTCGAAACCGATCGTGACAACGGCACTCCTGATGACGGCAACTACGCCATGGAGCTGTACTACCAGTTCCAAGTCACCGACAACATTGCTGTGACTCCTGCGATCTTCTACGTCTCCCGTCCCTTCGGTGAACTCACCGGTAGTGGTCCTCTGACCGGCGGTGAAGATGCTGAGACCTTCAACACCTTCGGTTACCTTGTGAAGACCACCTTCCGTTTCTGATCCAGATCGGTTGATTCTTCACCAAACTCCCTCTTTGAGGGAGTTTTTTTTTTGTCAATGATTCCAATAAAAAAAGGAGGCTTAAGCCTCCTTTTTCATTGATGATGACTGGCTGAGTCGATTACCAGCAGTTTTCGCCCTCACCAATCGGTACACAGATATCTTCTTCAGCAGCTTTCTCAGCTGCTTTCTTGGCATCGGCATCCTTCTTGGATTCGGCGTCGATGTCCTGATCAGTGCTCCATTCCTGCAAGCCACCACCCATGGGGTTGGTGTCAGCGAGTGCAGTTGGAACCGCTGCGACTTGGCTGCTCAGTGCAGCTGCACCGGCAAGAAAGATGGAAAGAGTTGACCTCTTCATTCCAATAACCACCATTTATATAGGCTTGTTCAATTCTAAGTCGTTTCAACTGCCGTGATCAGGTGCCAAGTGAGCGTAGTAAATTTGTATACGCTAAAAACACCAGATCGAGTTCTTCGCTGCGACCGTGTTTGGCCAGCAATCCCCTGGCACCAGTATCCAGTTGAAACAGGGTGACGCGATCGCCTTCGTTTTTCAGATAGCTCTCGATCCAGCCCACGCAAACGATGCGCTCTCCGCTGGTCACCTTGTTGACACGGTGCATCGTTGAGCTTGGGTAAATCACGATCTCTCCTTGTTGAAGTTCCAGTTCCAGAGAGTCCGTCACCGTATCGACCTCCAATGATCCGCCTGTAAATGACTCGTGGTCAGACAGGCAAATCGTGAAGGAAAGGTCGCTTCTGCCGCTACTCATGTAGGCATTGTCGACGTGACTCTCATATCCACCTCCGGTTTTTGTTCTGCTGATCAGAAACCGGTGCAGTTTTCGTGGCACGCAGAAGCTTTTGATCGCAGGATGTGCCCACATTGTCTGCTGCACAAGGTTTTGAATCTCCGCTCTGACCGGGGATGTATGCACGATCTGTTCATTGATTTTTCCGCCTCTGGCCTGTGCCCCAGCTGTTGTCCTGCCATCGATCCATTCGGCGCTATCAACTTTGTCGAGGATCGCCTGGCACTGTTCAGGATTGAAAAGCTGGAGCTTGATGTGGTTCATTGAAAACGGAATGCTTGTATCAAATGTTTAGCTGCTTAGTATCGGCTTGGTGCGACGTTTTCGTTTTTCGCAGACAACCTCAGGTGGGTTCTTGTGTTTTATGAAGCTGTTTGCCATTCCCTTGCTTGCGTCGCTGTCTTTTCTGACGGCTGCTGTGCAGGCTCAAGAAGTTCGAGTTTACTCTGGCCGTCATTACAATACCGATCGGCAGAGTTACAAGGCGTTTTCCGACAAAACCGGTATCAAGGTTCGACTGATCGAAGCTTCCGGGATCTCCCTTGTTGAGCGCATCAAGCGCGAGGGAAGCAACACAAAGGCTGATGTGATCATTCTTGTTGATGCAGCCAGAATCAATAATGCAGCAAAAGCTGGCTTATTTCAGCCGATTAACTCGGCAAAGTTGAATTCCGATGTTCCTGCACGTTATCGGGACCCAGGGAATCGTTGGTTTGGTATTGCACGACGTGTGCGAGCAATCATCATTAATCCCAATCAGGTTAAGCCATCACAGGTTCAAACTTATGCGCAATTAGCTTCTCCTGATCTCAAAGGCAAAGTTTGTCTTCGTAATCGTAAAAACGTCTACAACCAGTCTTTGGTCGCGGATCAGTTAGCAATCCGGGGTGAAGCGAAAACCAAGGCTTGGCTCAAAGGTTTGGTTTCCAATGTCTCTCAGCCTTACTTCCCTGGTGATATTGCCCTGATTCGTGCTGTTGCCCAGGGTAAGTGCGGTGTTGGAGTGGTCAATCATTATTATCTCGCTCGTATGCGTGCAGGTATTAACGGGGCTAGGGATCAGAAGCTCGGTAATGAAGTGAAAATTGTGATGCCGAATCCTGCCCATGTGAATATCAGCGCAGCTGCTGTTTCTAAATACGCCAAAAACAAATCAGCTGCTGTCCAACTCATCGAGTTTCTAGCCTCTCCGAACGGAAGCCGAGGAATTGCAGGTCCTACCTTTGAATTCCCGCTCACCGGTGTTGGTGGTTCGACGTATCTCAAAGGGATGACCAAGTTCACTCCCGACAATGTGTCGATTTCCCAGTTGAGTGCACTCAATCCCAAGGCCATTCAGCTCATGGCCCAGGCCGGTTGGCAATGAGTTGATCGAGCAGGTAGCCGAACAATTCCGGGTTCGGCTCCCTGTTGCTGATATCGGCGAGTCCCAGTTCGTCCAGGCGATCAGTCACGCGTTGTTCGAGATCGTCTGGTCTGCTGAGAGGTTCGCCCCACGGATGGTTTTTCTCAGGGCCGACTTTGGTGGTGGCATCGATCGCCAATCGTCCGCCAAGGCCGAGTTGCTCACTGGCGAAGTCCAGAGTGTCGAATGGCGTGTTTTCCAGGGTGAACAGATCCCTTTGTGGATCGACTTGAGCGGCGATTGCCCAGACGACCTGGCGGGGATCACGCACGTTGATGTGACTGTCGACCACCACCACAAACTTGGTGTAGGTAAACTGCGGCAAGGCACTCCAGAACGCCATCGCGGCGCGCTTGGCCTGGCCTGGATAGGCCTTGTCGATGGAAATCACCGCGAGTTTGTAGCTCAGCGCTTCCATCGGCAGGAAGAAATCCTTGATCTCGGGGATCTGTTGGCGCAGGATCGGTGTGTAGATCCTGTTCAGCGCGATGGCCAACATCGCTTCCTCCTTGGGAGGACGGCCGCTGAAGGTGGTTAGAAAGATCGGATCTTTGCGTTGCGTCATGCAGTGGAAACGCACCAGCGGTGAGTCCTCAACCCCCCCGTAGAAGCCCATGTGATCACCAAAGGGTCCATCAGGCATCACTTCACCCGGAGTGATCGTGCCCTCCAGCACCACCTCACTGTGACTCGGCACACTGAGATCCACTGTCTTGCAGGGGGTAAGCCTGACGCCTTCGCCGGCGTAAATCCCGGCGAATAGCCATTCGCTCAGCTGCACTGGAATGGGTGTGGCAGCCGCCATCACCAACAGTGGATGCACACCAATCGCGATGGCGATTTCTAGTTTCTGCCCAAGTGCTGCGGCTTTGCGCAAATGGCCTGCACCACCGCGGACGCTCAGCCAATGCACGGTCATGGTGTTGACCGACTGTTTCTGAAGCCGATACACCCCCACGTTGGGAACGCCAGTTTCGGGGTCTTTGGTGATGACCAGTCCGAGCGTGATGATCCCCCCGGCGTCCCCTGGCCAGGGGCGGATCAGGGGGATGTTGTCGAGGTTGACTTGATCGCCTTCAAACACCTGTTGCCGGCAGGGTGGTAACAGATCCCTGTCGGGTCTTGCCTTCACCAGATCCCAGAACACGCGGGCGAATTTCTTGGTTTCCCCTAATCCCTTGGGCGGCCGAGGTTGTTGCAGCAGCGCCAGACGCTCACCAAGATCTTCCAGTTGTTCTGGGTGCTCGAGGCCCATGCTCCAGACGACACGCTCCACAGTGCCAAGCAGGTTGACTGCGACCGGCATGGAGGATCCGATCACGTTTTCGAACAACAATCCCGGTCCTCCGCTGGCCAGCACGCGATCGGCGATTGCTGCCAACTCGAGATCGGGATCCACCGGGGCCGTGATCCGCTTGAGTTGACCCCGCTCCTCCAGCAGTTGAATGAAGGCGCGCAGATCCCTGGTACCGGGACCGGAGCGGAACAGAGCCATCTGGAAGCCACCTCAGCGGGGGTGATCTCGGTACTGTGACGCACGCTGACGGTGAGTGTGGCCATGCAGGTTTCCTATTTTCATGCGGCCGCGGATGTCCCCGACACGATTGGTTCCGCCGACGGTCCTGATGCGGCGGTTGTTATCGATGTCCTGCGTGCCACGACCACGATTGCCTGGGCGTTGCACAACGGTGCCGAGGCGGTGCAGGCGTTCGCTGATCTCGATGAACTGCGTGCCCAGGCGCAGCAGTGGTCTGAATCCTCCCGTTTGCTGTTGGGGGAGCGCGGCGGTTGCATGCTCGAAGGCTTTGACCTGGGCAACTCCCCGGTGGCGGTGACCCCTGAGGTGGTGCAGGGCAAGCGATTGCTGATGAGCACCACCAACGGCACCCGTGCATTGCAGCGCGTTCGCGATGTCGCTTGCGTTGTGACGGCGGCTCTGCCCAACAGGCGTGCTGTTGCCGAGCGGTTACTGGCAGGCCAGCACCAGCGGATTCTCATCCTTGGTAGTGGTTGGGAAGGCACTTATTCCCTGGAGGATTCTCTGGCTGCTGGAGCGATCGGAGAGCTGCTCGTGTCGGCCGGAGCCTCCATTGCCAATGATGAACTTCAGGCTGCACTGGCCCTCTGGAATCAGTGGAAGCATGACCCTGAGGCCTGCCTACGCACCGCTTCGCATGGTCAGAGGTTGATCGGGATCGGCAACCACGACGCCGATTTCAGCTGTTGCGCGGCGTTGGATCAGATTCCCGTCGTTCCGACCCAGGTCGAACCCGGTGTTTTACGAGCCGTGCCTGTCTAAAGCGCGGAGCACGCGTCAGCCATACCATTTCATCGACTGAACTCTGATCTCTGTGCGTGATTTCCTGGCGGCGGCCGTGCAACTCACCAGCAGTTCTGACCCGCAGAGCAATTTCACGGCTGCCGAGGAACAGATCGACCTTGCCGCACGTCGGGGAGCCGAGTTAATCGGACTTCCCGAGAACTTTGCCTTTCTTGGTGAGGATTCACGGCGCCTTGAACTGGCTCCGGCCCTGGCTGAACAGGCCTCCAATTTTCTGGTCACCATGGCGCGTCGCTATCAGGTGGTGATCCTTGGCGGTGGTTTCCCTGTTCCTGTCGGAGACGGTGAGCACACCTATCAACGCGCGCAGTTGGTGGGTCGCGATGGTCAGATCCTTGCCAGTTACGACAAGATCCATCTGTTTGATGTGGACCTGGCCGACGGCAGTTCTTATCGCGAGTCAGCCTCTTTCAGCCCCGGTACGACGCCTCCTCCTGTTGTGGATGTGCCTGGACTCTGTCGGGTGGGGCTGTCGATTTGCTACGACGTGCGCTTCCCTGAGCTCTACCGAGATCTGATCGGAGCAGGAGCTGAG
Source organism: Synechococcus sp. AG-673-A03 (assembly GCA_003211275.1). Lineage (GTDB taxonomy): Bacteria > Cyanobacteriota > Cyanobacteriia > PCC-6307 > Cyanobiaceae > Synechococcus_C. The sequence continues at coordinate 8,546 of QCTE01000046.1, read as the reverse complement.
TTGCTGATGATTCCCGCCGCTTTCACGGCTTTTACGGGTAAGGACCACTGGCAGGTGCTTCTGCAGGCCCGCGCGATTGAAAACACGTCTTATGTGCTCGCCCCAGCACAGACCGGTGTCTACGCAGGACGACGTCAGAACCATGGACATTCCCTGGTCATTGACCCCTGGGGAACGGTGCTCGCCGATGCCGGGGTCAGTCCAGGTGCAGCAGTCGCTCCGGTTGACCTCGATCATCTCGAGCGCATCCGCACTCAGATGCCTTGCCTGAAGCACCGCAGAACCGCACTGTTCTGAATCTGATGCCTCGGCTCCCTCGTCGTTTCAGCGCTCTGCTGGTTGCTCTCGTTGTGCAGAGCGCTGGCTTGCTCATGGCACTGCCCGCTCGCGCCGCCAGTGCCCTTGCGGCCTGGTCGCTAGGACGTGATGGGGTTTTGCAATTGCGCACGGCCACGGGAGCGCGCCTCGATGCTTTTTTTGAAGCCGGTAAAGCCAGTCGTGGGCCCAGGGTCTGGATCGATTTTCCCGGTGAGCTGAGCCGCACACGCAAGCTGCGAGGTTCCGGACCGGTTCGCGAGGTTCGACTCGGCAAGCCCAACCCCGGTGCCACGCGTCTGGTGATCGAGTTCAATCCTGGCGTTGAACTTGATCCTGGACAGTTACGACTGATTGGCACCTCGCCGGATCGTTGGAAGTTGATATTCGAGGGGCTACCCACCAGAGGCCTGCGCACCATCGGGGAAGGCGATCTCAATCGCGCCAGCTCTGGACGCTGGGGTGGCGTTCGCATCAAGCCCACAAAAACTCCGGTGAATGCGGCCGGGCTCCCGAGTGTTGCTCGCGGTCGTTACAGAGTCGTGATTGATCCAGGTCATGGGGGACCTGACCCCGGTGCGGTGGGGATCAGGGGGATTCGCGAGTCGGAAATTGTTCTCGATGTCTCGCTTCAGGTGGCTCGATTGCTTGAGGCCAAGGGCGTGCAGGTCACCCTTACGCGAACCGCAGAGGTGGATGTTGATTTACCGCCGAGGGTGTCTCTGGCCAACCGACTCGGTGCAACGGCTTTTGTGAGCATTCATGCCAATGCCATCAGCATGTCGCGTCCGGAAGTGAACGGCATTGAGACCTTCTATTTTTCTGATCCCCGCTCCGCACGGCTGGCCGCACACATTCAGCAGCAGGTGCTGAATGTGTCTCCTGGAAGTCCCAATCGCGGAGTTCGTCGCGGCCGCTTCTTTGTGATCCGCCGCACCACCATGCCTTCGGTCTTGGTGGAAACAGGATTTGTCACGGGCAGCCTCGACTCCCCAAGGCTGGCCAGCGCAGCGCATCGCCGTCGGCTCTCTCTGGCTATTGCCACCGGCATCCTTGAGTATTTGCAGGGAGTGAGATGACCATCCGTCTCGGCATGTTTGACAGCGGCCTTGGCGGACTGACGGTTTTGCGTCGCGTGCTGGAACGCCATGGATCCCTGCAGGTGATCTACCTCGGCGATACGGCTCGTGTTCCTTACGGCAGTCGTTCAGCAGCTGAGATCCGCACAATTGCCTCCGAAGTGGTGAGTTGGCTCAGCCAGCATCAGATTTCCACTGTGGTGATGGCCTGCAACACAACCAATGCGCTGGCCAGGGATGTTGCCGAAGGGCAAGCAGGGGTCCCGGTGGTCGGCCTGATTGGAGCAGCCGCGGCAATGGTTCGGGAAACCAGGGTCGGGGTGCTGGCCACACCGGCAACCGTTGCATCGGGTGCCTACCGGGAAAGCATCGAGGCTCTGCATCCTGGAACGCTGGTGGTGCAGCAGGCCTGTCCTGACTTCGTTCCCTTGATTGAAAGCGGCGATCTGCGTTCTGAGGCCCTCCGAGATGCTGCCACCTGCTACCTGCAACCCCTGATGGAGGCTTCCGTGGAGTCTGTGGTTCTGGGTTGCACGCACTATCCCCTGCTGGTGCCGCTGCTCAACAATCTGTTGCCGCCATCCATCCGGCTGATCGATCCCGCCATGGCCGTGGCCAGCCAGCTCGATGCCTTGCTGGGGAAGCCAGTCCCAGGAGTTCTGAATCAGCCCCTTGCTATCGGTTCAACCCGTATTTGTGTCACGGCTGACGCTGAGGGATTCGCGGACCGTGCCATGCCCTGGCTTGGGCAACGCCCGCGGGTTGAGCTGGTGCAACTGCAGTGACAGGTCGACGCCTTCTAGGATCTGCGCACTGAGAGGATTCATGACCACCGTCACCGATTTGCTGGAGCCGGTTGAGGCGGATCTGGAGATCCTGCTCAGCGATCTTCGCAGTCTGATCGGAGCGGGTCATCCGATCCTCCAAGCAGCTGCAGAGCATTTGTTTAGCGCAGGCGGTAAACGCTTGCGTCCAGGGATCGTTCTATTGATCTCCAGAGCCCTTGCCAGCGACGGTGGGCTCACATCCCGGCATCGCCGCCTGGCCGAGATCACCGAGATGATCCATACCGCCTCGCTGGTTCACGATGACGTCGTGGATGAAGCCGCAACCCGGCGTGGCGTCGAAACTGTTCATAGTCGTTTCAATCACCGTGTGGCTGTCCTCGCTGGTGATTTTCTGTTTGCGCAAGCCAGCTGGCACCTCGCCAATCTCGACGATCTCGATGTGGTGAAACTGCTCAGCCGCGTGATCATGGATCTGGCTGATGGTGAGGTGAAGCAGGGTCTGTTCCGTTACGACACGGGCCAGACCTTCGAGACCTACCTGGAAAAGAGTTACTGCAAAACGGCTTCTCTGGTTGCGAACAGCGCTCGTGCTGCTGGGGTTCTCAGCGGTTGTACCGAGCCACAGCTGGAATCGCTCTACCGCTACGGACGCCAGTTGGGTCTGGCCTTCCAGGTAGTGGACGACATCCTGGATTTCACGGCCAGTGATCAGCAACTGGGTAAGCCTGCCGCCAGTGACCTCTCCAGTGGATACCTCACCGCACCAGCTTTGTATGCCCTGGAGCGGAATCCGGCCATGGGTGTGTTGATCGAACGGGAATTCAGCAATGAGGGTGATCTCGACGAAGCTCTGGCCATCGTGCGTGAGTCGGATGCGATTGCTCGCACCCGTCAACTGGCTGAAACCTTCGCTCAGGAGTCCCGTGAAGCGCTCACATGGCTTCCGGACTCCTCCTATCGCACGGCTTTGTTGGAGCTCCCTGATTTCGTGCTCAGTCGTCTTTACTGACTCAACGTTTTCAGGCAGGCTTCGGCTTCGCTGAGGCTGTGAATACTGATCAGTCGCTCTGAGTTGTCAAGATCCTCTGACTGATCAGTCAGGGGGTGGATTGATTCATGGGTTCTGAGCAGACGCCAGACCAGACACCCAGCTGTTAGGGCTGAGCGACAACCGGCCTGGGAATCCTCGAAAGCCCAGCAGTCTTCGGGCCTGACGCCCAGGCATTCGGCTCCGGTGAGAAATGGATCCGGAGCTGGTTTCCCTGCTCCGATCCGTGGATCGTCTCCGCAGATCATCAACTGCAGCTGATTCACCCAGGGATGGTTTGCGATTTTGCGCTGCACTGACTGCCTGTCGCTGCTGGTGACAAGAGCCATGGCGATGCCGAGTCGGTTTGCTGCGCGAATGAGCGATTCGGCTCCTGCCATCGCCTTGGCTCCAGGCAGCAACTGTGCTGCGATCGGCTGCCTGACGGCGAGCAGTTGGTCTGGTGTGATCGGCTGCTCGATCCAGGAACAGACGCGCCTCGCGTTATCGAGTCGGCGGCGGCCCTGCAGCTGGATCAACTGGTCCGGTGCGAGATCGCTGCCGAAATGGCTTGCAGCCTGTTGCCAGGCGCGTGCATGCAGCGGCTCGGTGTCCAGCAGCAGGCCGTCCAGGTCAAACAGGCAGGCGTCAGGTGGGTGGGTGAGCTGGTTCAGAGACAGCCTCTCTGCTTGCAATGGCTGCTGGTCGCACTGGCGACCGCCATGGTTCTCTTCTCAGCATGCAGCCTCGACAGCACGGATGCACTGACGGGACTGCTAACGGCAGTTCCAGCGCCTGAGCTGAACGGCTGAGATGGCTGGTTATGAATCTGACCTGTGTTGATTTCTGCTTGTGTGGTCCGTGACGACTAAGCGCAGATGTGAGGGGCTTGTTTTGTGGAACGATCAAACAATGTCAAATCTCAGTGCTGACCGACATCACCTGTTTTTCACCAGAACTGTTCTGAGTTCTGACCAGAGCTCAACCACAGCCTCTAAAAGTCAACGGTGATGGTGCAGTTGTCCGGGAGAGATCCCACAATCTGCTTAATCCAATGCCTATTCCATTCGTTGTTTTTGGTGTAGTCGCCATTAAATCTGCGATCAAAGCTGGCGCAGTGATCGGAGCCAAAGCTGCAGCAAAAGCAGCAACTGTGGCAGCCGCCAAAGCTGCAGCCAAGGCAGCAAGTGTGGCAGCCGCCAAAGCTGCAGCAAAAGCTGCAAGTGTGGCAGCCGCAGAAGCTGCAGCAAAGGCAGCAGCTGTTGCTGCGGCCAAAGCAGCCACAAAGACGGCAACTGTGGCAGCGGCCAAAGCTGCAGCCACTAGCGCTACAAAAACAGCTGCAGCTGTTGCTGCAACAAAAGCAGCGGGTGCGTCAACAACAGCTAAAGCTTCACTTGGAGTGAGTGCTATTGGAACCAGTCTTGTTGTAGCGAATAAGATTAGAGACGATAATAAACCACCTGCTGAACCCGTTAAAGTTGAGGTCAAAGTTGATGCGCCTTCCAATCCTAATGCTGTAGATCCAAAGAGTAATGATGCAAAAGAACCTGATTCGACCGAGGTTGCTTCTGCAGATGTTGCGGAGAAGGATGTCAGCGAAACTGATCAAGTTGATCAAGCTTCTGCAGATGTTGCGGAGAAGGATGTTAACGAAACTGATCAAGATGATTCAGATTCCGCCGCAAAGGATGTTGGTCAAGATGATCCTTCTATAGATGCAATCGCCGGCTTGGAGCAAACGGAGGTGCTTGATTCAAGAACCGAAGGGCAAATTGGTGACGTCTCCTCTACTGATTTGGATGATGTCAACAATCAGCCCTTCGTGATGAATGATCAAGCATCTGAGAGGGATGTGCTGACCGGTCAAACTGGCCAAAACACCAGCAGCTCTGCAGATGCCGTTGAAGGATTGTTTACGACGAAGGATCCATTGACAGGGATGGATTCCAATCAATACTCGGATTCCGTGACTGCATTACAGGATTCTGATCGATTCAAGGAGCCTTCTGCCTGGGGATCTGTCCAGGCTGATCTGAGGGGGCTTGGCATGTCGCTTGAAGAGAGAAGTCTTGAAGCAGACTTCATGCTTCAGAAACAGCAGATCAATCCGATGAAAGTTGATGTTGTTTCTCTGCTTCCAAGCGATCAATCAGTTGTTGATCCCACCCAATCGTCCGATCCAATGCAGCGTCAAGATCAGTTCCAGCCACAGCGTGAGCCCGTGTTGGCATGAATAAAGCTCAGGAATTGATGTGAACGAACCCCGCTTCAAGCGGGGTTTTTTCATGGACAGCCTTCAGATGCTGAATGACAATGATTTTTTCTGATCGAGTTCGCTTAATGCTCTAGTACTGTATCTTTATGGTTGTCGATGAAGGTCTTCGGGGATTCTTGCTTGTGTTTTCATAGCGTCTTCTAGGGCGCAAAGTAGCCCAATCAGAAGCAAAGCTCCTCCAAATATTTTTGACCATTCTTCCAGATGGGATAGGACTTGGTTCTGAGTCTCGTTGAGCCCGTAGAGCGACCTCATATCGCATAAAACCATGATGAAGGCCGAGGCGATTGAGCCTTTTGCGAATGCCATGAATCTTGCGGAAAACAGAAAAAATCTTCTGTTCGCTGCTATGAAAACAATGCCAATCACTCCATAAAGGCCAACGATAATGTCGTCAATTTTGTCGCTTATGCGTGTTTCCTCCCACCCGTATGCTGCGTGAATTGTCTGATCCAGTCTTTCATGCAGCATCAGTTTGTCGTCCATTGCGAGAACTGCGCATCCGACCGCGAGAACAATCCAGGTCAGGCATTCTCGTCGTCCTAGTGATTTGCGATGTCTGAAGATTGCGAGGGGGATTGTGAGGCTTGCGGCCGAGCAGAGAGCAAGTTGAAGGGTTGAGACGTCTGTGATGAACGACTTTTCGCCATACGATGTGGCTGTCAGTAAGACTGTTGAAAGAAAGGCCGCATAAGAAATCAGGCCAAGATTTTTAAGTGTTTTAGTGTCTGGGACTGGAGTCATCGAACCTTTGCGGTCTTTTCAGGCCATGTGAGCAGCAAGTTAATCCTCCCTGCATGCTTTCGTTCAAGGCTGGCGGCGCTTCAGCTCTTGGACACTCAGCTGTTGTCACCGCAAGTGACCGCATCGCTTCTTCGCAGTTTTGGCCAAGACGGTCATCGGGTACATCTGATTTGACCAATTGCCGTGGACAGCGCGCCTAAGGCGTCAGAAAGCTGTCAATCAATTGCTCTCCGCTGACATCAGCTGATGTCAGTCATAGCCTGCATCACGACGAGGAATCCCCCGATGACGAGCGAGCAATCCACCATCGAAAGCGTGCTTCAGGAGCAACGTGTTTTCGAGCCGCCCATCGACTTTTCAAGTTCCGCCCGTATTGGGGGCATGGAGGCTTATCGGTCCATGGCCGACGCGGCCCGCCAGGACCCCGAAGCCTTCTGGGGAGACGCTGCGCGCAAGGAGCTGTCCTGGTTCACTCCTTTCGAATCAGTCCTCGATTGGTCGGATGCGCCGTTTGCGCGCTGGTTTGAAGGGGGCACCACCAACATCTCTTACAACTGCCTGGATCGACATCTCCAGAGTGAAAAGGCCAACAAAACGGCACTGATCTGGGAAGGCGAGCCAGGCGACGTGCGACGGTTCACCTACCGCGAGCTGCACGCCGAGGTCTGTAAAGCCGCCAATGCCCTCAAAGCGATGGGTATCGGCAAGGGCGATCTTGTGGCGCTCTACATGCCGATGGTGCCTGAGGCAGCCATCGCCATGCTCGCCTGCGCTCGCATCGGCGCACCTCACTCCGTTGTGTTTGGCGGTTTTTCAGCTGAAGCACTGCGCGATCGTCTGATCGACGGTGAAGCCAAGGCGGTGATCACGGCCGATGGCGGCTTCCGCAAGGACAAGCCGGTGTCGCTGAAGCCAGCTGTTGATGCAGCTCTTGCCGGCGGGAGTTGCCCAACGGTGCAGTCCGTTCTGGTGGTGCAGCGCACCAAGCAGTTGGTGGAGATGGTCGAGGGTCGTGATCAGTGGTGGCATGAACTGGTCGAGGCACAGAGAGCCGATTGCCCTGCGGAACCGATGGCCAGCGAAGACCGTCTTTTCGTGTTGTACACCTCCGGCTCCACCGGCAAACCCAAGGGTGTCGTGCACAGCACTGCGGGATACAACCTCTGGGCCCATCTCACATTCCAATGGATCTTCGACATTCGTGACGATGACGTCTACTGGTGCACAGCGGATGTGGGCTGGATCACGGGGCACAGCTACATCGTTTATGGCCCGCTTTCCAATGGCGCGACCACGGTGATGTACGAGGGAGCGCCGCGCCCCTCCAAGCCCGGAGCGTTCTGGGAACTGATCCAGAAGCACGGCATCACGATCTTCTACACCGCTCCAACAGCAATCCGGGCCTTTATGAAAAATGGCCGTGAGGTGCCCGATCAGTACGACATGAGCAGCCTGCGGCTGTTGGGCACCGTTGGGGAACCGATCAATCCTGAAGCCTGGATGTGGTACCGCGATGTGATCGGCTCCGGTCGTTGCCCGATTATCGACACCTGGTGGCAGACCGAGACCGGTGGGGTGATGATCAGTCCTCTGCCCGGTGCAACGCCGACCAAGCCTGGTTCAGCCACAATGCCATTGCCCGGCATTGAAGCCGACGTTGTTGATGCGGACGGCAACTCGGTTGGAGCCGATGAAGGGGGATACCTGGTGGTGCGTCGTCCCTGGCCGGGGATGATGCGCACCGTGCATGGCAATCCTCAGCGCTTCCGTGAAAGTTACTGGGAGCACATCCGTCCCTCTGACGGCAGTCACATCTACTTCGCCGGTGATGGCGCTCGTCGTGACGCTGATGGCTACTTCTGGGTGATGGGGCGTGTGGATGACGTGATCAACGTTTCCGGTCACCGCCTCGGCACCATGGAGATTGAGTCTGCTCTGGTCAGTCATCCTGCCGTGGCGGAGGCTGCCGTTGTCGGTCGTCCCGATGACCTCAAGGGTGAAGGCATTGTCGCCTTCGTCACCCTTGAGGCAGGACGTGAACCGGAGGATGCCCTGATCGCAGATCTGCGGGCCCATGTGGGTAAGGAGATTGGTCCGATCGCCAGGCCCGATGAGATCCGCTGTAGTGATGCCCTGCCCAAAACCCGCAGCGGCAAGATCATGCGCCGGATCCTGCGCGCCCTCGCCGCCGGTCAGGAAGTCACAGGTGACACCAGCACCCTCGAAGACCGCTCTGTCCTGGACAAACTGCGTTCCTAAGCCAACGTTTGACCAATGCCGGTGACCTAACGCGATGAGACTGGGCCGCCCAAGGC
>QCTE01000045.1 GCA_003211275.1 Synechococcus sp. AG-673-A03 | reverse complement strand
GGTGCACTTCAGCGACCTGCTGGAGGGTGCCATGCGCGTGTGGGATCAGCGCCAGATGGACGAGGGTGTTTTCGGTTTGGCCTTACCACTGCAGGGCCTGGATCCACTGCTTCAGCTTGCTGATCTCGCAGATGCCGACCCGTTCCGTTTCCTCTGGGATGGCGCACCAGGACTTTGTCTTGCAGCAGCCGGCCGCTGCCATCACCTGGAGCTGTCAGGTCCCCGTCGATTCGAACTGGCTCAGCGTTTCAGTGACATCACGCTCGGACGCATCCTCGAGGGCACGCCTGAAGCACCGGCTCAGGCCCGCTCCCGCATCCTGCTGGCCTTCTCCTTCTTCGAGCAGAGCGGAGAACTCCAGCCCCAGGGCAGCATGCCCTCGGTTCAGGCCGTTCTGCCTCGCTGGCAACTCAGTCGTCATGGACGGCACGGCTGGCTGCGTCTGCACGGCATCGCGCAACAGGCGAGTGATGTGCGTTCACTCGCGGAGTCGCTCTGGCTGATGGCAGAAAAGCTGCAGTCTTGGAGGAGCTGGCCAGGCCAGAGCTCAGGCAATCTGAGCGGCAGGATCACGCCCGGCGACTGGGAACGGCGCTACACCACGGCGCTTCAGAGAGGCCTGGAACTGGTGAACGGGGGTGAACTGCACAAGTTGGTACTGGCCGTGCGTCACTCGGTGAGTCTGACCTCACCTCTGGACCCCTTGCTGTTGCTGAAACGCCTGCGCTACCAACAAGCAGGCAGCTGCCGGTTCCTCTGGCAGCGCAACCAGCAGGACAGCTTCTTCGGCGCTTCACCTGAGCGACTGCTGAGCTTGCGCAATGGGCAGCTGCGTTGCGATGCGCTTGCCGGCACTGCCGGACGCAACGACCACGCCACCTCGCTGCTCAACTCCGACAAAGACCGGCGCGAGCATGAGCTGGTGGTGCAGGCCATCACCGAGCATCTCAGTGCCCAGGGACTGCAGCCACGGCGTCCGCGCTCTCCACAACTGGCCAGACATGGCCAACTGATCCATCTGCATACCCCCATCACGACTCCAGCTCCTGGCCAATCGCCTCTCGCGCTGGCTGGCGTGCTCCATCCCACTCCGGCTGTGGCAGGCCTGCCCAGACGCGAGGCCATGAGCTGGTTGCGCAGCCTTGAGCCATTCGATCGCGATGGCTATGCAGCACCGATCGGCTGGATCGACAGCGCTGGGGATGCGGAACTGCGCGTTGCCATCCGCTGCGGCCATGCCCGCGGCACCCAGCTCGACCTCACGGCCGGCGCCGGACTGGTGCGCGGCTCGGTGGCCGAACGTGAACTGCAGGAGGTGGGGCTCAAGCTCACCGTCCTCGCTGATCAGCTGGATCTGGTGTCAGGGGGTCGGTAAGGAGCGCAGTCTCCAATCCATGGATGACTGCTCAAGCACATCACCGAAAGGCTCCACGCGCCCGCCGATGTGGTGATGGAGAAAGTGCTCCTCTAGCGCTGCCCAGGCCAAAGCATTACGGGGATTGGCCCAGCCATGCCCCTCATCAGGAAACACAACAAAATCAATTGGCAGTTCGCGAGCCGTCATTGCAGCGGCGATGGACTCACTTTCCTCCAGGCTGACCCGCGGATCATTGGCTCCGTGACCCAACAGAAGAGGGCGTTGAATCTGATCCACGTGATTGATCGGAGAAATGGCATCGAGGTCCACACTGCCAACACCAATCATGCGTTCAAAATTGATGCGAACGGCTTCCCAATAAGGAGGAATCGATGCCAATAATGTGCGGAGATTGGAGGGCCCGACTTCTGAAACCGCTGCGGCAAACAATGTTGGATCCCTCGTCAATCCCGCCAAAGCGGCATAGCCGCCATAAGACCCACCCTTGATCACCAGCTTGTCAGGGTCAGCAATGCCCTGATCCACAGCCCAGCGAACGGCATCAACAAGATCATCCTGCATCCGGCCGTACCACTCACCTTCTCCTGCCAGCAGGTGCGCCTTTCCGAAACCAGTGCTGCCGCGATAGTTCACACTCATCACGTGATAGCCCCGATTGGCAAGCCACTGATGGGTGCGATCTAAACCCCAATAATCTCTAGCCTGAGGCCCGCCATGAACGACGAGCACAAGAGGTTGCGGCCCATCACTGGCGAGGGCACTTCGCGTTAGATACGCCGGAAGCCGCCGGCCATCCCGGGCCTTGAGGTCGAGGCTTTCCATCGACGCCAGGGCGTAGTCGTCCAGTCTTGGCTGAACTGAAAACAACAGTTGATGCTGAAGGCGATCCCGATCCCAGAGCCAGATTTGCTCTCCCTGACGATCGGAAGCGACCACAACCAGCCAGATCCGATCCTTCCTGTCGCGATCGATCACCGAGAACTCGTTGGAGCCCGCCAAACGTTCTAAGGCGTCGTAATCAGGGCGCAGCGAAGGATCCAAAACGAAACGCTGACTGCGCAGATCCGCTTCGACCAACACCGAGGGTTCGCCAGTCTCGATCTGACTCAACCCAATGCCTAGCGATCCACTCGTTGCACGGTGCACGACTTCAAAACGACAGTCGGTCGTGCAGCGCTCCAGCTCCTGACGACTCCAACGCACAAGGCGGGGTTTGTCTTCTCCCGTGCTCAGTTGCCCATACAGCCACTGACCATCACGGGTGAACCCTGCTGGCCCAGACAAGCGAGCATCTTCGAAATCGAATTTGAGAAAGGGGCGCCACTCCTTCTCACCAGGCAAGCGAAGCTCATAGGCCTGGCCGCCATTGGCCAATGCTTCGGTGCGCAGGTAGGGATGCCACTCACCGTCAAGGCGATCCACTCCGACGGGTCGACCGTCATCAACTTGATAAAGCAGTGTGCGCTCTCCACTGGCAATATCGAGCACATAAAGATCGTGATAGCGAGGATCACGATCATTGAGGCCAACCACCAATTCGCCCGGCACATCGCGGTCTGAGGCAGTGACAATCGCCAAGACACCAGATGCTGGCGTGAGATCAACCATCTCTCCTGTGCGTGGGTCAATTCGCACCAGCACAGTGTTTTCGTCCCCTTGTGCATCTCTGCCAGAGATCAGAAAGCGCCCATCGGCCGTCCATTCGGCAGCCTGTTGCGGTCGATCAGTCTTGCGAGTCAGCAGACGGGGCTTTTCACGCCCATCCAGATCACGCACCCAGAGGTTGAGGACTCCTCGGTAAGGAGCGAGGTAGGCGATGCGGGTGCCATCAGGGCTGAGTTGAACGCCTGCAATCTCCGGGTTACCGAACAACACCTCACGCGGAATCAGCGGCGGTGTGGAGCTGGCATCCATCGCTTGACCGGAGATGGTCAGGCTTCCCGCCAGACCCACCAACAGAGCCGTTCCCCAACGCAGAGCTCTTTTCAGCACACCTTTCCTGATCACCTGATCCAATATTGAACGCTCAAAGCAGGTCGCGCAGACGCGCGATCACCTGATCAGCAAGGGGCTGATTCATCAGTCGTTCCACCTCACGGATCCCTGTGGGGCTGGTGACGTTGATCTCGCTCAGCATGCCGCCGATCACATCGATGCCCACAAAAAACAAGCCTTCGGCTCTCAGAGCAGGCGCCAGAGCTGCACAGATCTGGCGTTCCCGCTCACTGAGTTCCGTCGCTTCCGCTTGACCACCAACGGCCAGATTGCTGCGGAATTCTCCAGCGGCTGGCCGCCGATTGATCGCACCCAGCGGCTCACCATCCACCAACAGGATGCGCTTGTCGCCCTCGCTCACAGAAGGGAGAAAACACTGCGCCATCACGGGCAGACGTTCCTGCTCTGTGACCAATTCCAGCAGAGCCTTGAGCCCAGGAGCCTGGGACGAGACCCGGATCACTCCCAACCCTGCACGACCTCCCAGAGGTTTGAGGACGATCTCGCTGTGCGCTTGAGCAAACGACTTCAGCTCACTCACCCTGCCGGAGACGAGGGTGGGGGCCATCCAGCGACTGAAACGCAGAGCGCCGAGCTTTTCATTCCAAGTGCGCAGCGAGTCGGGGCGGTTGAGAACACGAACCCCTGCCCGTTCTGCGACATCGAGAAGATGGGTGGCGTAGAGATAGGCCTCATCAACAGGAGGGTCCTGACGCATCCAGATCACCTGGAACGTGGCCAGCGGCAGCCGTTCACGCTCGCCGGCAGTGATCCAGGGCTCAGGCTGAACCGGCATGGCCATCGCCAGAGGTTCATCACCAAGCGCAATCAGATCAGCCGGAGTACACGCCCAGACCTCCAGCTCAGATCGGGCGGCGGCCTGCATCAGCGCAGCGGTGGAATCCTTGGCGGGATTGATCCGATCCAGCGGATCAAGTACAAACAGGTGACGCATGAGCAGCGATCAGGTCAGAGAACTCAGGTGAGCAGCGCGTCAAGTTCACCGGCCCGCTCGAGAGCATGCAGTTCATCACAACCACCAATGTGTCGGTCGTCGATGAAGATCTGAGGAACGCTGCGGCGGCCATCACCTCGGGCCGCCATGGCATCGCGAGCCGGCTCATCACCATCAACGGAAAACTCGGAGTAGGAGACGCCCTTGCGATCCAACAGCTGTTTGGCTCTGATGCAGAAAGGGCACGTCTGCCAGGTGTAAATCTCGACGCTCGGCATGGAGCCCTCATGACGGGACATCGATCTTATGCAGGCGCTCAGCCTGCAAACGGCGGGAGACCTGAGCATCCCGAACGGGAAGAACCGAGATTCCGCACTGATAAGGTCGCGAAATCCGTTCAACGCACACCGTTGCTCGACCTCACCGACTTCAAGCGCGACCTCTCCGAGCTCACTGATCGCCTGGGCAATGCCCAGGACTGTCTTTGACGTTCCTGCACTGAACGCCAGACAACAAGACCTTGAGCAACTTGCTGCCCAGCCTGACTTCTGGGATGACCAACAGAACGCTCAGAAGCAAATGCGTCGCCTCGATGAGGTGAAGGCACAGCTGCTGCAGTTAACGACCTGGCAGGGAGCTGTCTCCGATGCCCAGGCCACGCTCGAGCTCTATGACCTGGAGCCCGATGACGACATGCTCGCCGAGGCCCAGGGGGGCCTGGACCAACTGCGCAAAGATCTCGATCGATGGGAGCTGGAGCGCCTGCTCAGCGGTGAGTACGACAAAGAAGGAGCCGTGCTCTCGATCAATGCCGGAGCCGGCGGCACGGATGCACAGGACTGGGCCCAAATGCTGCTGCGGATGTACACCCGCTGGGCCGAAGACCATGACATGAAAGTCACGGTGAATGAGCTCAGCGAGGGCGAGGAAGCAGGAATCAAGAGCGCCACGATCGAAATCGAAGGGCGCTACGCCTATGGGTACCTGCGCAATGAGAAAGGAACCCATCGCCTGGTGCGCATCTCTCCCTTCAACGCCAACGACAAGCGCCAGACCAGTTTCACAGGTATCGAGGTGATGCCGAAACTCGAGGAGGAAGTCGAGCTCAATATTCCCGAGAAAGACCTGGAAGTCACCACCAGCCGCTCAGGCGGAGCCGGTGGACAGAACGTCAACAAGGTGGAAACCGCCGTGCGCATCCTGCACGTCCCCACAGGACTGGCTGTGCGCTGCACCCAGGAGCGCTCCCAGCTGCAGAACAAGGAGAAGGCCATGGCCCAGCTCAAGGCCAAGCTGCTGGTGATCGCCCAAGAACAACGGGCCGCAGAGATCGCCGACATTCGCGGCGACATCGTGGAGGCCGCCTGGGGCAATCAGATCCGCAACTATGTCTTTCACCCGTATCAGATGGTCAAAGATCTGCGCACCCAAGAGGAAACCAACGATGTGCAGGGCGTGATGAACGGCGATCTCGACCCCTTCATCCAGGCGCTGCTGCGCCAAGGTGTCGACAGCCCCGGACAGGATGAGGACAGCTGACCATGAGCTCAAAGGCCGACGGCATCGAGACTTCGACCGACAGCACCCCGACCACGCCACCGCCCAGCTTCGTGAAGCAGGCCATGCGCAACATGGTCCGCAAAGGCAGCAAGAGCCTGTTTCATCTCGGCCTCACGGCCGCAGGGTTCATCGGCTTCATTCTTGTGGTCGCCTGGCTGGGGCGTCCAACGCTGCCCCAGTGAGCAGAGCACGGGCTTTTGCCATCGATCTGGCCTTCACCCCAGCGGAACAGCAGCTGATCCAGGCCGCAGAAGGAACGGAAGCCCATCAGCGTCTCAGCCAGGGAGACACCTGGGCCGCAACCCTGGATCTCTGGCTGCAACACCTGATCAGCACCGGTGGCGACACCACTCCCAGACAATTGTTGGACTGCGAGGAAATTTGTCTCGGCCTGCAGTTTGTTGATGATGCCGCGATCACTGCTTTAAACGGACGCTGGAGAGACAAGCCCAGCGCCACCGATGTGTTGTCCTTCTCAGCCCTGGAAGCAGACATGCCCCCTGACGGCAGTCCCAGCATTGAGCTGGGAGACATCATCGTGTCGGTCCCAACGGCAGAGCGTCAGGCTCTCGAGCAGGAGCACAGTCTGGAACGTGAGCTCTGCTGGCTGGTGAGCCACGGGCTGCTGCATCTGCTGGGCTGGGATCATCCCGATGATTCGCGGCTGGAAGCGATGCTGCAATGCCAGGAGCAACTGGTTGCCATGGCCGGTATCGTTCAATCCCACGGTGAGATCAACTGTGAATCAGCAGATGAAATCACTCCGGACCCCTGACGATGGAGCTCCGTTGAGCGAGGAGATCAGCCAGCGCAGTACTCGACGTGCTCACCACGCTGCCCACAGAGGAGCCTGGAAAATCGCTGGCGACCTGCCGTCCAGCTTCCGCTACGCGGCTCAGGGACTGGGTTACGGCTTCATCAGCCAACGCAACTTCCGCATCCACCTAGGGATCGGCAGCGTCGTGTTCTTCCTGGGCCTGTGGCTGGGGCTGCCGCCGATCCAGCTGGCCGTGCTGGTGCTGACCGTTGCGGCTGTGCTGGTGCTGGAGCTGCTCAATACAGCCATTGAATCGGTGGTGGATCTGGCCATCGGGCGACGCTTCCACCCTCTGGCCAAAGTCGCCAAGGACTGCGCAGCGGCAGCGGTTCTGGTGGCGGCCATCAGTTCTTTGGTCGTTGCCCTGTTGCTGGTGCTGCCGCCCTTGATTCTTCGCCTCGGCCTCTAAGCGATGCTGCTTGTTATTGACAACTACGACAGCTTCACCTTCAACCTGGTGCAGTACTTCGGGGAGTTGGCGGCTCAGCACCCTCTAGCCGAGGATCTGCGCGTGGAACGGAACGATGCGCTCAGCGTTGCCCAGATCCGCGACCTCAGTCCCGATGCCATCTTGTTGTCGCCTGGGCCCGGAGATCCTGATCAAGCAGGGGTCTGCCTGGATGTGCTGAAGGAGTTATCACCCAAGATTCCCACCCTGGGTGTCTGCCTGGGCCATCAGGCTTTGGCTCAGGCCTACGGAGGCAAGGTCGTGCGGGCCGCAGAACTGATGCATGGCAAAACCTCGCCGGTGTTGCATCGCGGTGAAGGCGTCTTTGCGGGACTGCCCCAGCCCCTCACCGCCACTCGCTATCACAGCTTGATCGCTGAGCGCAGCAGTCTTCCGGACTGCCTGGAAATCACTGCATGGCTGGAGGACGACACCGTGATGGGACTGCGTCATCGTGAGCATCAGCATCTGCAGGGCGTGCAGTTCCATCCAGAAAGCGTGCTGACGGAGGCAGGGCACAACCTGCTGGCCAACTTCCTACGCGTGGCTGAAGGACGCATTCAGCACTGCTAGCTTCCTGGGCCAGCAGGCATTCCCCCATGACCGTTTTCCTGAAAAGCCAGGGTCCTGGGCGGGCCATCGCCTTCCTGGCCGCATCCACCCTGCTGAGCGGAATCAGCGGCAGCGCCGTGCGGGCGGCAGGTGTCTCAATCACCAGCTATGGACACAGTGCTCTGCTGATTCGTGGCGGCGGCCAGTCGGTGCTGGTGAACCCCTTCCGGGCCGTGGGCTGCGCCGCGGGACTCGCCGAACCACGCGTCAGCGCCAACGTGACCCTTGTCAGTTCCGAACTCCCGGATGAAGGCGCACGGATTGGTGGTGGGACCTACCTCTCCAAACCTGGTTCCTATCGCGTTGGCGGCATGGACCTGGAGGGATTTTCCGCTCCGCATGACCGCATGGGTGGACGTCGTTTCGGTAACGCCACGATCTGGCGCTGGCAGCAGGGAGGCTTGAACTTTGCCCATCTGGGAGGAACAGCGGCCCCGCTCAGCGGTGAAGACAGGGTGCTGCTGGGTCGCCCTGATGTGCTGATCATCGGCGTTGGAGGCGGCGGAAAGGTGTACGACGGCGAAGAAGCCGCCGAGGTGGTGAGGCAGCTGAATCCACACCGGGTCATCCCAGTGCAATACGTGAATGGAGAGGCTCCGAGCGGCTGCGACCAGGGTGGAGTCCAGCCCTTTCTGGATGCGATGGGCGGAACACAGGTACGCCAGGTAGGACCCAGCCTCTCGCTGCCTAGCAACCTGAACGACAGCACAGTGATCGAGGTGATGCGCTGAGAGTCCGCTCAGCTCTCAAGCTTTCGGTAACACTCCCAGAACCTCTGCATCTGCGCCTGGGTGCCGATGCTCACGCGCAGAGATCCATCAAGCTGCGGCTTGCCGGCCATGGAGCGCACCAAGATCCCGGCATCCCTCAATTGCTGCTCCACCTTCTGAGCGGAAGACCTTGGCCAAACCAACAGATAGTTACCGCCATCAGCATGGAAACTGACACCAGAACGTGTCATTTCAGTGACTAAATAGTCACGTGCACGTAACACCTCGCTTACATATTGATCGGTGTAGGCCTGGTCAGACAGTGCAGCGAAAGCCGCGGTCACGGCAAGGCTGTTCACGTCGTAGGGCCCGGTCACGCGGCAGACCCGATCGACCACATCGGCATGCCCGAACGCAAAACCGATGCGCAAGCCCGCGAGTCCGGACGTCTTGGCGAGGGAACGCAGCACCAACAGATTGGAATGCAGCCCGAAATCGACCGTCGGCAACACGCTGTCTCCCGTGAAGGCCTCATAGAGCTCATCCACCACCACGAGCGTGTCGGGCGCGGACGCCGCCAACTGCAGCACATGCTCCACCGACAAGCGCGTACCGGTGGGGTTGTTGGGATTGCAGAGCATCAGAATCCGTGGCCTGCGCTCAAGGGCGTCGCGGATCTGCTGCAGCGGAAAGCGAAAACCTGGCAGAGCGTGGGGCACTGCTTCGACGACCATCCCCTGCATCCCGGCGCAAGGGGCGTAATAACCAAAGGTGGGGCTGGTGGTGAGCAGGGTGTCTTCAGGGGCGCCATAGGCGTGAATCACCGCATGAATCGCAGCATCCACCCCGTTGAATAGACCCACCTGCTGCGGCAGCAACACGTGCGTCAGACCCGCAGGCGATGCCTGCAAATTGCGGATCACCGCTTCGCGCAGTCCGTCGTATTCGGGATAGATGGCAATCTGATCAGCCGGAAAGGCCCGTAGCGCCTCAGCAACCGCAGGGCTGGGGCCAATGGTGTTCTCGTTGAAATCAAGCCGAAGCAAACCACGGCGCCCTTCCAGCGGTGCGCTGTAACCCCTGAGGCGCTCAACCTCCGGGCGTGCTGAAGGCGAAGGAGTCGGTGCGGTCATACCCATCAACCTTGCCAACGAAGGTCAACCAACAAGCTATCGACCTCCATCTCATCCCAACAGTCGAGGCAATCATGCCGATGATGGGAACACTGCAGTCACCGGCCTGATGCCAGCCAGCTCGAGCGCATCCTCCTCAACCGACACCTTCGCCACGTTCGCGGAACACGTCGAGTACTCCTTGCTGAGCCAACTCACACCCGATCCCGAAGCCACCGTCAACGGACACGATCACCAGGTGCGTCAGGTGCGATCTGGGCACTACGTGCCGGTCACACCAACACCTCTGCCGGCACCGCAGTACGTGGCACACAGCAACGAGCTGTTCAAAGAGCTGGGACTCAGTGATCAGTTGGCAGAGGATGACGGCTTCCGGCGATTGTTCTCCGGCGACATCAGCGTGAGTCGCGAGCCAATGCTGCCCTATGGATGGGCCACTGGTTATGCCTTGTCGATCTACGGCACTGAATACGATCAGCAATGTCCGTTCGGTAACGGCAACGGCTACGGCGACGGTCGGGCGATCTCCATCTTCGAAGGCCTCTTCGAGGGGCAACGCTGGGAAATGCAGCTGAAGGGCGGTGGACCAACGCCCTATTGCCGTGGCGCTGACGGTCGTGCCGTGCTGCGCTCCAGCGTGCGCGAATTTCTGGCCCAGGAGTTCATGCATGCCCTGGGGGTTCCTACGTCTCGCTCGCTGACGCTTTACGTCTCCCACGACGAGACCGTGCGTCGGCCCTGGTATTCGGATCAGTCTCGATCCATGGATCCTGATGTGCTGATGGAGAACCCTGCAGCGATCACCACACGCGTGGCCCCGTCCTTTCTGCGGGTGGGACAACTCGAGCTGTTTGCCAGACGCACCCGCAACAACAGCCACCCCAAGGCATTCAGTGAGCTGCAGATGATCGTGCAGCATCTGATCGAACGGAACTACCACGCGGAGATCGAGCCATCGTTGCCATTCATCGAGCAGGTGCTGGAGTTGGCCAGGCTGTTCCGCGGACGCCTGACGGCATTGGTTGCTGACTGGATCCGTGTGGGGTACTGCCAGGGGAACTTCAACAGTGACAACTGCGCTGCCGGAGGGTTCACCCTTGATTACGGACCCTTCGGATTCTGCGAACTGTTCGACCCACGCTTTCAGCCCTGGACCGGTGGCGGAATGCATTTCGCCTTCTTCAATCAGCCGGTGGCGGCAGGCAAGAACTATCAGATGTTCGTGGCAGCCCTGAAACCGTTACTCCAGGATCACCAGGAGGCCATGACTCGCCTCGAGAGCCTTGAGGAGGGTTTTAAAGCGACGATGCAGGAAGCTCTCGACAGCATGTGGCAACGCAAACTTGGCCTTGTCGACCACTCTCCAGAGCTGGTGGGAGAGCTCCTGCAGTTATGCGTCGACTCAGCAGCGGACTACACGATGGTGTTCCGAGAACTCTCAGCCATCCCTGAACAGTTAGGACCCCTGAAGCGGAGCTTTTATCGACCCAGCGATCACCAGATTGATCAACGCTGGATGAATTGGTTGCAAGGATGGCGACGTCAACTGGAACACAACAGCGACCTGAGCGAGACATCCAGAGCCATGCAGCTCGCCAATCCCGCCATGACATGGCGTGAATGGCTGATTGCACCGGCCTATGAACAAGCAGCCCATGGTGACTACAGCCTGGTGCATGAACTGCAGAAGGTCTTCGCCAATCCCTATGAATCCTTGCCCATGGAATTAGCGGCCCGCTACGACCAACTGAAACCCGAGGAATTCTTCAATGCCGGAGGCATCTCGCACTACAGCTGCTCCTCATGAGCCACGGTTGAGCGAGGCCTGCAGCGCTTAGATCAAATCGGAGAGTTGGGCCCTGTCCAATCCAGCCATCAGAGCCAGCAACAACAGCACTCGCGCTTTCTGGGGACTGAGCCGCCCGGCGGGCAAAAGACCAAGACAGGCAAATTGCTCATCACGATGCACAGGCCCGGAACCACAGCGATTCGCCCTGAGCATGAGCGGCAGCGGCCCTGGCCAGTCTTCAAGAGCGCAGCGTTCGAACACCGACAACTGGCCAGCCCCAGTACCCGTGAACACCAGACCCCGGACACCGGCCGAAAGCAGGGCAGGAATCAGGGCTGACGGAGGCTCGACACAACCATGCAGGATCGCCACCTGGGGCCAGGGCTCAGCAAGCTGAAGTCCTGAGAAAGGAACAGGACGTGCTGGCTGCGCTGGAGGCAGGTGAACTCCAGCATCGTCCACCCAACCCAAGGGGCCGACACCAGGGCTGTCAAAGGCACCCACCCCCTGAGTCGCAACCTTCGTGGCCTCGCGAGCTGCATGGATCCAGCCATCCATCACCACAAGCACCCCGTGCCCGCGAGACTCCGGCGCTCTGGCCACCTGCATGGCCTGGAACAGATTGAGCGGGCCATCAGCACTCAGGGCCGTTGCCGGCCGCATCGCCCCCACCAGCACCACCGGCCGCGGGTCATCGATCAGCAACTGCAACAGCCAGGCCGTTTCCTCCAGCGTGTTGGTGCCATGGGTGATCACAACACCGGCAAGATCGGGATCAGCCGCAAGGGCATCACGCAACTGGGTCACAAGCCTTTGCCAATGAGCGAAGGTCAGATCCGCGCTGTCGACGTTGGCAATCTGCTCCACCTCAATCTCCGCGAGCTCCCGCAGCTGGGGAACGGACTGCAGCAACTCCTCAGCAGCAATGACGCCTGCTGAGTAGTGATTCAGAGAGGTCACGTCACTCGCTCGTCCGGCGATGGTGCCACCGGTGGCCAACAACAGGAGCCGAGGCAGGGAGGAACCGCTCAAGGAGGGACTGCTCACTGGGGAACCACTCACATCCGCTCCAGGGTTGAGATTCCCAGCAGACCGAGTCCTGTTTTCAGCGTGTCGGCGCTGAGGCGACAGAGGGCCAGTCGTGACGGCAAAGCGTCTGGGCCTGCCTTGAGCACCGGCACCTGGTCATAGAAGCGATTGAACACCTGGCTGAGCTCGAACAGATAACTGCAGAGCCGATTGGGAAGCAGCTCCTCCTCCACCTCGGCAATCACTGCATCGAACCTCAGAAGTTCACGCACCAGAGCCCACTCCTGAGGCTCACTGAACTGCAGCTGAGCCGTTGAGGCATCCAGATCACCACCCTTGCGGGCGATGCCGGCGATGCGCACCAGCGCATAGAGAAGGTAGGGAGCCGTGTTGCCCTGGAGGGCCAGCATCCGATCAAACGAGAACTGGTAATTGGTGATCCGGTTCTGACTGAGATCGGCATATTTCACCGCCGCCAGGCCAACGGTGCTGGCCACATGGTTGATGAAGTTTTCGGGCTCACTGCGCTCTTCGTCCTGGAGGCGCGAACGCAGGTCCGCTTCAGCGCGCTCTACCGCCTCATCCAGTAGGTCGCGCAGACGCACGGTGTCACCGGCCCGGGTCTTGAGCTTCTTGCCATCTTCTCCCTGCACCAAGCCGAAGGGCACATGCTCCAGGCGAGAGCCATCGGGAATCCAACCGGCCCGCTCGGCCACCTGGAACACTCCTACGAAGTGATTGGCCTGACCGGAATCGGTCACATAGATCACCCGGCGGGCTGCATCACCATCGGGAGCCGCGGCGAACCGGTAACGAATCGCCGCGAGATCGGTTGTGGCGTAATTGAAGCCCCCATCACTTTTTTGCACGATCACCGGCAGCGGCTTGCCGTCCTTGCCGCTGACCCCTTCCAGGAAGACGCACTCTGCCCCGTCGTCGGTGACCAGCAGACCGACCTGCTTCAGCCCATCGATCACCGCTGGCAGGAAGGGGTTGTAGAACGACTCACCCCGTTCGCTGAGGCGGATGTCGAGCCGGTCGTAGATCTTCTGGAACTCGCGCCGCGACTGGTCACACAGGAGCCCCCAGGCTTTGAGCGACAGAGGATCGCCTCCCTGCAGCTTCACCACTTCCTCGCGGGATGTGGTCTGAAACGCCTCGTCGTCATCAAAGCGTTTTTTGGCCTCCCTATAAAAGGCCACGAGGTCACCGAGGTCGATGGCATCGGCGGTCTCGAGAGCATCGGGAGCCACCTGCTTGAGATGGGTGATCAGCATCCCGAACTGGGTGCCCCAGTCGCCCACATGGTTCAGCCGCAACACCGGGTGCCCACGAAACTCCAGCACCCGAGCCAAGGAGTCGCCGATGATCGTGGAGCGCAGATGCCCCACATGCATCTCCTTGGCGATGTTGGGACTGGAGAAGTCCACAACCACCGGCGCAGCACCCTGGACGGGCGGAACGCCAAGCCGCTCATCGCCCAGGCGGGAGGCCACTTCCGCAGCCAGGCGCTCGGGTCGGATCGTGAGGTTGATGAACCCAGGGCCTGCGATCTGCGGCTCCAGGCACAGCTGGGTGAAGGCCGCATCCGCTTGCAGCTGCTCAACGATGGCCGTCGCGATCTGACGCGGCGCCTGCTTCAGCGGCTTGGCCAGTGGCAGAGCACCGTTGGCCTGAAAGTCGCCGAATTCCGGCTTGCTCGCTGGCGCCAACTGGGGATCCAAACCAGCCTCCCCCGCTTCAGTCCAGGCCTCGGGGAACGCCCGTTGCATCGCACCGCGCAACTGTGTTTCAAGGGCGTTGGCAATGCGGAGCATGGACGGATCAACGGGCTTGGCAAGCCCTGATCATCTCCCGGCAGGTGCGAAACGCATACTCAAATCCAGCCAGCGGCTCCGCGTGACCGGAGCGCTGGTGGAGATCAAATCAATGCCTGTGGTGGCATAGGTGCGCAGATCACCGGGTTGAATCCCGGAGGCTTCCAGAATCACAGCCCCGGAAGCAGTCCGCTCCACCGCCAGCTGGCGCAACCTGGGCACAAGCGTGCTGAGCTGCTCAGGCGTGAACTCATCCAGCAGCACAGCATCAGCTCCGGCAATCACGGCCTTCGAAGCTTCCTGCTCGGTTTCCGCTTCCACAATCACCCTCGCCGGCCATGGAGCTGAAGCCCGCACAGCAGCAATCGCCGCTTCAATGCCACCCGCCCAGGCCAGATGGTTTTCCTTGAGCATGGCGGCATCATCCAGACCGAGTCGGTGATTGACGCCCCCACCGATGCGTACGGCGTACTTCTCAAGTTCACGCAGTCCTGGCGTGGTCTTGCGCGTGTCGGCCAAGCGCACTCCGCTTCCCTGCAGTTCTCTCACCAGGGCCGCTGTGGCCGTAGCGATACCGGAGAGACGCATCGCCAGATTCAGCGCCGTCCGTTCAGCCCCAACCAACGCAGTGGCCTGACCATCGAGTCGGAGCAGTGTGTCGCCGGACTGCACCGCAGCACCATCGGGCACCAGGCACTCGGCCTCGAGCTTGGGATCCAACAGACGAAACAGCTGCAGAGCAAGGCTGCCACCGCAGAACACACCGTCCTGCTTCGCGATCCAGCTCGCCTGAGCCCGCCGTCCGCTCAGGGCCGGCGCGGTGAGATCGCCGCGGCCAAGATCCTCTGCCAGCCAGTGCTGAAGTTGCGCCTGAAGCCGGGGTGTCGTTAGTGGCTGCTCAACGTTCATCACTGCGGAACCGCCCGCTCATAGGCCTCGATCCATCATGCGGGCACGACGGTTCGGGCCAAACCTGCAGCGCTTCATTTGCCAACTTCATTTGCCGATGCAAAAACGGGAAAAAATACGATCCAGCACTGATTCTGTGAGTTCTTCCCCAGTGATCTCGCCAAGACTGTGAATGGCCTCACGCAGATCAATCGTCCAGAAATCCCAGGGCAGTCCATCGGCGGCAACCTGCTCACTGCGATCAAGGGCAGCGGCCGCCACCCGTGCAAGGTCAGCCTGCCGTTGGTTGAGCGCCAGCAGAAGGGAGCCGTCGCTCAGTGCGCCGCAACGCTCCAGAAGAGCCTGCACCAGCTGCGCTTCCCCAACACCTGTCACCGCAGAAAGATGCACATCGGCCGGAGTCGCAAGATCACTGAGATCAGTCTTGTTTCCCACCAACAGATGGGGTACATCAGCTGGGATCTGCTCTCGCAGCAGCTGATCCTCAGCGGTCCAGCCGTCAACGAGATCAAACAGAAGCACGACCAGGTCGGCACTGGCCAAAGCGTCGTGACTGCGGGCAATGCCCAGCTGCTCAACGGCATCATTGGTGCTGCGGATGCCGGCGGTGTCGAGCAGCGTGATCGGAACGCCCTCCAGCACGATTTCGCTTTCCAGCAGATCTCTTGTGGTTCCGGGCAGATCGGTGACGATGGCGCGCTCCCGCCGACTCAGCAAATTCAGCAGTGAGCTCTTGCCGACGTTGGGCCTGCCGACGAGCGCCACCCGCAGCCCCTGACGCAAGGCGACACTGCGCTCCCCATCCGCCACAAGCTGCAGCAGCTCGTTGCGCACCGACTGCAAGGCCTTCAGCAATGCCGGGCCATCGAGAGCAGGCAGATCCTCCTCAAAATCAACCCGGGCCTCCAGCTCACTGAGCTGATCCAGCAGTCGTTCGCGCAACAGCTGGATCCGGC
>QCTE01000044.1 GCA_003211275.1 Synechococcus sp. AG-673-A03 | reverse complement strand
TCCCCGCACCACAAATCCCTGCAGGAAGGTGGTGATCGCCATCAGGCCAAGGCCTCCCACCAGGATCATGACCGCCAGAACGCCTTGGCCGACGACGGTCAGATCCTTGCCGACATCGATCACTGTGAGGCCTGTCACGGTGACCGCGGAGGTCGCTGTGAATAGAGCTTCCCAGAGTCCGACACTCGTGCTGGAGCAGAGCGGGCTGGACAGCAGCAGTGTCCCGAGGGTGATCACCAGCAATCCCGTCACCACCGTGAACTGGGGCACGGTGAGGCGCCGGTACCAAGCCTGAGTGCGATGAATGGCCCGAGGCAGTGCCATGCGCTCAGCGTCCTCCTGCCTGGGCAAGGATCAGTCCTGGAACCAGGAAGGTCATCAACAACGTGAGACCGGCTCCGTAGCGAGCCACATCGAAGAAGCGGTAACGCCCTGGTCCGAAAACCATCAGGTTGGTCTGGTATCCCATCGGAGTGAGAAACGATTGACTGGCTCCAAACAGCACAGTGAGCAACAAAGCCTGGGGGGGAAGGTTCAGAGAGGGTGCGAGCTGCGTGGCTACAGGAACCAGCAGTGCCACCGAGGCCGCATTGCTCATCACGCTTGTAACCAGATTGGTGGCCAGAAAAATCACCAGTAACGCCCAGTAAGCCGGCCAGTTCAGGAGCAGCCTCTCCATGTCGGATGCCATGGCATTGGCCAAACCACTGGTCTGCAGAGCCACACTGAAGCTGGAAAGAGATCCGAGCAGAAGAATCACATCCAGTCTGATCGAGCGCTGCACCTCTCCTGTTCTCAGGCATCCCATCAGAACCAGCAGTACAACGGCCATCAGCACGGCGGCAACCAGGGGCACGGCGGTGACTGTGGGCACCAGCAGCATCAGAGCCGTAATGGTCACGGCCTGAGGCTTGCGACGGATGGTGGGTAAATCGTTTTCAAGCTGGTCGAGCACCAGCAGATCGTTGCTGGCCTGAAGCCCTCGGATCGCATCCAGAGGTGCTTGCAGCAGCAGCACATCGCCCTCACGCAGAACGGCCTGGCCAAGTCGCTCCTGAACCGTTTGCTGACCTCGCCGGAGCGCCAGCACCGTTGCGTTATGGCGTTGTCGAAAGCGCAGCTCCCGCAGACTTGCACCAGCCAATGTGGACCCAGCGGGCAGCAGAACCTCCACGGTTTTCTGACCGTCTGCGCCTTCGCTGGACAGGGCTGGTTCGGCGTTGACTACGTCGAGATGATCAGCGGAAGGACGATTGGCGGAGGCCAGCTGAATCGTGTGGTCCTGTTGCAGGCGAAGCAGATCTGCGCGCGTAACCCTCAGCAGTAGGCGGTCTTCCGCCTCGATGCAGCGGTCGGCCAGGGGTGGAAGAATTCGCTCGCCACCTCTCTGCAGCTCGAGAACGTCGACATCGAAGCGACGTTGCAGCCTGCTGTGCCTCAGGGTCTGTCCGACAAGCGAGGACGAACCTGGGATGGTGACTTCGGTGAAGTATCCAGTCAGCGACTGGTTGGTGCTGAGCTGATCATCGGGCACATTCCGGTCTGGCAGCAGGGCGCGAGGGGCAAGCAGCATGTAGCTCGCTCCGGCAAGCCAGACCGGCACACCGATGGCGCTGAAGCTGAAGAGATCCAGGGACCCGTAGCCCAGTTGTTGGCTGACGTCACTGGCCAGCAGATTCACGGAGCTGCCCAGCAGGGTCAGGGTGCCGCCCAGCAGTGTGGCGAATGACAGAGGCAGAAGAACCCTGGATGGTGCGATCCCTCGCTTTTGGCACCAGGTCTCCAGCACCGGAAGCAGGCTGGCCACAATCGGGGTGTTGGGCACCACGCCAGAGATCGGTGCCACCACCAGGGTCAGCAGACCCACCATGCGCCTGGGAGTACGGATGCGTTCGGAGGCAATCAGTTCTCTCAGGCGATCAAGGGCGCCGCTGCGGAACAGGGCTGCTGAAACGGCGAACAGTCCCATCAGCGTGATCAGTGCTGGGCTGCCGAAGCCGCTCAGGGCCTCTAAAGGGGTCAGCACTCCGCCAATCATCAGCAGCGACACACTGAGCAGCCCCACCAGCTCTGGTGCCATGGCTCCACTGATGAACAGGGCCACCGCGATCAACAGCACAGCCAGCGTGACCAGAGCGTCTCCGTTCTGCAGAGCGGCACTGAGCTCAACCATTGGGGGATGCGCCTGTTGGCTCCGAGACAGGTGGGCTGACTGTTTCTGGTGTGAACTCCCAGAACGTCTGTTCAAGCCATGTTCGCAGACCCTTCAGGCCTGTCCCCTGCGTGGCGGAGACGTAGAGGGCTTGGGGCTCCAGTTCACGGATCCGCTCCAGAGCTCCTGCATGACATCGGTCGATCTGGTTAGCCAGCACCTGTCTGGGCTGCTCACAGCCAAGACCGTCGAGGATGGAGTGCACAGCTTTGAGTTGTCCCTGCCAATCGGGATCTCCGAGATCCACCACCAGCAGGAGTTGGTCTGCATTGCGGGTTTCCTCCAGCGTGGCCATGAAGGCTTGCATCAAAGGGGCCGGCAGTTCACGGATAAATCCCACCGTGTCGGTGATCAACAGCTCGCGGGGTGCGGCTCCAGCCCTCGGCAAGCAGAGCCGACGTGTTGTGGGATCGAGGGTCGCGAACAGAATATTTTCGGCTTGGACCGGGCCTCCTTGCGCGCGATCACACAGCGCATTGAGCAGCGATGACTTGCCGGCATTCGTGTACCCAACAAGAGCCACACCGGGAATGTCCTGACGTCGCTCTCTCAGCCGGGCTCGGTGTGCTCCCAGCTGGCGCAATTCCCGGCCCAGGTGTTCGATGCGGCGGCTGATGGCACGCTTGTCTTTTTCAAGCTGGGTTTCTCCCGGTCCGCGGGTGCCAATGCCACCCCCCTGCCGAGACAGGCTCAATCCGCGTCCGGCAAGCCTTGGCAGTCTGTAGCGGAGTTGGGCCAGTTCCACTTGCAGGCGACCTGCAGCACTGGAGGCCCGCTGGGCAAAAATGTCGAGGATCAGCTCGCTGCGATCCATCACGGGGCTGTCCAGTAACCGCTCCAGGTTCCTGGCTTGAACAGGCGTGAGCTCTCTGTCGGTGATCACAAGCGTGGCGCCGTGCTTGCGGATGTCCAGAGCAGCTTCCTGCAGTTTGCCTGTGCCCCAGAGGGTCTGGGGATTGATCTGTCCCTGACGCTGGCGGCAGACAGCAACTGTTCTGGCACCGGCACTGCGGGTCAACCCCTCCAGTTCGGCCAGTTCCCGCTCGTTTCGTGCTGGGTCCGTGCCGGTGAGAGTGAGCAGCAGCACCTGCTCCACCGTTGCAGTGGGCTCTTGCGCCTCCAAAAGTGTTTCGCCACGCCGATCGGCATGCCCGCCAGGGGTGTCGCAGTGGCAGAGCATCGTCAGATCGCCCGTTTCGCCGCAACTCCAGCCGCTATCGGCTTTGGGATCCGGAACCCAGAGGGCACCGGAACGGATCCCACTGCGAGAGATCAAGGCTTGATACCGCAGCCAAGACTCCGGCTGAACATCCAGGGCGATCACCGCATCGCGACCATCAGGGACCAGCTCTGGAGAACGGCGTTCATGCAGTGTGCTGATCAGGCGCCATTGCCTGGACCGACGCCTGGAGCCGCCCTGAAGATGTCGGTCCAGTCGATCGGATTCTCCGAGTGGGCCAACCCAAAGCAGTCGGCAGACGCCACGGTCGTCGATCAGCAGATGCAGTGTTTCCTCGAGCTTCACAGCAAGTTCGGCAAGCCGCTCCAGCGTGAAAACGTCGGCGCCGGAATCATCGGGGTGGCGACGATGGCTGAGACGATCCAGCTGTTTGAGCTGTGATGGACGCAGTCCCCTGGTTCGTCCTGCCAGGTGAGCCTGTTTCAAGGACTGACCAGCCAGGCTCCAGCTGCGCGAAGCCCCAGCGAAAGCCCCGGTAACCGGGTCAGATAGGTCAGTCGGCGCAGTTTGAAGGCCAGAGGGCCGGCAAGGGTGAGGCCTAGACCGGTGATCGAGGCATCGCCAATGCCGAGACTGAGCATTTCGCCGAGATCGTTGAACACAAAGGTGTTGACGTCATTGTTCTGAAGCTTTGTCTTGAGCTCTTTGGCTGCAAACTGACCTTGCTGAATGGCCGTTTGAGCCGAATGAGGCCAGCTGGAAAGCTCGTCTGCATCAGGATTCACAGCGATATCTCCGAGAGCCAGAACCTCCGGATAGCCCTGCAGACGGAGCGACTCAGTCACTGGTAATCGCCCTTGATGGAGCTCCAACTTGGGAGAGATGTCCGGAATGCAGGGACGGCTGCCTGCGGTCCAGATCAGTCCGTCATGGTGCTGTTGAGACGAGCCCTGTGCTCCGCTCAGCATCACAGAAGTCGCTGTCACAGACTCCACTCTGGTGTTGAGGTGAACGGTGACACCACGCTTCTTCAGGGCTTTCTCGGCCTGCTCCCTATTGAAAGCTTTCGATCTTGGCAGGATCTGATCACCGAGCTCAACGAGTTGCACCTTGGCAGCACCGTTGAGCATGTCCACGAGCTTGCAAGCCAGTTCGACTCCAGTGGCACCCGCACCAGCAATCACCAGGGAGCTCGTGCCTGATGGGCGCCGACGTAGCTCCTGGACTCGCTCCTGCAGAGGTTGTAGATCAGACAGCGTGTGGAAATTCAGGGCGTTGTCGCGGACTCCTTGGATTCCAAAGTCTTCTGGCTGTGCACCTGTGGCGATCACAAGCTGGCTGTATTGCAGGGCGCGCCCCGAAGCTGTGGTGACACAACGGGCATCGAGGTCGATGGAGCCGGCACGGTCCTGCAAGTGACTGATTCCATGCCCCTGCAGCAGCGATGCGTAGTCAGGTGCGACCTCCCATCCCTTGAGCTCTCCGCTCATTAATTCGTAGAGCAGAGGAACGAAGACGAAGCGGTCACGAGGTTCGATCAGCACGACCGCTGGTCTTGGATGCAGGCGACTGAAGGCAAGCGCCGTTGACAATCCGGCAAATCCACCACCGATCACCACGATCGGTTGAACTGGCCCGCTGGCAGGGGGAGTCAAGGCATTCTCTGAAGCGTGTTGAAACCATAGGCAGACCTGTGGTCACCTCGGCATTGGAGGATGGAGTACATGAGCCAGGGCACCACAGACATGATCAGCACCGCTGGTGGTGTGGATACCGGCACGGCGGCTGCCGGCTTCGAAACCCTGCGCGCGGAGCTGGAGCCACTGGAGCCTCTGCAGCGGCTCCAGTGGGCAGTGAATCGATTCGGGTCCGGCTTCGCGATGACCACCAGCTTTGGGATCCAGTCCTCTGTGTTGCTGCACATGCTCAGTCGCCTCTCCGGAGGAGAAACCGTGCCTGTGATCTGGGTGGACACGGGATATCTGCCTGCAGAGACCTATCGCTATGCCAGCACTCTCTGCGAGCGGCTTGGCACACAGCTCGTTGTTGCCCAGTCATCGATGTCTCCTGCCCGCATGGAAGCAGTCCACGGCAGGCTCTGGGAGACCGGACGAGAGCAGGACTTGGATCTGTATCTGCGTCTCCGCAAAGTGGAGCCACTTGAGGAAGCACTGAGTGGGCGCGAGGTGAGCTGCTGGGCCAGTGGCGTGCGACGCGGCCAGACAGAGCTGCGCAAGACCATGACCGTGCTCGATCCGATACGAGGGCGTCTGTCTTTGCGCCCCTTGTTGCGCTGGACCAATCGGGATGTCTTCTATTACATGCAGGAGCATGACCTGCCTCAGCATCCGCTCTTTGATCAGGGGTATTCCACCGTTGGCGACTGGCATTCCAGTGCTCCAGACGGCCTTGAGTCCGAGGGCCGCGGCACCCGCTTCGGTGGACAGCGTCAGGAGTGCGGTATCCACGTGCCCGGAGTGATGGGCGATGGCATCTGACCATGCCCTCTGAGCAGCGCTGTCTGCTGATCGGCAACAGTCGCTGGCACTGGGCTGACCAATCCAGGAGCGGTGCCTGGAGCTACAGCCATTCCCAGCCGCAACTGTCGGTGTTGGCTGGCTCTGCTCCGCTTTGTTCATGGGCGGCAGTGGGACCTGTACCTGCCCATTCCATGCTCAGGCCGGACAGGCGTCTCTGCCTCGATGCAATTCCGCTTCGGAATGTGCCGGCCTGGCTTGGTATCGACCGGGCGCTGGCGGGATGGGGCGCCTGGACCCAGTCAGCAGAAGTTGGCCCATTGATGGTTGTTGATGCCGGCACCGTGCTCAGCCTGACGCGCGTGACCGCAGACGGTGCATTCAATGGCGGCTGGCTTGCAGCGGGATTGAGGCTGCAGTTGCAGGCTATGGCGGTAGGCACTGAGGCGCTGAGAGATCCTGATGACCAGAGGCAGGATCTCTGCGATGGCCTTTCATTCCCCAGAGATTCGTGTGATGCGATGCGCCGGGGAGTGATCGAAAGTCTTGTTGGTCTGATTGTCCGAGCCCAGGAACTCGATCCCTCTCCGCTTTGGCTCTGCGGCGGTGATGCTCCGCTGCTGGTGCAAGCTTTGCAGACCCAGGGGCTTGAGCTGAATCATGCCCCTGATCTTGTGATGCAGTCGCTGGTGACGCTGGTCAGCCCAGCCCCAGATCGCTCAGCACTTGGTCAGCCATTGAATCGGCTTTGACCTTTTTGTAAATCAACTCAAGCTTGCCCTCAGCATCCACTACGAAGGTGTGACGCATCATTCCCATGAATTCACGGCCCATGAATTTCTTCAGGCCGAAGCTCTCATAGCTACTGGCCACTGCGCATGGTTCTTCGTCGGTGAGCAGGGTGAAGGGGAGTTCCTGCTTAGCAATGAAGCGTGTGTGCGATGCGGCGTTGTCCTTGCTGATGCCCAGCACCTTGATGCCATTGGCCTTGAGATCGCTCCAGCGGTCGCGGAAGTTGCACGCTTCTTTGGTGCAGCCTGGGGTCGCATCCTTGGGATAGAAATAGATCACCACTCGCTGTCCTTTCAGAGATGAAAGCGTGAGGGGCTCGCCGTTCTCATCTGGAAGTGTGAAGTCAGGGGCGGGATCACCGATCTGCAGAGTCATGGATAACCGGACTGTCGGCGGCAGCGTAACTGCGTTGTGGATGCAGCAGATCGGAGCTGATGCTCCGGCTGGTGACCTTGTAGTAAGCAACCAGGAGCGTGCTTGTGCCTCTGGGCTGACGGCGTCTCGGGCACAGCAGTTCCTGGCCTCGCGCGGCTGGATGCGCAGTTGTCTGTCCACCCTGCATGCTGTTGAACCTTTGGAGGTGCCGCTGACCGCACCACCGGGAGCCCCACCTCAGCTGCCGGACGCGTGGGGCTATGTCAGTCTCAGTCACTGTGCAGATGCCTGTCTGCTGGGTTGGTCTCAGCAGCCCATCGGAGTTGACCTGGAGCGTGCCGACCGAAAGCTCCATGGGGCGGCGGCTTTGGTGCGCCGTTTTTTCACCGAGTTTGAGCAGGGTGAGTTGATGGAGCTGGAAGGCGACCAGCTGCGACAGCAGGTTCTGGATCGATGGCTGCTGAAGGAGGCTGCGATCAAGTGGCAGCACGGTTCTCTGGCGCAGGATCTTGGCTTTTGGGAGGTGAGCTCCAACCTTCGGACTGCCGTGCATCACGATTTAAATCTCAGGGTTGCTGCCCAGTTGTTGTCTCAGGGGGAATGGCGACTTGGGGTTGTCGTTTCCGATAAGGAATTCCTGCAGGACTGTGTGCTCTGCGCAGTGTGAATAATCTTCAGCTCGATGGATACGAATGCTCTTTGGGATGGACATCACTGGATGAAGGAATCAACAGCGATGCTTCATTGCGAGTTCCATGCATCTACTGAGATTCATGAGTCTTGCCGGGATGGTCCTTGTGAGGCGAATTTGTCCTCATCTGCGCTTTTAAGCGGTGATTTTGTTGGCAAGTCTTTTTCCTTTGGATAGGATTAAAGAGACGTCTTTTCTCGCCGTCCGTGTTCACCCGTTTTGCAGCCGGCGCTCTCGCCGCCGCTTCCATTTCCACTCTGGCTGTCGCCGCTGAAGCTGGCACCAAGCGCCCCGTGCGCTGGGTCTCAGGTGGCGCTGTCTGGACCACCAAAGCCTCATCTTTCGCCAAGTTCTTCAACGATGGCGAAATCACTGACCGTGCTCTTCAAGCTGGCATCAACAACTCCGGTTGGACTGCTGATGAAATCCAAGAGGGCATGACCAAGAGCTACGACGTAGATCTGGTCGGTGTTTCTCGTTTCCTGTACTCCGCCGATGGCGTGAAGTTCCTGGACGACCAGACCCGCAGCTACTTCCCCTACTGGCAGAAGAAGAAGACCGCCGTGGTCGCTCTTCGTTCCGCCATCATCCTCGATGCAGCTGACGGAGAAATCTCCTCTGCCGGCATCATGAGGCAGCTGCCCGTTGACTTCCGTCTGAATGACAACGGCGTTTCTGACGGTGCTCAGAACGTTTGTAAGGACGGTCTCGACGAGCCCCAGTCCACATCACTGCTGTCCTGGTATGTGTTCCTGCCCGCTTGTGTGCAGGCCAACCAGATTCTTCCCGCTGAGCCAGCTCCTGCTGCTGCTCCCGTCCGCGGTCTCTGGTGATTGTTGGGAGCCCTCGCGGGTTCATCAACTTTCCTTTTCAAGCTCCGGCATCGCCGGAGCTTTTTTTATGAAAGCCTTCGGTGGAAGGTGTTCAGGCCAGTCGACCTTCGATTCGCCAGTGACGAAGACTCTGGGGGAGTTGGTTGCCACGTTGCTGCAAAAGTTCGCGACGCAGCTCTGATAGTTGAGTATCACTTGCTTCTCCAGTTTCTTGAAGAGCCTTGCGGTAAGGACGGTCCTTTCCGAGCCATCGTTCGATCAGGCTCGGCTCAACGGAGAGCTTCAGTGATTCTTGCCAGCTGCTTTGGTTCGTCAGCCAGCCGCAGCGCTCAAGCTGGCTCAGCAGCCTCTGACGCTGTTCCTCTTGGCTCAGCCAGATGGACTCCAGAGCAGCCAGGGTCTGCAGCGATGGCATCGACTGGCTCGTTCTCTTTTTACTCATGAGCAGCTCCAGCAGTCCCCCTGCTGGCCCAAGTTGGGGTTCACTCAGCAACAGCCTCAATTGAGCGCCGCTTGTCGAGCGGGAGCTCACTCGGGCCCAGAACGTTTCAAAGTCAGCACCATTGAGATCGTCCTGATTCAGACGCCCACCCACCACTTCGAACTGGTGGTGTGGGCTTAGTCGTTCCAGGTCGGAAGCATCGGCCAGCATGGCCGGATGATTGAGAGGATCAAGCAACTGCAGCTGTGCTTCCAGACGTCGCTGTTCCGTTGAAGATGCACAGAGAATCGTGAGTCCTCCTTCGGCCACGGCTCCGAGGGGATCAAGCGACCAGAGCAGCGAACGCCCGCCAAGGATCAATACGCGATCCGTGCGTTGCCAGCAGAGATCGGACCACAGTTTCTGCCGCAGCTCCTGAAGTCGTTCGCCCTCCACGGACAGTTGACGTTGCAGCCAACGCTCCAGCTGTGGTTGCTCCGGTCCACTGCTCACCAACAGCGGGTGTTCGTCGACAGCCTCAGCTGAGGCTGCGAGCTGAGCAGCGCGCCGTTCCAGCATCCGTTCGCGTCGTTGTCCTTCCCAGCCCTGGCGACTCGGAGACCAGAAAGCTTCACCCTGAAGGGCACTGGGCAAATACTGCTGAGCCACCCAGTGTTCACGAAAAGCATGGGGGTAGCGATAGCCCTTGCCGTCACCAAAGGCATCGCCATCACGGTTGGCGTCGCGCAAATGGGCAGGCACCTCCTGACTTTGTGCTTCTCGCACCTGACGCAGTGCTTCGAACATGCCGCTGGTGCTGTTGCTTTTTTCAGTGCATGCCAGGTAGAGAGCTGCCTGGGCCAATGGATACAGTCCCTCCGGCAGTCCGATGCGCTCAAAGGCCGCGGCGCAGGCTTCGACAACCACCACGGCCTGGGGGTCCGCGAGGCCCACGTCTTCCCCAGCTGAGATCAGCATGCGCCGGAAAATGAAACGTGGGTTTTCACCGGCTTCGATCATCCGTGCCAGCCAGAACAGCGCTGCGTCTGCGTCCGAGCCCCTCAGGGATTTGATGAATGCGCTGATCGTGTCGAAGTGCGCATCACCCTGCTTGTCGTAGAGCACGGCGCGCTGCTGAATGGATTCCTCAGCAATGCCAAGGTCGATGGCGATCACTCCATCGTGATTTTCAGGCGTGCTTTCCACTGCGAGCTCAAGCGCGTTGAGCAGGCTGCGCGCGTCACCTCCCGCCACATTGACGAGATGGGCCGAGGCCTCAGCGCTGATCTCTACATGACGGTCGCCATAGCCACGCTCTTTGTCGTGCAGCGCAGTCTGCAGCAAACGACTGAGGTCGTCCGGGCCCAAGCTCTGCAGACGGAACAATCTGGACCGACTGACCAGCGCCTTGTTGACTTCGAAAAAGGGGTTTTCCGTGGTGGCACCGATCAGGGTGAGTGTGCCGTTCTCCACCCATGGAAGTAATGCATCCTGCTGGGCGCTGTTAAAGCGATGCACCTCATCGATAAACAGGATGGTGCGCAGCCCATGGCGTTCAAGGCGTTGACTGGCATCGGTTACCTCGGAACGTAGGTCTTTCACGCCCGCCAGCACGGCATTGAGAGAGCTGAAATGGGCTCGTG
Organism: Synechococcus sp. AG-673-A03; assembly: GCA_003211275.1. GTDB lineage: Bacteria > Cyanobacteriota > Cyanobacteriia > PCC-6307 > Cyanobiaceae > Synechococcus_C. Next base: position 5,638 of record QCTE01000044.1, on the reverse strand, counting down.
TGTGGTTGGCGATGATTCGCGCCAGGGTGGTCTTTCCGACTCCCGGCGGGCCATGCAGGATCAGATTGCCGACACGATCGGCTGAGATGGCTCGCCGCAGCAGGCGACCCTCCGCCAGGATTGCTCCCTGGCCAACGAATTCATCGAGATTGCGCGGCCGCAGGCGATCGGCGAGGGGTGCCTGCCGCCGTCGAGCGGCTTCGCCGTGATGGCTGAACAGATCCTGTTTCAGAGGTCCGCCCACGGCGTCGATTCCCGGTGAGACGATTCTTGCTCAAGTTGAGCCTTTGGCATCAAGAGCGCCGTCATAATGCGGCCGACAGAGTCTTGACTGTGCGTCTCAACCGACCCCTGATCCTCTTGGTCCTGACGGCCTGCATGCTCGCTGCCTGCGGCAAGGGCGGCGATGCGCAGAGACCTCTTCCAGAGGTGAAAAAGGCTGCTGTCAGCGAGGCTGTGTTCACAGAGGATGTCGACACAGTTAGTACGCTCGAAGCCAGCGATCTGGTTCAGCTCGCGGCTCAGGCATCAGGCCGGATCATGGAATTGAAGATCACTCAGGGAGATCGGGTGACTCCAGGTCAGTTGCTCATGACCCTTGATCAAGCTCAGGAGCAGGCCAAACTGGCCGGGTTGAAAGCGAAAGAGCAGAAGGATCTGCTGGAGCTGAAACGCTATGAATTTCTGGTGCCTCTTGGTGCTGCGGAAGCCTCGGAGCGTGATCAGCGGCGCGCGATCTATATCGCTTCGAGAGAAGAGGTCAAAGCTCAGGAGGCCACCCTGGCCTACAGCAACCTGCAGTCACCGATTGCTGGAACAGTGGCGGATGTCTCCGTGCAGGTCGGGGATGTGGTCAGAAACGGCGACCCTTTCACCAAGCTGATCCGTAACAACACCCTGGAGGCCAGGGTGGAAGTGCCGTCCACCTATGCCGATCGCATCAGGGTTGGTTTGCCGGTCTTGCTGAGTCTCCCTGGTCGCAACGAGGTGGTGGCCAGGAGCTCGGTGATGTCGGTTGATCCTGGGATCAACTCCGCAACACAGGCCCTTCTGGTGAGGGCTCAATTTCCCAATCCAGATGGCAAGCTTCGCAACGGTCAGAGGTTGCGGACCCGGGTTCAGCTGGACTCCCGCCAGCAGCCATCCGTTCCCTTCGCTGCCGTGACGCAGACCTCCGGCCAGAGTTTTGTGTTCCGTCTTGGAACTCTCAAGGAGCTTGAAGCGCAGCCTGGCAAGGCTGATCTGGCCAGGATCAAGCGGGGGATTGACCGTGGCATGATTCCTTCCGCGACTCTGTTTGCGCTGCAAACACCGGTCAATCTCGGTGCCCTCCAGAACAGCCGCTATCCCGTCACCAAAGGCTTGAAGCTGGGGCAGAACGTGATCACCAGCAATCTTCTGAGCCTGCGTCACGGTGTGCCGGTGAAGGTGCAGAACTGAGCGACTGAGCCATGTCCGCCTCCAATAATTTTATTACCAGGCCCGTTCTCACAACGGTCTGCAGCATCCTGATCGTGATCGTGGGATTGATTGCGATTCCAATTCTTCCGATCGAAAACCTCCCGGACATCGCTCCTCCCACCGTCAAGGTGAGGGCCAACTACACCGGTGCCGATGCCGTCTCTGTTGAGGAGGGTGTCACCAGTGTTCTTGAGCAACAGATCAACGGTGTCGAGAACATGGACTTCATCAAGTCCAACAGTTCCGCCGACGGGGTCAGCTCCATTGATGTGGCTTTCGCCAGCGGCACCAATGGTGACATCAACCAGGTCAATGTTCAGAACCGTGTGGCTCTGGCAGAACCGCAACTCCCTGAGGAGGTGCGCAAGGCCGGCGTGAGCGTCAATAAAGCGTCCAACTCGATTCTGCTCGTTTACAACTTTGGCAGCGCGGATCCTGACCAGATCACCTACAGCGCTGAGACGATCAGTGGGCTGCTGGATCTGAACCTCACCGATGCCATCAAGCGTGTGAGCGGTGTCGGCGACCTCACCTACTTCGGTAATCGAAAACTGGCGTTTCGGCTGTGGCTTGACCCCGACAAGCTCACCAGTTTTGGCCTCACCTCCACCGATGTGGTCAACCAGTTGTCCAGCCAGAATCGTCTTGTCGCCGCCGGCCAGGTTGGTGGTGAGCCCTCCCCGAAAGGGCAGCAGTTCACCTTCACCGTGCAGCTGCAGGGCCGCCTGCGCAGCGTTGAGGACTTCGAGCAGATGGTGGTGCGAACCGCTGAGGACGGAGGTTTGGTGCGCCTCCGAGATGTGGGCAGCGTCCAACTTGGTGGTGAGTCCTATGCCGTCAGCGCGACCGATCTTCAGGGTGTTCCGTCTGTTGGTTTGGCTGTTTATCAGCTCTCGGGCAGTAATGCTCTCGAGGTCTCGGACGGCGTGAAGCAGGTGTTGGCGGACTTTGAGACGACCATGCCTGTGGGCATGAAGATGGAGAAGATCTATGACAACACCGACTTCATCAGCGCCTCCATCCAGGGCGTGGTGAATTCCCTGCGGGACGCGGTGGTGCTTGTGGTTCTGATTCTTTTTCTGTTTCTTCAGAACTGGAAGGCCACGCTTGTTCCGGGGATCGCGATCCCTGTGGCATTGATCGGCACCTTTGGCCTGGTCCTTGGCTTCGGCTTTTCCTTGAATCAGCTGACGCTGTTCGGTCTGGTGTTGGCCACGGGTCTCGTGGTCGACGATGCGATCACCGTGATCGAGGACACCTCCACCAAAAAAACGGAAGGGATGACGGCGTTGGAGGCAGCGAAAGCCACCATGGACGAGCTGTTCTCAGCGATCATCGCCACCTCGCTGGTGAAGTTCGCAGTGTTCCTGCCAGTTCTGTTTTTCCCTGGCGCGACGGGAACGATTTACAAACAGTTCGCAGCCACGGTGATCTTCTCGATCGCCATTTCCACCTTCAACGCTCTCACCTTCTCACCGATGTTGTCAGCACTGCTGCTGGCGCGTGAATCAAAGGATCCCGGTCGGCGGAGCTATGCCATCGCCGGCACGGTGATCGGTTTTGTGTATGGATTGCTGGTGGTCGGTGCTGGAGCACCTCTGGTGCTGATCCCGATGGCTGTTGGTGCCTTGATTGGTCTGCTGCTGGGGCGCTTGATCGATCGACCGGTCACACTGCCTTTCACCTTTGGTGGAGCCATGACCGGCTTGATTCTTGTGGGGGTCAGTCGGGTCATTCCAGTAACGCTCTATCCAGCTCTAGGCCTCACCCTGGGTTGGTTCACCCCGATCATTTTCGCCAAGTTCAACAGCGTGTATGCCGTGATGGAGAGCCGCTACGCCTCCGCTTTGGAGTGGGCTCTCGATCGTCGCCGACTGGTGATGAGCATCCTCGGCATCGGCATCCTGCTCACGGCCGTTGCCTTCCGTGCCATTCCCGGTGGTTTTGTGCCGATCGAAGATCAGGGTTATGCGATTGGCGTGGTGCAGGCGCCGGAGGGTGTCTCCACCCAGGTGACTGAAGCGATGAATCAACAGGTGGCCGCCGTATTGCGCACGGAAAAGAACATCACTGCCGCATCAGTGTTCAGCGGTGCAAGCCTGGATGGCAACAGTCCCAACAAGGGCCTTTTCTTCTTCGGCACCAGGAACTGGTCTGAGCGAAAGCAACGGGATCAGACCGTTAGGGCGATCGTGGAGAGGCTGAATCAGAAGCTGGCCCGTTCGGTGGATGGTGCCAGGGTGTTTGTCGTTGAACCTCCGGCTATCCCTGGCTATGGCACTGGCGGTGGATTCGAGTTTCAGCTTCTCGATCAGAGTGGTGGGGCCTACAACCTGGCTGATTTTTATGACACGGCAGGGCGACTGATCCAGACGGGTAACGCAGACCCTGATCTCAAACGTGTTTACACGCTGTTCGCTCCTGAATCGCCACAGTTCGAGATTCAGGTGGATCGCGATCGCATGGCCGCGGTTGACGTTGACTTCGGAGCTGCCATGAAAACCTTCAGCATCAACTTCGGCGGCCTCTATGTGAACGACACCTTTCAGGAGGGCAAGGTGCGTCGGGTCTACGTGCAGGCTGATGCTGAAAGCCGTGCGACCCCCGAGCGCCTTTCAGCCACGTACGTCAAAAGCTCTAACGGTGGTCTGATTTCGCTTGCGGAGTTTTTCAGCGTGCGTGAAACTCTCGGCCCCACGGTGGTACCTCACTTCAATCTCTATCGAGCCATCAAGATCGAAGGTACGCCTGCGGTCGGAAAGAGCTCTGGTCAGGCGATTACAGCAATGAAGGGGATCTTTGAAACCCTCAATCCGCAGGGCCTCAGTTTCGACTGGACTGGAATTTCTCGTGAGGAAGTGAAGGCCGGTGCCTTGGCGGTGGTGATCTTTGCGCTCGGCATCCTGGCGGTGTACCTGGTGCTGTCGGCGCAATACGAAAGCTATTCCGATCCGCTGATCATTCTGATGACGGTACCGACAGCCATGCTGGGTGCACTCGCCTTTCTGGCCTTGCGGGGTGAGGTGCTCAATGTCTATGCCCAGGTGGGTCTGGTGATGTTGATCGGCCTGGCCGCTGGCAATGGAATCCTGATCGTGGATATGGCTAACCAGCGGATGCAGGCTGGTGCCAATGCATTGGAGGCCGCACGTTTTGCCGCAGGTTCCCGCCTCAGGCCGATTTTGATGACAGCGATTTCCTCGCTGTTCGGGTTCATGCCGCTGGTCTTCGCCAGTGGTGCCGGCGCTCGCAGTCAGACGTCCCTCGGAGCTGTTGTGTTTGGTGGTCTTTTGATTGCCACCGTTCTGTCGCTCTTCGTTGTGCCGGTGTTTTATGTCGTTCTCAAGTCTCTGCTTGGGCCTACGGAGGGTTCGAGACTGAGTAGCTCATGAGTCGCGATCAGAACCCCCAATCCTGCAACGCTGCGCCTTCTGGATTCAACGGTTTCAAGGTGCTCTGGGCTGCCTTCATCGGTGCCGGCATCGGCGTCATCCTCACGATTTTTCTCGGCACATTCATTCGCCATACGCCGGCCGAGATTCCTCGGACGAGATTGCTTTGTCTCCGAGGCGTCGTGATCGCCTCGGCCATGCTGTTTGGCTCATCGATCGAGAGCATGCGTCAGCTCCAGGAGAGTGCATCCGATGAGGAGTACCGCTCGCAGAAGACGACTTGGCGGGGGCAGCGGCGTCGCTGACGCTCAGGTGATCACGGTGGGGCAGTCCATTCCTGTGCGCTGCTGAATCTCCGCCAGCGAGTTGATACTGCTGATCATGTCGGCCAAGGCGATCTGGGGATCCTGATGGAGATCACCACTGCTGGGCACATAGCTCTCGAGATACACCCGGATGGTGGCCCCCTTGGTGCCGGTGCCAGAGAGGCGCACCACAACGCGGCTGCCATCCTCCAAAAGGATGCGCAGGCCCTGACCCTGGGTCACCGACTGGTCCACAGGGTCGGTGTAACTGAAATTGTCCGCCCCAGTGATGGTGCGACCGGCGAAGGATTGGCCGAGCAGACCGGGCAAGAGGCCTTCGAGTCGGTCATACAAGCCATGGGCGGCGTCGGTGGGCACTGCTTCGTAGTCATGACGTGAGTAGTAGTGCCGCCCAAAGCGCTGCCAGTGGCTGCTCATGATGTCCGCCACGCTGCAACGGCGCACCGCGAGGATCTGCAA
>QCTE01000043.1 GCA_003211275.1 Synechococcus sp. AG-673-A03 | reverse complement strand
CAATGGATGCCACCCTAATCGTGTTTGCTGAATACTGGGCAACTTCGCCTGCACTTACTGATCAACAGGCACGGCAACGCATTCCTGGAGCTGATGCCTCAGGGTGTCATGGTCGAGTCCACGGCCGATGAGCACCAGTTGGTTCTTGCGGGTCCCGGTCCAGTCGCTGTCGTCGATTGAGAAACGTTTGCCCGCCAGATGGAATACGTGACGTCGCTCGCTTTCCTTGAACCAGAGAATTCCTTTGGCTCGAAAAACGCTATCAGGTAGGTAGTTGTCGAGAAAATTCTGAAAGGCTCTCAGATCAAAGGGATCACTGCTTGAGAAGGACAGTGAGGTGAAGCCTTCGATGGCCAAATGATCAGCTGATCCATGGTCATGGCTGTGGCCGTGGTCATGGTGGCTGTGGCCGTGGTCATGGTGGCTGTGGCCGTGGTCATGGTTTTCGTTCACCACTCGGTCGGATTCGAACAGACCCACGCTCAGGAGAAGGGGCAGCGGCACATCCCCCTTCACTGAGTGCAAGATGCGTGCATCCTTTTTGACGTCGCGCAGCTGTTGTTCGACATCCTTCACGCGCCCTTCATCGACAAGATCGGTCTTGTTGAGCATCAGGATGTCGCCATAGATCACCTGTGATCGGCCAACTTCGCTGGCAATGGCCTCTGCTCCGAAGTTCTCAGCATCAATCAAGGTGATGATCGAGTCGAGCCTTGTCGAATCACGCAGCTCGCTGCCCAGGAATGTCATGGCAACCGGTAGCGGATCAGCCAGACCCGTGGTTTCCACCACCAGGTATTCGACCGGTTTGGGTCTGTTGAGGATGCGTTCGACTGCCTCTAGCAGCTCGCCGTTAATGGAGCAGCAGATGCAACCGTTGCTCAGTTCGACCATCTCTTCGTTGGTGCTCACCACCAGCTCGTTGTCGATGCCGATCTCCCCGAATTCATTCACTAGAACAGCTGTCTTAAGCCCCTCCTGATTGCTCAGGATGTGGTTCAACAGCGTCGTTTTCCCTGCTCCAAGAAAGCCAGTGAGAATCGTCACCGGCACAGCGGCTCGCTTCACTCTGGATGTCATAGGAAAATTGCCTACCTAGGAATCATTCTGGCAGCGGGTTACTGCAAGGCGTCGATGGATCGCGCCAGCTCAGCATCCAGATTGCTGAGTCCTCCCAGGTCGTGCGTGGTTAGTTCGATCGTCACCCGGGTGTAGACGTTGCTCCAGTTGGGATGGTGCTGCATCGATTCCGCTAGGAGGGCAACCCTGGTCATGAAGGCGAATGCCTCACTGAAATCGCTGAACTGCCACTGGCGCTTGAGGCGCTCATCCCCCACCTGCCACTGCGTCAGAGTTGCGCGAAGGTCTTCGCGTTCCTGAAGGCTGAGCAGAGCTGCCATTGGGCTTCATCGTTGAACTTCAGCTCTAGCCTGGAGCGTGGGCAGCGGTTCTGATCATTCGATGTTCAACAGACTGGGCTGGCTTTTGCTGATTCTGGTTCCCATGATCAGCGTTTCCCCGCTTCCGGGAAGGGCGCAACGCGTGGTCAAGAAACTCACTGCTGAGTGCCCGATGGGCTACATCGATATGTCAAACGGCAAGTGCAGCGCTCTCGGATTGATGAGCTACACCCTGCGCCCGGCACTGGATGAGAACTGTCCGTCTGGTTGGAACCCCATGGGCGGTGGCTATTGCCGCAAGGACTGAACCAATCGCCAGATCCGCGCGAGAATGTGTTGAGTGTGCGGTCAGCCTGCGAAGCAGGGCTTGGTTCATGACAGACGTCGACTATCTGATCAATCGATTTCATGAGCTGTTCAGGCGCCAGGATGCCCAGCGCCAGTTGAAACGGCTGACGCTCGAGGACCAAAGGGATCAGGAGAGCGGCTCTCCTGAAGACGGTGAAGAGCTGGCATAAGCGGACTGTCGATCTCGACTCCGCCCTTGAACCGCTGTTTCAATTAGAACTGCGTTCCCGCTGGATCTTCGGAGATCATGCGACTCCTGTATTTCGCAGCAGTCTTCGCCACGGCCTCCTGGCTGATCGCTCTGCTATGGCGCAAGCTCGTTGCTGTCCGACAAGTCAACGTCATTGTTGAATCCCCTGAACGAACAGCCCATGTCAATGCCCTCGAGAGGGCTCTTCGAGCTGAAGGTGGGGAACCCGATTCCAGTGCAAGTGACGATCAGGAGTTGTCCTGACGGTTAATGGCTTGAAGGCAGATCGATCAGGGATTTGCGTTCTGGGCTCTGTGCTCCGATCTGGAAGCTGGTTAAGGTCTTTTTAGATCGATGAAGCCAATGGCTGCCGGGACAACGGCTTGGGATCGTCTTGGCTCGCACCTTCACGAAACCCAGGTTATGGATTCCATAACCAGAACGCTCTACTGGGATCAAAACACCCGAATGCCAAGCGGTGGTGCAGCATGGCGGGGTGAGCAACTGGCTCTGCTGGCTCGCCAGCTCCATGCACGCCAGAGCTCTGAGCACTATGCGGAGCTGATCGCGGAAGCCCGTGATGAGTGGCGAACCCGCTCCAATCGTGGAGATCCTCCTGAGATTGTCACTGGCCAGGCCCGCAATCTGGATCTGCTTGAGCAGGATCTCCAGCGGCAGCAGGCACTGGATCCTGATCTTGTCAGTGCTCTGGCCACTGCGAAATCCCAGGGTTACGACCTTTGGCAACAGGCCCGCAGGGCTTCCGACTTTGCTCTGTTTGCACCAGCTCTTCGTCGGATGGTGGAGCTGCGTCAGGAACAGGCCCGTCAGCTGGCAGAACCGCGAAGTTGCTGGGAAACCCTCGCGCAGCCGTTCGAGCCTGACCTCACGCTTCAGCGGCTTCAGAATTTGTTCGCGCCACTGCGCAGACGTTTGCCTGAGTTGTTGGAGCAACTCAAGGGCAGACCAAGACCGTCTTCTCTGAGCTGGGATCTGCCCGCATCGACTCAGCAGCAACTCTGTGATCAGCTGCTCTGCGACTGGGGCAGGGACAAAGGGATCACATGCGTCGCGGCTTCCCCGCACCCCTTCTCAATCACCTTGGGTCCTCGCGACTTCCGCATCACCACGCGTGTGGTGGAAGGTCAGCCTTTGTCTTGTTTTCTGGCCACAGCCCATGAGTGGGGCCATTCGCTGTACGAGCAGGGACTGCCGACCTCTGCACATCAGTGGTTTGCCTGGCCTCTCGGTCAGGCCACGTCGATGGCCGTGCATGAGAGTCAGTCGCTGTTCTGGGAAAACCGGGTAGCCCGCAGTCAACCCTTTTCAGAACTCTGGTGGGAACGCTTTGCCGCTGCAGGTGCACCTCTGGGGTCATCGGCGGATCTGTGGAAGGCGATGAATCCGGTGGCTCCCGGATGCAATCGGGTGGAAGCGGATGAACTCAGCTACGGACTTCACATCCTTGTGCGAACGGATCTTGAGTTGGCTCTGCTGGAAGAGGGTCTGCCTGTGGAGGATCTCCCGAGCGAATGGAACCGTCGTTACGGGGACTTGCTGGGGGTCACCCCAGCTGATGATGCGCAGGGCTGCCTCCAGGATGTGCACTGGAGCGAAGGTCTGTTTGGCTATTTCCCCTCCTATCTGCTTGGGCACCTGGTGAGCGCACAGTTGAGCGAGGCCATGACGGCGGCGATTGGTTCTCCTGAAGAGCATGTTCGCCGTGGTGATCTCAGCGTCATGCTCGGTTGGCTGCGAGACAACGTCCATCCCATCGGACGTGCCCTCAACGCTGAACAGCTCGTGGAGCAGGTGTCCGGCCGATCTCTCTCAAGTGATCCCTTCCTGAACTACCTGGAAGCCAAGCTGCAGCGGTTGTTCACTGTCCGGGCCTAACCCTCTGCCCCGTGCTTTGTGCTGAATCAGCGTGCGGTGAATGTCAGAGCTGCACCACACGGTTGAGCACGAAGCTGCGTTGAGACGTGCTCGTAATATCACCGCTCCGAACGCCGTCTTCCATGGCCAATCTCGCCCAGGCTCCGAGCCGCAGCATGCCGAACCTGCTGCATGTGCTGCCGGCCTTTGCTGACGAATCCGAGTTGCGTCTGAACACGATCGTGGAGCTCAACTCGAACACGATCAACAAGTACGAGCTGATCACCGAGACCGGTCACCTGAAGTTGGATCGGGTTGGTTATTCCTCCCTGGCCTATCCCTTCGCTTATGGCTGCATTCCCCGGACCTGGGATGAGGACGGAGATCCACTTGATATTGAGATCGTCAATGTCACGGAACCTCTGGTTCCAGGTTCGATCGTTGAAGCTCGAATCATCGGCATCATGACCTTTGATGATGGTGGTGAGGTTGATGACAAAGTCATCGCAGTGTTGGCTGATGACAAGCGCATGGATCACATCAAGAGCTTTGAGGATCTTGGTGATCACTGGAAAAAGGAAACCACTTATTACTGGGAGCATTACAAGGATCTGAAGAAGCCAGGGACCTGCACCGTGAACGGATTCTTCGGCACGGATAAAGCCATTGAGATCATCAAGACCTGTGAGGCTCGTTATCTGGCTGAGATCGATCCCAAGCTCGTTGATTAATCCACGCGTTGCTGCGCGTTCAACATGATGATGCTGCCCACCCATCCCCGGATTGCCAAGGTGCTGATGCAAGTCACCTGGGTTGTGGGTGGCATCGGTCTGTTCTTTGGATTAAATGCCCTGTCTTCAGACCAGATTTCTTCTGCCGTTCAGTGGGTCGCGCTCTGGTCAGTCGGTGGCGTGGGGCTGTTGTCATTTGTCCGCCATTCCGTGTTTCATCGCAGCGATGCGTTGCGCATGGGCTGGGATCTTGGCAAGCGCAATGATTTCCAGATCGAGGTGGGATTCGCCAACCTCGCCTGGGGTGTGGTCGCGTTGATCGCCTCGTCTCTGGACTGGGGAACCACGACTCTTGGTTCGCTCATCCTGGTGTTCGGCATCTACATGCTGCAGGCAGCGGTCTTGCATCTTTTTGACCGTCAGCGCAATCCCCAGCATCTGAGGGCAGGAAGCCAGCTCATCAATGTTGCCTTTGCTGTTTGTCTGCTCTGGTTTGCCTTTTCGGTGCTGTCCTGAAGCGTGAATTCAGGGCTGCAGCAGAACAGGACCCAGTGTTGGGGGGATCTCGTAAAGCTGCCTCAGCGCGAGGACCTGCTGTTCGGCAACATCCCAGAAATCAAGCTCTTGAATCAGGTTGATGTTGCAGGCCAGCCCCTTCTCATACCCAGCCATGGCCGCATCCGGAATGAACTGACCAGTTTCCGGTGCGATCAGTCCGGTGGTCGTGCTGAAGGATTTTCCGAGATGGAAATCGAGCATCACCTCAAGCAGTGATTCAAATCCGAAGCCATCGGTGAATAAGCCGGCTTGAAAGGCTGCCACATTCATTTCTCCCTGAGTGTCGGTGTTGAAGCCGCCCAGGATGTGGCAGCAATCATGGTTAACCAACAGTTCTGACGTGCTCTTGTGTTCGCCGGGAAGGGCCCACTGACGATCGCGATACCAGTGGAAGAAGCTGTGGCCAAGGCTTCCATCAGGGAACGATTCCAACGACTGATAACGCCGAGCAACAGCAGGGTCGCCGACGGCCTGATGAATGGCGCTGATCACTCCCCGAATGAATTTGGACGGTGTATCTAGCATCAGAAACTCGCCCATGCTTCGCCGCCCATAATTCAGCAGCAATCGCCTGAGGTGGTTGTCCCTGACCTGATGAAGATCGTTCAGAGTCTTTGGGCTGACATTCAGGCAAGCGGCGAAGTCATCCACCACTGCCACCATGCGCGGATCGACCGACATGTCCACATAAGGAATCAGCACCAGGATCTGAATCAGCTGGTCACGCTTGCTTCCAGGACTGATCCGGTCGGGATAGGCCCCTGGAGCAACGATCTCCAGATCTTGCAGGTCGATTTGAGAATGCAGAACGTGGGTCTGAATCGCCCCGATCATCTCCAGGGTGATTGGCGGCAGCGACAACACTCCGCCTGCTGTTCCCACGTTCTTGATGGCCTGGAGCACGAGCCGAGCTTCAGGCTCGTGCCACTGAAGTTGCTCTGGCATCGCACGATTCAGCGGATATCTCACTCCATAGCAAAAGCCTGAAACGCTCCCCGCAGCGGGTTGGGCTCGTTTCTTCAGAAAGTCCTCCACTGGTGTGCGGTTTTTCCTCCGGCCAATGGATACGTTGAGACCAGTGAGTCTTGGCTGTCTGGTGATGGGTCTCAAGTGCGTTGGCTGTTCTTCTCTGGCGGCTCTTGGAGCCGTTTCCTTGGCTCTGGCTGCATCTGGTCCAGCGGTTGCTTCCCCTCAGCCGCAGACACCGTTATTTGCTTCAGCGACAGTGCATTCCATGAATGCTGAGACCAGCATTCATCTCGATCTCAAGCAGCGACGCATCAGTGTGATCCGCGCTGGTCAGTCCATCGGGCGCTGGCCTGTGGCGATTGGTGATCCCAAGACTCCCACCCCCACGGGTGTGTTCCGGGTCGAGACCAAGCTTGTCAATCCTCAGTACGAAAGCACGAAATCCGGCCGGGTTCATCCGGTGACAGGGCCTGCGAGCCCCCTCGGCCATCGCTGGATCGGCTTCCTACAGCAGGGACCCAACCAATTCGGAATTCATGGAACCCCCTGGCCTCATTGGGTGAAAATCCGCGCGGCGGTGTCGAATGGCTGCGTCCGCATGCTCAATGCCCACGTTCAGAAGCTCTACGAGCTGGTGGACGTGGGCACGCCAGTGATGATCACCCGGTGAGCCCTATTCCCCGAAGCACCGGGAAGCCTGCACTTAATCCTGAGAACAGCATCTGCACTGCAATCGCAGTGAGGATCAGGCCCATGATCTTCGTGAGCACCTGCAAAGCAGATGCACTGATCCGAGATGAGAGCAGCTCACCAGCATTGAAAATCAGATAGACGAGCAGGCTCATGGCAAGCACCACGAGGCTGAGGCTCAGTTTTCCTCCCAAGCTGGCGGCGTTTGGATCCGCGATCACCACTGTGAGGGTGCCTGGACCCGCCAGCAGGGGAATGCCCAGGGGCACGATTCCCTTCACTGATGAGTTTTGGTCGCGTTCTAAGGATTCCGGATCATGGTGAACCTTCGATGGTTCGGAGCGCAGCATCGAGAGGCCAATCAGCACCACGATCAATCCGCCTGCCACCTGAAAGGCTGGTCGTCCGATGCCAAAGAAGCTCAGCAGATCGTTGCCCACCCAGGTGGCAAGGAGCAGAGCGATCACCATCGTGAATGCGCTGCTTCGAGCGATCGCACGGTCCTGACGCTTGTTGCCATTCGTGAATGACAAATAGATCGGCAGATTGCCGATTGGATTGGAAATGGTGAAAATTCCGACCGCCGTGTGCAGCAGTGACATAGTCAGGCTTCGGGGCGAACCGAGGCGAAAATTTCCTTCAGGATCTCGCCGGCACCTTGAGATTTCAAGTCTGCTGCGAGCTTCAGGCCCACATCTTCAGGATTGCCGAGGGGCCCGCGGCGTTCATCACGGATCATTCGCTTGCCATCCAAGCTGGCCACCATCCCGGTGAGTACCAGTTCATGGCCATCAATGCGGCTGTTGACTCCAATCGGCACCTGGCAGCCGCCTTCAAGTTCCCGGAGGAAGGCTCGCTCCGCGAGGCATCGTCCGCTGGTGGGGCCATGCTCAAGCACTTGAATCATGTTGAGAACATCTTTGTTGTCTGTGACACATTCGATGCCAAGGGCCCCCTGTCCCACGGCATGCAGTGAGATGTGGCCAGGAATGATCTGGTGGATCCGATCCCCGAATCCGAGTCGACTCAGGCCTGCCGCCGCGAGGATCAGGCAGTCGTAGCCACCAGCATCCAGTTTTTCGAGTCGGGTAATGACGTTGCCGCGAACGTCCTTGAACTGGAGATGGGGGAAGTGGTAACGCAGCTGTGCCAATCTGCGCAACGAGCTGGTGCCGACGACGGATCCCTCCGGCAGGGTTTCCAGGGTGTACTCAGCGTTCTTGCTGTTCACCACCAGGGCATCCGCCGGATCTTCCCGCTCGGTGATGCAACCGAGCATCAGTCCATCGGGCAGGTTGGTGGGTAGATCCTTGAGCGAATGCACGGCGATCTCCGCTCGACCAACCAGCATCTGGGCCTCCAGTTCCTTGGTGAACAGGCCCTTGTCGCCGATTTTCGCCAGAGCCACATCCAGAATTTTGTCGCCCTGAGTGGCCATGGCCTCCACTGAGATCGCCAGGCCTGGGTGGGCTTTCTCCAGTTCGGCTTTCACCCAGTTGGTCTGCACCATGGCCAGCTGGCTGCGGCGGGAGGCGATGCGCAGTTGCTCGAGAGCCATGGGCACGTTGAAACAGCCATTCAGCCTACGGAGTCGAAGGCCTAGTTCCGTTCAAGATTTCACAGATTGCAGGCCCGTGATCGCTCCTTGGCCTTCCTGCTCAGCGGTATCACCCACTTTTCAAGGCAAGCAGCTTTACGATCTGAGCGTTCTCGAGGGTCGCAATGCCTGGTCCTGTGGTCAACGGGGTAAAGCTGAGCCAGTCATCCGCCGGATCCTCACTGGCTCAGGCGGATGAATCGGTGCCTTTCTTGCCTTTGTTGAGCGAGGGATCGATTCGACTGGTCTTGCTGACTAGCGGGGTGATGCTGGTGGCACGACTTAGGCAGACCACAGATTCCGATGGCGATCGGGCTTATCAATTGATCAGGCCCCTGCGCCTGGAAAAGCAGGATGACTCAGGACCGTGGTCTCTGCATTCCTATCTGGCTGGATTAACGCCTCAGCGCAATGTTGTGATGCTCAAGGCTGCAGTCGCAGCATTACTAGAACCGGAAGCACGGATTCTTCAGGCCTATACCCGTTCCACCAATCAGGAATGTCCTCCATCGGAAACGCCTGTGGAACGGTTGAAGAAAGCATTCCAGGAATTTACCGACAGTATCGAGTCACACTGAATGGTTGAGCTCCTCAATACCCATTAAAAAAGGAGGCCATTGGCCTCCTTTTTTATTGATCTGAGAGCTGCTTTTAAGAAATCACTTGATGTATTCCTTCAGGACTCCGTTCCGGTTGGGATGCCGCAGCTTGCGCAATGCCTTGGCTTCGATCTGGCGGATCCGCTCACGGGTGACATCGAAGATCTGGCCAATTTCCTCCAGGGTCTTCATGCGTCCATCGTCAAGGCCATAACGCAGGCGTAGAACGTCGCGCTCCCTCGGGCTGAGGGTCGCCAGCACGCCTTCCAGATCCTCACGTAAGAGGTTTTTGGCCACGTCCTGCTCGGGATTCTCGATGTCGGCTTCGATGAAGTCGCCAAGGCGGGAATCCTCTTCTTTGCCAATGGGAGTCTCAAGGGAGATTGGAAGCTGGGCACTCTTGGCGATGAAGCGCAGCTTTTCAATGGTCATTTCCATTGATTCGGCGATCTCTTCTTCCGTCGGTTTGCGGCCAAACTCCTGGCTGAGCACTTTGGTGGTCTTCTTGATACGGGAAATGGTCTCGTAGAGGTGAACCGGGAGGCGAATCGTTCGGCTCTGATCAGCGATGGCTCTTGTGATGGCCTGTCGAATCCACCAAGTGGCGTAAGTGGAGAATTTGTAGCCCTTCTCGTGGTCGAATTTCTCCGCGGCACGAATCAGGCCCAGACTGCCTTCCTGGATGAGGTCCTGAAAGCTCAGGCCCCGGTTCATGTATTTCTTGGCGATCGACACCACAAGGCGCAGATTCGACTGAACCATTTTTTCCTTGGCCCGACGGCCGAGCATCAGTCGGCGGCGGAAACGAATCAAGGGCATCTCCACCAATGCCGCCCACTCCTTGTTGTCGGGTTCGCGGCCGTTGTCGCTTTCAAACTGAGCCGCTAGCTCCTCGAGATAAAGAAGATCGGCGATTTTTCTGGCCAGTTCGATTTCTTCGTCTGGTCGCAGCAGGCGAATCCTGCCGATCTCCTGCAGGTAAACCCTGATGGAATCCTCGGTGTAGACCCCTTTGGGGCCAACCTTGATGCTCGCCAGCACCTTGGCCTTGGCGTCTGCTTTGGCTTTCTCTTCCTTGCTTGCAGAAGGGTTGCCGGAGGTCTTGGCCAGCAACTGATCAGCGGCGGCATCAAGATCAGTGGGCTTGACAGCGGCTGCGCTCTTCGCACTGGTTGCAGCTGCAGAGGTTTTCGCGCTTTTCGTTGTTTTGGCAGCTGCTGCGCTTTTGGCTGCTGTACCGCTCTTGGCTGCGCTGCTCTTAGCGGCCGGTTTCGATTTCGCGGCGGCCTTCGTGGCTGAGGACTTTGCAGCTGAAGTCTTGGGCTCCGCCTTGGACTTCTTACTCACACCCTTTGCCACTCCTTTGGAATCCGCAAGCATCACAATGGACGCAGCCGCCTTGGAAGACGCCGCTTTGGAAGAGGCAGTCTTGGGCGCTGCAGCGGTGGGCTGAGCTGACTTGCTCGCAGCAGGACTCATGGGGATTGGGATGGTGAGGGTGTACGGAACTAACGCAGTCAACTAGAACGCAACCAAGCTCGGCCTGGAGGCGCATCACGGCTTTTAGATCTCCCCCAAACAGAGGGGTAGACGGCTAAAAACAGTGATCGAGAATCAATTGGTGGGCTTTGGGCTGGGGCAGGGCTGTCAGGGGCGTTCGCAGACCGGTCGGCCGTCGGGATAAAACCCTGGCTCGAGCTTCGTGTCTTCCCACTGGACGGAACTCTGCTCTGTTCCGACAACAGCTGTTGAGCTGTCCAACATCTGTATCTTAAGAAAAACATGTGATGTCGGCAACCCCCGTCAATCAATCCTCCAGTCCTCCTGCTGCGCAGTCGGTCTCGGAAGTCGATGTCTGGCTGGAGGCCGGTCGTGACGGGCGTACTTTTAGCTATTGCGACAGCCTGAGTCTCGGCGTGGGACTGGGCGATCTTGTGGCCGTCCGTCTGCGAGGTCGTCGACTGCAGGGGTTGGTCACGGGCTGTCGATTGATCACAGCAGAGGCGAATTCTGCTGACAGCGATGGTCGACAGCTCAACCCCGTTGAAGAGCTGGTGCAGCGCGCTGCAGTCGACCCATCCTGGCGCTCATGGCTCGATGCGATGGCAGTCCTTTGTCATACCAGTCCCTTTCGCATGCTCAAGGCGGCATTGCCTCCGGGATGGCTGGGCCAGCGGCCCGGTTCGGCACCTGCCTTACGCCAGCTCTGGTGGGTTGAGCGGCTTGAGGCTGCTGATCCCTCTGTTCTTCCGAAGGCCACAAGGCAGAGTGCACTGCTGGCAGAGCTCGAACGCCGAGGCGGTGGCGCCTGGCAGCGTGACTTGCTGGCGGAGGGGTTTCAGTCGGGCACGGTCAAGAGTCTCGAGAGCAAGGGCCTGATCCGCCGGCAACGCAAATCGGAGAAAGGCCCTCGTGCATCAGACCAGTCAGCACCCAGTGCTGCTGAGCTGGAGTCACCGCGCTCGCTGACGAATGAGCAACAGTCCGTGGTCAACCGGTTTCAATCGCTTCCTGAGGGTGGAGGTCTGCTGCTCTGGGGTATCACCGGCTCCGGTAAGACCGAGGTCTACTTGCAGCTGGCAGCTGCAGAGCTGGTGGCTGGCCGTCACGTTCTGCTGCTCACTCCCGAGATCGGCCTGATTCCCCAGCTCGTGGATCGTTGCAGACAGCGTTTCGGAGAGAGGGTTCTGGAATATCACAGCGGTTGTACCCCCCGTGAACGGGTTCGCACCTGGCGTCGCTGCCTCGAGAGCGGCGATCCCGTGGTGGTGGTGGGCACGCGCTCCGCTGTGTTTCTTCCCCTGCGCCCGCTGGGCCTGCTGGCGCTGGATGAGGAACATGACAACTCCTACAAGCAGGACTCACCCATGCCCTGCTATCACGCAAGGGTCATGGCTTCAGAGCGGGTCAGGCTGCAGGGAGGCCGTCTTCTGCTTGGCAGCGCGACACCTTCGCTCGAGAGTTGGAGTCGTCTCCAGCCTCACGGACCTTTGGTGCTAGCACGGCTGCGCTCGCGGATTTCCAGCCAGCCACTGCCACCTGTCCGGATCATCGACATGCGGCATGAATTGGCCGAGGGCAATAAACGCTTGATCAGTCGTGCCCTGATGGACCGGCTGGCACAGCTCCCAGAAAAAGGGGAGCAGGCTGTCGTGCTGGTGCCGAGGCGTGGATACAGCACCTTTCTGAGCTGTCGCAGCTGCGGAGAGGTGGTGATGTGTCCCCATTGCGACGTTCCTCTCACGGTTCATGGCAGTCGGGGTGCGCAGCAGTGGTTGCGCTGTCATTGGTGTGACCATCGAGCGCCCATCACACCCTCATGCGGTTCATGCGGTTCCCTTGCGTTTAAGCCCTTTGGTGCAGGCACACAACGGGTGTTGGAGCGTCTTGGCGAGGAACTCAGTGACCTGCGTCTGCTGCGGTTTGATCGCGACACCACTGGCGGTCGTGATGGTCACCGCAGACTGCTGGACCAGTTTGCGGAGGGTGCGGCCGATGTGCTTGTCGGAACACAGATGCTGGCCAAGGGGATGGACCTGCCACGCGTGACTCTGGCGGCGGTGCTTGCCGCCGATGGTCTGTTGCATCGACCCGACCTGAGGGCTGGAGAGCAGTGCCTGCAACTTCTGCTTCAACTTGCTGGCCGAGCTGGGCGCGCGGAGAAGCCCGGTGAGGTGCTGGTTCAGACCTACAGCCCTGACCACCCTGTGATCCAACACCTGGTGGATGGTCGTTATGAACGTTTTCTGGAGGAGGAATCGACTTTGCGCCGCGAAGCTGGATTGGTTCCCTTTGCGCGGGCCTGCCTGATTCGCCTTTCGGGAGAGTCCGCGAGCGATACGGCGACTGCGGGAACATTGCTGGCTGAACGGATCCGTGCAGGCTGTGCCGCTGCAGGCTGGCAACTGCTGGGTCCTGCGCCTGCGCCTGTGGCTCGGGTGGCGGGACGCAGTCGCTGGCAGCTGCTTCTTCACGGTCCCCAGGACAGTGAGATCCCCCTGCCCCCCGGTACCGATCTTTGGGAAGGGCTCCCCAAAGACGTTTCTCTTGCCGTTGACCCGGATCCTCTGCAGCTGTGAATCAGGACGGCAGCTCGGGATACCCGAAGCCGAGTCGAACCCGCATGGACTGGAGCAGAAAACTCAGCAGCAGCAGCAGACCGATCAGCACACTGCCAAGCCCGAGCGGGCTCCACTGCCAGCGGCGGATCTGCAGTTGATTGACACTGCCGCTGTCGAGGGCCCAGAGCAGAACATCCCCCTTCAACCGACCGGTCATGGGACTGCTGTTGACCTGCTCGAGGTCATGGACAGGGGTGATGCTGACCTGTAGATCTCCTGCGGGGAACTCGGCGAGGGGTGAGAGGTCGAGTCGCAGATTCAGTTGCTGCTGCACTCCGATCAACCAGTTCCTCTCCACGATCGACAGGTCGGGCGTGGGAAGGGTCACGCCCGCGCTGCGTCCAGCCAGCTCCACACTGCTGCGCATCAGCCTGGCGGCCTGGTCGGACCCCAGGGTGGGGCTGATCAGGTTGAGAGAGCCCGTTCGGTCTTTCTGCACTGTCCAGTTCAGGCCTTCGGCACGCAGCGCCTTGGCGAAGTTCTGCTGCCAGGGAAGACTGTGGCCACTGAGGCTGTTGATCCGCCAGCTCATCGCCAGGCGATCAGGACCCGCCAGATCAATCTCTGCTTTGACGCGCACGCATCCGCTGAGCAACAGGGTCAGCCCGAGCAGAACTGTCAGCACCAGCACTGCAAAACCTGCTGATGGTGCTTGGGTTGGACCGGTTGGAGGAGGAGGTGGAGGAGTGGGTTTTCGTCGTCTTCGGCTGCTGCTAGGGCTCCCTTTCCCCATGCGGGGAGCCATGTCCAGCGTCGGTAATTGCATCGACCAGCGAGCAGGACGCTCGAGGCTTGGAGCCTCGAGCACACTCAGCAACTGACGAGCCCGGTTGCGTAGATCAGGATCCTTGCAGCGTGTGAGCAGACGACAGGTGGAGATCGCTTTGCGGTCCTCACCCTGTCCCATCCAGGCCGTCACCATCACCATGCGGATGGCAGCTCCTTCGGGTTCAGTGATCGGGTTGGCGGCGGCGAGGGGTTCCAGCAGGCGTAGGCACAGGCCGTAATCACCCCGTTCGAGTGCGCGTTCGGCTGCCGCAAGCCCTGTGCTCATCCCTCAGCTGCGTCCCACCACCATTGTGCCGATGCCGGCATCGGTGAACACTTCCAGCAGCAGGGCATGGGCGACGCGTCCATCAACGATGTGGGCAGCGGAAACTCCCTGGGCGAGAGCCCTGATGCAACATTCGGTCTTGGGTGTCATCCCCCCGGCCACCACGCCCTCATGAATCAACTGCCTGGCTTCTGAAAGCTTCAGCTGACGGATCAGAGATCCTGGATCCTCTCGGTTGCGCAGGATGCCTGGAGTATCGGTCAGCAAAATCAGCTTTTCGGCTTCCAGGGAGGCGGCAACTTCGCCAGCCACCGTGTCGGCGTTGATGTTGTGGGCCACTCCATCGGGATTGGCGGCCACGCTGGAGATCACGGGCACATAACCCCGTTCCAGCAGGGCTTCGAGCACGTCGGGGTTGACCTTGGCCACATCGCCGACCATCCCGTGGCTGCCATCTCCCCAGGCGCGAGCTTCCACCAGACTGCCGTCACTGCCGCTCAGGCCGACCGCTTTGGCACCAAGTCGGTTGAGTCCGTTCACGATCTGTTTGTTGACTCGCCCGACCAGGACCATTTCCACCACGTCCATCGTCTCAGGGTCGGTCACACGCAAACCGTCTCTGAATTCCGACGCGATGGCCAGTCGCTGCAACCAGTGATTGATCTCTGGCCCACCGCCGTGCACAACAACCGGCTGAACTCCGACACTGCAGAGCAACGCCAGGTCTCTGAACACGGCAGTTTGCAGTTCGGCATGGGCCATGGCTGCACCGCCGTACTTGACCACAATCCTGCGGCCTGCGAATCGCTGGATATACGGAAGAGCCTCACTCAGAACAGAGACCCTGAGGGCATCATCCATCCGCCAGTTCTCCGGATTCACCTTGCTGATCCGATGTCGAAACACCCACTGGCAGAAGCAGCAAGTCGAGTCGGTCTCCACTCAGAGGTTTGATGGTTGCCTCGAAACCCTTGGCAAAAAAGCGGCTCAGTCGGTCTCTTCGCTCTTGCCAGATCTCAAGGGGAACGGCCTCGCAAGCGAAACGCAATCGCAGTCCGTAATGACCGCTCTGCATGATCTCCTCAATCTCCAGCAGCTGAGGAGGTTTGTCCTCATCCCAGAGCTTGAGCGATTCCAGAGAGCTTTCCAGATGGGCTTTCTGGCCGTAGCGCCAACGCGTGACATCGCCGAGAAGTTTTCCCAGTTCAGGAGTGGCAGCCTCACGTTCTCCCTTCAGTTGAGCTTTGGGCGTGATGCGCTTGGCCGGTGGTAATTCCGATGACTTCAAGGCCAGTCCACCCAGCAGGATCGGAATTCCGTAAAAAATGGTCGGAAGGCTCAAATTGGCGGCGCCGGTCCCGTAGGCCACAGCACCAACGACGGTGAGCACACCTCCGGCGATGGTGACCAGGCTTCCTGGCGAGAGCAGATCGTTCATGCGGCATTGGAAGTGGCGCCATTCTGACCGTGCGGGGTTCAGGATGGATGAGCCTGCGGCTGCAGTTGATGGACACCACCCGAGCGCAAGACCAGGATCAGAACGCATTGGAGGATGCAACGGTGCTGATTCAGCAGCTTGAGCAGGACAGGGCCTGGTTGCTGGAACAAATTGACCGGGGGCGATGGCAGGAATTCCGCCTCGACCTGGCTGCACTCGAACGTGAGCTTGGCCAGCTGTTGCAGCGGGCCTCAGAGCATTTCAGCTCCGGCGCTGATCAACGCTGAACAGAATTTCCCTTGGTTCAGAACGGGATGTCGTCCGTGTCTGGAACCAACGGCGCGGTATTCCACTGCGCTGCGGGTTCTGGCGCAGCTGTGGGTGCAGCAGCAGCTTCAGTCCGTTTCGAAGGAGCTGACGCTGCAGGTTGCGCCGGAGCAGTGGAGCCGGCTGCACCCGAAACCTGGTGCAGCCGGGCGAGCGTGAATTCAGCGCGTTTTTCTTTGGTGCCGTCCTGACGGGGCACCGTGTTCATCCGCAGCCTGCCTTCGATCAGCAGGCGCTGGCCCACCTGCACGCGATTTTGCAGATCCTGGGCAAGATTGCCCCATCCCACCACCTTCAATTGACCTCTGGGGTCATCGGGTCGCAACGCATCAAACCCAACTTCCATTTCAGCGATTGGCGTCTGATTGTCTTGGGTGTATCGCAGGGTGGGAGCCTGTAGAACATCCACCTCAAGTACGCAGTGAT
>QCTE01000042.1 GCA_003211275.1 Synechococcus sp. AG-673-A03 | reverse complement strand
TGAAGCCCAGGCCCTCCTGAACCAGGAAACGCTGCTGTTTGATCCGGCTGTGCCGGAAATCGGAGCCCTGCGTGCGGTGATGGCCTTTCCCAGCACCTACACGGTGGGGATCACGAGCCTCGGCTACCAAATCGTGTGGGCCACCCTGGCCATGCGGTCGGATCTGGATGTACGTCGCCTATTCACCGATCAGAGCGATCCACCGCATCGGCAGTGCGATCTGTTCGGACTCTCCCTCAGCTGGGAACTGGATGGTCCGGTGCTGCTGGATCTGCTGGAGCAGCAACGGATTCCAATCTGGAGCGAACAGCGCTCGGATCAGGATCCAATCGTGTTCGGTGGCGGTCCTGTGCTGACTGCAAACCCTGAACCGCTGGCTCCCTTTTTCGATGTGATCCTGCTGGGCGACGGCGAAGAACTGCTGCCCAGCTTCATCGACGCACTTCAAGAGGTGCGGTCTGAATCACGATCCGTGCGCCTGAGGCGACTGGCTCAGGTGCCTGGGATTTACGTGCCATCGCTGTACGCCCCCCGCTACAGCAATGACGGCTGTCTGCAAAGCATCGACCCGATCGAAGCAGATCTGCCAGCAACGATCAGCAAGCAAACCTGGCGCGGCAACAGCCTCAGCCATTCAACGGTGATCACCCCCGAATCCGCCTGGCCCGATATCCACATGGTGGAGGTGGTGCGCAGCTGCCCGGAACTGTGCCGTTTCTGTCTGGCCAGTTATCTCACGCTTCCCTTCCGCACACCGTCTCTTGACGACGGCCTGATCCCTGCTGTCGAGAAAGGTCTGGTGGCAACGCGCAGGCTGGGACTCCTGGGTGCATCAGTCACTCAGCATCCACAGTTCGCAGACCTGCTCCGCTGGCTCGGTCATGACCGCTTTGATGACGTGCGAGTGAGTGTGAGTTCGGTGCGGGCAGCCACCGTGACGACGGAGCTTGCGAGCGGACTGGCCCGACGCGGCAGCAAATCACTGACGATCGCCATCGAAAGCGGCAGCGAACGCATCCGGGAGGTGGTGAACAAAAAGCTGAGCAACGAGGAGATCAGAGCCGCTGCGCGCCATGCCAAAGAAGGGGGGCTGCGTGCCCTCAAGCTCTACGGAATGGTGGGACTTCCCAGTGAGCAGGAGGAGGATGTGGAATCAACCGCAGATCTGCTGCTTCAGCTCAAGAAGAGCACCCCTGGCTTGCGTTTCACCCTGGGCGTGAGCACCTTTGTCCCCAAAGCTCAGACCCCCTTCCAATGGCAGGGCGTGAGACCTGAAGCGGACAAACGCCTCAAACGGCTGGCCAAACGACTGAAGCCGAAGGGAATTGATCTACGGCCGGAGAGTTACGGCTGGAGCGTGATCCAAGCGCTGCTCTCTCGCAGCGACCGCCGCCTGGCACCGGTGATCGCTGCCGTACGGGGATCACAGGAAAGCCTTGGGGGCTGGAAAAAGGCCTACCGGGCTGCATTGGCGAATGAACTACCGGGGGCCAGAAGCGGTGGGGTGGATCTACCTTTGCCCCCTCCATGGGAACAGGTGGTGCACGACAACTGGAATGAAGACGTCGTGCTGCCCTGGGACCATCTCAAAGGCCCGCTAGGACAAAAAACCTTGCTCAAGCACCAGAGCTTGTCTCTGGCTGAAGCCGCACCGACAGTTCAGGACTGAAGGACGCTCGCAGGCCTGCGAGCAGAATCCAGCCGGCAATGTTTAGCCGACTGTCAAAAAAGGGCAGATCCGTTCCGTGCAGAACCATCAGCACAAAGAATGCCGTCCACCAGGCACGGTCGAACAGCCCAGACAGTCCTCGGCGCAGGCTCACCACCAACAGGGCTACGACAAAGCCCACCAGCAGCACTGCCACCGGCAGACCATGACCAATCGCCAGCTCCAGCGGCAAATTGTGAGCATGGCCATGCCACTGACCGGTGCGCAGGGGATAGATCACTGAGAACGCTGCAGCTCCCCAACCAAGCCACGGCCGTTCAATGATCAATTGCAGCGCAACGTTCCATTGACTGATGCGCGTGGAGGCCAGGACCCTTTCTCCCGCGTACTGACTGTCGTTGAGGCGAGCCCAGAGACTTTCAGGTACCAAATTCCGGGCGGGATCCTGGAGCATCAGCGGCACCCCGGGAAGCACGGACAGCAACACCGGCAGAAGCGCCAGCGCCAGCAGAGGAATCAACCAGGGCCAGCTGGGTGGACCCAGAACGAGCGGCACCCCCAACACCAGTGCACCCCAACCATTGCGGGATTCCGTGAGCACCAACGCCACCACCAACAACACGGCCAGGATCAGCACCACCACACGACGCCAGCGGTTCAATCCCTGCTGCACGAGGGCAGCCAGGGTCAATGGCCAAACCAGAGACAACCAGGCGGACGCGATGTTGGCGTAATCAAACAGTCCCGAAAGTCGCCCCTCGGGACGGCCACCTGCTGCCATAAACCACACGATCAATCCACCCAGCAATTGCCACGGTCCCTGCCATTCCCACCAGAGCTGGCCGAGACCGGTCACCACCACAGGCACACTGCCTGCCACCAACCAGAGGGCAGAGCGGCGCCGGGCTTCACCACTCATCACATACGGCTGAAAACCCCAGAAACCCCAGAAAAAAGGCAGCCAGTTACCCAGACCCACCCAGGCGAGTCCCTGGTCATAGGCGCCGAAACAGCCAAGAATCATCAGAGCTGAAGCCAGCAGCAGCGGAGCATTCCAGGGGTCACGCCAATAGGGCCGTTCACGCCCGGCGCAACCGAACAAGAGTGCTGTGAACAGCAGCAGACTTCCCAGCAGGGCTGACGACGGCAGCAGAAACAGGCCGAGCTGAAAGCAGCGCCAACCACGCGCAGACGCCAGGGAGGGTCGACCTTGATCCAGCCAGACCATCACGCGAACACTGCCGTACGGCCTCGATAGACCATCACTTGTCGGCACAGATGAAGGCGCAAAGCCCTGGCCAGAGCGAGTCGCTCCGTATCACGACCCTTGCGGATCAGGTCTTGCACCTCATCGCGATGGCTCACATGAGCGATCGTCTGCTCAATGATCGGGCCGTCATCGAGTTCTTCAGTGACGTAATGGGAGGTTGCACCGATCAGTTTCACGCCCCGTTCCCAGGCACGGTGATAGGGCTGTGCGCCCTTGAAGGCGGGCAGAAATGAGTGATGGATATTGATCACATTGGGAAATTGTTCGAGGAAGGTCCCGCTGAGCACCTGCATGTACTTGGCCAGAACCGCAAGCTCCACCCGATGTTCGGTCAGCAGCTCAAGAATGGTTTGCTCAGCTTCAGCCTTGGTCTCGCGGGTCACAGGCACATGAATGAAAGGAACCCCGAACTCCTTGCAGCTGCTCTCCAGATCAGGGTGATTGGCAATCACGATGGGAACCTGCATCGGCAGTTCGCCACTGCGGGCACGCCAGAGCAAATCAAGCAGGCAATGACTCTGCTTGCTCACCAGAATCGCCACACGGGGATGATCGTCGGAGAAGTGCAGCTGAGCCTCACCCCCGAGCCGTTGTGCCAGAGACTCCGCTGCTGATGGAATCGCCTGACGCGGCAGACCGAAGCCCTCCAGATCCCACTCAATCCTGCTGAGAAACAAACCAGCACCGGAATCGGTGTGGTGATCCGCATGGCGGATATTGCCCCCGTTCGCAGCCACCCAACCGGCGAGTTCACTCACGAGAGCAGGACGATCCGGACAGATCAGCTGAAGGATGACCGAAGCGGAAGACAAGGCTGTCAGAGAGATGACAACGTTGATTCTGCGCCGGGGCGTGCCTGCGTCTCAGCGAAGATGCAAGCTCAAGTCCCTGGATATGGCCTGTCGGATCCGAGCACGAATGGTTGGCAGGCCAAGACGTTCATGTGCTGCCACCTTGTCTTCGTCGAGAAAATGCTGCAGAGGTCTGCGGACGGAAGCCGACGACACCTTGTCCACCCTCATGAGCGCCTACTCGTGAAGCATCAGACCTGTTGAATTTAGGTGGCGTTTTAAAGTCGCGACCACTGTTGTGAACTCCGATGCTGAGCGCCCTGCGCCGCGTGGCCGCCTTTTGCCTCTGCCTCGCCCTCTGTTTCGGCCTCGCAGCTTGTGATGGCGGCGCCAATGCCAATCCTGCCACCATCAGCCCGGAGGATATGGCTGTGATCCGCCGCCAGGTGGAAGGGTTTACGGCTGCCAGGGACAGGCTGCCTGAACTGGCCAAGCTCGTCGACGAACGCGACTGGACCTTCACTCGCAACCTGATCCATGGCCCCATGCAGGAAGTGGGCCGCGAAATGCTGTACATCAATCAACGGCTGCTTCCTCAGGACCGAGCAGAAGCCAACAAATTGGCGAAATCCTTGAAGGACGCCATGGCTGATCTCGATGAAGCCGCTCGTCTGCAGGACAGCGACAAACTTCAGAAGTTTTACGACGACCTTGAGGCTGACTTCGCCAATTACGCCGCAGTCATCCCCGAGCAGGCTCTGAGCTGATCGCATCCATCGCCGTCATTGGTGCCGGGGTCACCGGCACCGGCACAGCTTGGCAACTTGCCGAGCAAGGACACAATGTTGTGCTGGCGGACCCAACACTGGCTACGCCGATCCCGGATAGACCAGCTGATCGTGATCTGAATGGCAGCACCGCATCATTAGGCGTGCTGATGGGCCATGCCTTCCGCCGTTCGAGCGGCAGGGCCTGGAGGCTGCGCCAACGCAGCATGACGCTGTGGCCAGCATGGGTTGAACAACTGAATCATCCAGAGTCTCCGCTGCAGCTGGAGACTCCGCTGATCCAAATCGCTGGCAGTGCCGAAGAAGCCCATCGGATGCAACAGCTTGCGGATGCAAGACCCGATTCAGGACTGCAGTTCATCGCCAACGACAGGCTTGATGAGACTGATCCGGTTTGGCCCCAGGCTGGTCACGGGGCAATGCTCTCCGAACGTGATGGACGGGTCGATCCTCTACGGCTGTTGAAGGCCCTGAGGCGGAGCCTGATTGAACACAACGTGGAGCGACGGGCAACAGAGGTCGTGGAACTGCAGCGTCCTGGCAGCAAACCCCGGCGTCAGTGGCGGCTCATCACCGCTGAAGGATGGAACGAAACAGTGGATCTGGTGGTGATCTGCTCTGCTTTGGGCAGCACCAAACTGCTGCA
Organism: Synechococcus sp. AG-673-A03; assembly: GCA_003211275.1. Lineage (GTDB taxonomy): Bacteria > Cyanobacteriota > Cyanobacteriia > PCC-6307 > Cyanobiaceae > Synechococcus_C. The sequence continues at coordinate 11,231 of QCTE01000042.1, read as the reverse complement.
GAGCCTTGGGCATCAACGCCCCATTGATGCCGTGCTCGGACAGGTGCTGGAGCTGCAGCTCAACAAGCCAGCCAAGCAATGGTCAGGGTGGCCAGCAGTGCTCACCTGCGGCGGCATCAATCTGATTCCGCACGGACAAGATCGCCTGTGGATCGGAGCCACGCTGGAGCCTGGCGTGAACGCGGATCCGGCAACCATCGAGACCATGAAACGATTAGACGACCTAGCCCCTGCATGGCTGGAAGACTCCCAACTGCTCGGCCAATGGCATGGATTGCGTGCACGACCACGAGACAGACCTGCCCCTCTACTGGAAGAACTCGAACCTGGACTGCTGCTGGCGTCAGGGCACTACCGCAACGGCGTCTTGCTGACACCCGCAACCGCTGAATGGGTTGGCCAGCACGTTGATCAAAAAACGATAACCAACCCTTAAATCCGGTCTCCTCATATTGCAATAAGTTCATCCTGAGTGTTCTTCACTCTCCATCGATTGTTTTAGAAGAGTTCATGCAACGCTCTTTTCTCACGAGAACGCTGACTGTCATGTCGGGTGTGGCCGCAGGGCTCAGCCTGGCTGCTTGCTCCACAGGTGGTGGTAGTGATGAAAAAGGCCAGGGCAGGCTCTCCGCAGCAGGCGCTTCTTTCCCTGCAGCCATTTACCAACGATGGTTTCAGGGGTTGTCGCCCCAAGGTGTGAAGGTCAACTACCAGTCAGTGGGGTCGGGCGCTGGTGTGCGTCAATTCACGGCAGAAACCGTCGATTTCGGTGCATCCGACAAGCCCATGAAACCTGAAGCCATCGCCAAGGTGAGTCGCGGTGTGGTGCAAATCCCAATGACAGCAGGTGCGATCGCCGTGGCTTACAACAACCCCGGCTGCGATCTATCTCTCACCCAGAAACAACTGGCAGGCATTTTTCTCGGGCAGATCATGAACTACAGCGAACTCGGATGTGCCGACAAGGCGATCAATGTGGTTCACCGTTCCGATGGCTCCGGCACCACCTACAACTTCACGAAACATCTTGAAGCCATTAGCCCGGAGTGGAAACAGGATGTTGGTGCAGACAAGTCGGTCAAATGGCCAACCGGTGTTGGAGCAAAAGGCAATGAAGGTGTCTCCGCCCAGCTGAACCAAATCGCCGGAGGAATCGGTTATGTGGAATTGGCCTATGTGAAGGGTGATCTCCAGGCCGCCGCAGTGCAGAACGCTTCGGGTGAGCAGGTGAAACCCACCAATGCCACCGCCAGCGAAGCTCTGGGTTCCATTGACCTCGGCCCCGATCTGATCGGAGGCAACCCCAATCCCAAAGAGGGCTATCCGATCGTCACCTTCACCTGGGTGCTGGCCTATGAGACAGGCAACGACGACAAAACGGCACTGTTGAAGAAGACCTTCAACTACATGCTTTCCGAAGCAGCACAGTCGCAAGCTCCTGATCTGGGCTACGTCTCTTTGCCACCTAAAGTTGTGAGCCAAGCCAAAGCTGCTGCCGATTCCATCAACTGATCGATCGCAACCTCTAGATCAACTGCGTCTAGACCAACTCGCAAATCGAAAGGGAGCATTCGCTCCCTTTTTTATGCAACAAAAAACCCCGTCTGATCACAGACGGGGTATACAAAACAAGGATTGAAGCCAAGTGTAATTGGCCTTAAAGGATTACTTGGATTCAGTGAATTCAGCGTCGATGACATCATCGCCGGACTCACCAGATCCAGAACCCCCTCCGGGAGTCGCGCCTGATTCGCCGCCAGGAGCCGCACCGGCTTCAGCACCAGCCTGCTGATAAACAGAGGCTCCAACGGTGTAAAGCTCCTGCTGCAGTTCCTCAAGCAGGGTCTTCATCGCGTCGTAATCCTCCTTCTCAGTGGCCTCCTTGAGCTTGGTGCGCTTCTCCTCCACCTTGGTCTTGGCGTCTGCACCAACCTTGTCGCCAAGCTCTTCCATCTGCTTCTGAGCCTGATAGACGAGGGTTTCAGCCTGGTTCTTGAGATCGATGCGCTCGCGCTTTTCCTTATCGGCGCTGGCGTTGGATTCGGCATCCTTGACCATGGTCTCCACCTCGGAGTCGCTGAGGGTGGAGGCTCCGGTGATGGAGATGGATTGCTCCTTGCCGCTGCCCTTGTCCTTAGCAGTGACGCTGAGAATGCCGTTGGCATCGATGTCGAAGGTCACTTCAATCTGAGGCACGCCACGGGGAGCGGCGGGAATGCCATCAAGACGGAAGGTTCCCAGACTCTTGTTGTCGGAAGCCATCTCGCGCTCACCCTGGAGCACGTGAATTTCCACGTTGGTCTGGCCGTCCACAGCAGTGGAGTAGGTCTCAGACTTCTTGGTTGGAACCGTTGTATTGCGGGTGATCATCTTGGTCATCACACCGCCGAGAGTCTCCACACCCAGAGAAAGAGGGGTGACGTCCAGCAACAGGATGTCCTTGACTTCACCGGCGAGCACACCGCCCTGGATGGCAGCACCCACGGCCACCACCTCGTCAGGATTCACCGTCTGATTGGGATCCTTGCCGGTAACTCGCTTCACCAGTTCGAGCACAGCTGGGATCCGGGTGGAACCGCCCACCATCACGATCTCGTCCAGCTCACCGGACGACAGCTTGGCGTCCTTAAGCGACTGCTCAACGGGCACACGACAGCGGTCAATCAATTTGGACGCCAGTTCCTCGAACTTGCCTCGGGTCAGGGTGAGGTCGAGATGCTTCGGCCCTTCTGGGGTGGCCGTGATGAACGGCAGATTGATCTCGCTCTGAGTGGCGCTGGAAAGTTCAATCTTGGCTTTTTCAGCAGCTTCGGTGAGGCGCTGAAGAGCCTGCTTGTCCTGACGCAGATCGATGCCTTCATTGGACTTGAAGGTGTCGGCCAGGTGATCAACAATCACCTTGTCAAAGTCATCACCGCCGAGGTGGGTGTCACCGGAGGTCGACAAAACCTCGAAGACACCATCACCAACCTCAAGAACCGAAACGTCGAAAGTTCCACCACCGAGGTCGAACACAAGAATCCGCTCATTGCTCTTTTTATCCAGCCCATAAGCCAAAGCCGCAGCGGTGGGCTCGTTGATGATGCGCAGCACCTCAAGGCCGGCAATCTTGCCCGCATCCTTGGTGGCCTGACGCTGGGAATCATTGAAGTAAGCGGGAACGGTGATCACCGCCTGGGTCACAGACTCTCCGAGGTACTTGCCGGCGTCTTCTGCCAGCTTGCGCAGCACCTGGGCAGACACCTCCTCAGGGGCGAACTGCTTCTCGAGAACCGGACACTTCACCTTCACATTGGAGCCAGCCTTCTCAACCGTGTAACTGACTTCCTTCGACTCCTCGTTCACTTCATCAACCCGACGGCCAATGAAACGCTTCACGGAATAGAAGGTGTTGTCGGGATTCATGACCGCCTGGCGCTTGGCGATCTGACCCACCAGTTGATCCTGATTCTTGGTGTAGGCCACCACCGACGGCGTGGTGCGGAAGCCCTCGGCATTGGCGATCACGGTGGGCTTGCCGCCCTCCATCACCGACACACAACTGTTGGTGGTTCCGAGATCGATGCCGACAACCTTGCCCATCCGTGCCTCCTTGCTCCGCGAAATGACTGATTAGATCCCCTGCATCTTCGGCAGAGGCAATGCCTCCAGGCGAGGTGTGGTTCCCGAACAGACCGATGACGCAGCAGGCTGGTGGAGAGGATCGCGCTTCCCCGAATGATCAGCGGAACCACTGCACTGATCGGCTTACTGGGACAACCTGTGAGCCACTCCCTGTCACCAGTGATGCACAACGCCGCCCTAGAGGCCATGGCGCTCGATTGGCGCTACATGGCATTTCCCTGTGACGCTGAAGATTTGAAGGCGGTGCTCGATGGATTGCAAGCCGTGGGGTGCCGCGGCCTGAGCGTGACGATTCCGCACAAGCAGCAGGTGGTGGGTCTCTGCCAAGAGCTGAGCTCCCTCGCCAAACGACTGGGTGCCGTGAACACGCTCACACCCCTCAAAGAAGGAGGCTGGCATGGCCACAACACTGATATGGAGGGCTTTCTGGCGCCACTGCAGATGCAAGCAGAGCAGTGGCAGGGTGCGGAGGCCGTGGTGCTGGGCTGCGGTGGCAGCGCCCGAGCCGTGGTAGCCGGGCTGCAGCAACTTCCCCTAACCGCAATCCATGTCGCCGGTAGGCGCCCTGATGCGCTGGCTGACTTTCTGAACGATCTGCGTGCAGGCCAGGGCAGCGACAGCGCGCCGCTGATCGCCATGAGCTTCGATCCGGAACCGCTCAGCAGGGTTTTGCAGCGATCGAAGCTTGTGGTGAACACCACTCCTGTGGGTATGCAGGGCCATGGAGATGACAACGCCATGCCGCTCGGCAGTGATCTCTGGGCAGGTGTTGATGCATCCATGACCCTCTACGACCTGATCTACACGCCACGACCAACGCCTTGGCTTGCACTGGGTCAACAGCGCGGATGCCGCACAATCGACGGCCTGGAAATGCTGGTTCAGCAGGGAGCTGCCGCACTGCGGCGATGGTCTGGTCGCACAGATGTGCCGGTTGATCAGATGCGGGAAGGCGCTCTTCGAAGCCTGAATGCGCATCAGGCTTCACCCGAACGATCCCCCAACTGAATCGAATCACACGCTCTACGCTCGGGCCACTATCGAGGCTGCGATGGCCATTCCCGTCTGGCAACGGTTCCTGGGTCTGCTGGTGTATGTGCTGCCCTGGAGCGATGCGATTCCCTTCGGAAGCCATCTGATGGGTCAGTTCCCCTGGATGCAGTGGCTCACGCTGCCTGCATTGCCTCTTGTGCTGCTCGAGCGGGGCATCCCTTTCGGAAATCTGCTGGTGTTCTTCCTGCTGTTCCTGGCTGTGGTGCGCAATCCAAACGTGCCTTACTTCCTGCGCTTCAACACGCTCCAGGCCCTGCTGGTGGACATCATCGTGGTGCTGCTCGGCTACGCCTTTGCCATCCTGCTGCAACCGCTCAGCAGTGGTCTGATGCTGCGCACGCTTTCGAGCACGGTGGTGGTGGCGGTGCTGGCCGTGGTGCTCTTCGCTTTGATCGAATGCATCCGCGGCAGAGAGCCCGATCTTCCCGGGTTGAGCCAGGCGGTCCGCATGCAGCTCTACTGAGAGTGTCAACCCCAAGGAGATAGGCTGTTGAATCCGTCGCTCACGTAGTGAGCCATCAGTCCCTGTCGGATCTGTCTCCATGACCCAGACGCCTTACTACGAGACCATGTACATCCTTCGTCCGGACATTCCGGAAGAGGAAGTCGAGTCTCATCTCACCAAGTACCGCGACATCCTGGTGGAAACCGGTGCTGATGTTCTGGACAACCAGATGCGCGGCAAGCGTCGCCTCGCCTACCCGATCGCGAAGCATAAGGAAGGCATCTACGTTCAACTGAGCCACAACGGTGATGGACAGCAGGTTGCTGTTCTTGAGAAAGCCATGCGCCTCAGCGAAGACGTCATCCGCTATCTCACCGTCAAGCAAGACGGACCTCTGCCGGCTCCCCGCGTAGCTCCAGGCACTGAACCCGCAGCACAGCCTGAAACAGCCGAAGCATCCGCTTGAAGCAGGGGCATTGATCAACTGCTGACCGGGCGATACCGTTCGGTCATGCAGCCTCAGGAAGCCGACCATCAGGCACCATTGCCTCTCTGGAACCCATCAATGGATGTGGTGCAGGCTGAACGGGAGCACGAATATGAAAGCGATGCTCTGCGAGCGCGCATCGCTGAACTTGAGCAGATGATCGAGGGTTATGAGTCACTGCTGAGTGAGCTTCCAGAGCTGTTTGAGCGCAAGTTTCAGCAACGCCTCGAACCACTGATGGAGCGTTACCGGCTGCTGGCGAGAGCGCAGCAGATGCTGGGTGAACCTGCTTTGCCCCTGATTGAGGAGCCTTCCCAGCCGCTGAGCGACATCCCCATTCCCTTCCTGGAACGTTGGCGCAACACAAGACAGAACCATCAACGGCGATCCGATCGGAACGCCGCCTGATTCAGTCCGCGACTCACGCATCACTAACGACGTCGGGCTGCCGACCAGAGCCGAATGGGCAGCCCCCAGATGTAGATGAAACCCTCTGCTGCTCGGTGATCAAATTGATCGTCGCTGCCATAGGAGGCCATCTCAGGAACGTAGAGGCTGCTGTCGCTGGACCTGCGCCCCGTCACGATGGCATTGCCCTTGTGCAGACGAAGGCGAACCATGCCATTCACGTGGGTCTGAGTGCGATCCATGAATCCATCAAGCGCTTCCTTGAGCGGTCCATACCAGAGGCCCTGATACACCAAATCCGCCCACTGCATCTCCAGTTGTCGCTTGGTGCGCAGCACATCGGCAGCCAGTGTGAGGCTCTCCAGTTCCTGATGGGCCTGAATCAGCAGCAGCAAACCAGGAGTTTCATAGATCTCTCGGCTCTTGATGCCGACCACCCGGTTTTCGATCATGTCGAGCCTGCCGATGCCGTGCATTCCGGCCAGCCGGTTAGCTTCACGAATCAGCTCGACCGGAGCCAGCTGCACGCCACCAATGCTGACAGGGTTACCAGCCTCGAAGCCGATTTCAATCTCCTGAGCCTGAGACGGCGCCGCATCCACGGACACGCTCATCGCAAACACTTCCTCCGGGGGCGCAACCATCGGATCCTCAAGCGGACCCGCCTCGACGCTGCGGCCCAGCAGGTTGAGGTCGATGGAATAGGGGGACTTCTTGCTCACTGGAGCGGGGATCCCACAACGCTCGCCGTAAGCAATGGTCTCCTCGCGGCTCATTCTCCATTCACGGGCCGGTGTGAGCACCTTCAGATCAGGAGCCAAGGCAGCAATCGCCACGTCAAAGCGCACCTGATCGTTGCCCTTGCCGGTGCAGCCATGGGCCACGGCATCGGCGCCAACCTCCCGCGCCACCTCCACGAGGCGTCTGGCGATCAGCGGACGGGCCAGAGCTGTGGACAGTGGATAGCGGCCTTCGTACAACGCATTGGCACGGATCGCTGGAAAAGCGAACTCCTCGATGAAAGGTTGAATCAGGTCACCAACCAGAGACTGACTTGCACCAGCGTCCAGAGCCTTCAGGCGAATCGGCTCCAGCTCATCACCCTGACCGAGGTCTGCAGCGAAGGTGATCACTTCGTCAACTCCCCACTCCTGTTTGAGGTAGGGAATGCAGACACTGGTGTCCACACCTCCGGAATACGCGAGCACAACCTTCTTGGCGCGTCCCATCAAGCGGACTCCTGATCTGTATCGGAACTACTCCGATTCTCCACTCCCGCGGGACGACCAGAGCAGCCATCCGGCCATCAGCCCTGAAGGCACGAACAGCAGAGCCAGCACAGGAACAGCACTGGGCTGCAGAGGCTGTGGATGCTGCTGTCCCCAGACACGCAGAAGCGCACTGATCAGTAGAGAGATTCCCCAGACGGAAGCGAGAATCGCCGCTTTCTTCAAGAACTGAAAATGCGCGGTCTTCTATGATGATGGATTGGCTCTGAAGATCTTGTCCTCAGCTCTCACGGACTTGAGCGGCCTCGACAACGTCAACCCGGCCCTGACCCGTTACGGACGCAAAGAGCCTGCACCGGTGCTTCCGCTGCGCGAGGAGCCGGATTTGTTGAGCTGGCTTGAAACCAGCGGTCGCCTGGTGGAGGACGAGGAGTCCAGTTCAGCAGAGGTGAGCACGGTGGAAGAGGAAGAGCTCTCCGCGCTGATGGGCGAGAAAGAGGACTACAAGGCCGAGGAAGAGAACGAAGAAAACTGGGAAGACTGATTTAAGGTCCCCTGCGATTCGTCCACGGGACTTGAGCGCTTCTGCAGACCGATCCACTCGTCTCGACGGACGTGTTCCCGCTGCTGTGTTGATCATGGCCGTCGTGATGGCGGCCTTTGCATCAGACCGCTGGATTCCCAACAGCCTGCTGAGCCTGCCACTGCTCACGGCCACGCTGATCTCTGCCGTTGTGACCTGGTGGGGAACACCGCGACTGCGGGCACTGAGGATGGGCCAGGTGATCCGAACCGAAGGTCCTGAGGCGCATCAGAGTAAATCCGGCACACCAACGATGGGTGGCCTGCTGGTGGTCCCCGTCGGCGTGATTGCAGGATGCCTGATCAGCTGGGAAGGACGCAGCGCCGCCCAGTTGTTGGCTGTTGGTCTGGTCACGCTGGCCTACATGGTGATTGGTGGCATCGATGACTGGAGCAGCCTCACCAAACGCACCAACACAGGCCTGAAACCCAGAGGGAAAATTTTGCTGCAAAGTGCAGCAGCCATGGTGTTTCTGGGCTGGTCAGCCTGGCAGGGATGGATCCCTGACACGGTGAACCTGCCCTTCGGGATGGTGATTGCTTTTGGCTGGCTGATCTGGCCACTGGGGTTGTTTGTGTTCCTTGCGGAAAGCAACGCCACCAACCTCACCGATGGACTGGACGGCCTCGCCTCAGGCTGCGGGGCACTCGTGTTCACAGGTCTGGGATTGCAGTTGATGCTGCGGGGCAACGAGGGTGACCCTGCGATGGCAGCCTTCTGCATGGCGATGGCCGGTTGCTGGCTCGGCTTTCTGATTCACAACCGCAACCCGGCACGCGTGTTTATGGGGGACACGGGCTCCCTGGCGATGGGTGCTTCACTCAGTGCCGTGGCGTTGCTGTCCAACAGCCTCTGGCCGCTGCTGCTGATGGGTGGTGTTTTCCTGGCTGAATCGCTGTCGGTGATCATCCAGGTGTGGGTGTTCAAGGCGACCAAGGGGCCGGATGGTGTGGGACGCCGGGTGTTGCGAATGGCCCCTCTCCATCACCATTTCGAACTGGGAGGAACATCTGAGCAGGTCGTGGTGCCGATGTTCTGGCTCGCGACAGCAGGGCTGGTCATGCTGGGTATCGTTCTCCGCCCCACCTGAGCAGGCTGACAATGAGTTATTTCACCTGGAAGGAAGCAGGTCTAACCGCCGACTGCGCCAGCCTTGAGGCAATGGCCTCACGCTTCGAGGAGGCCGCCAGCCTGATGCGCCGTATGGCCGACAGAGGATTCGTGCTGGAACAGCGCAATGGCTCTCAACACATCACCCACACGGATGCTGACATCTTCCAGTCGTGGGGCTTTGTGAACGAGGAACCAGCGGAGCGCCAACTGACCCTGATGCACGACCTCGAACCGTGATGCTGATGGATCTCAGACCCTCGTGCGCAGAGCTCCAACGAGCCAGACGATGACAAACGCCAGCAGCGACGCACCCAGATAGATCAAGGCCCATTTCTGCACTGTCGCGATCTCCCAGCCGAAGATCAGCCCATCAGCAGCATCTCCAGCCGTCGTGAATGCGACGGGAATGAAGCTCAGTGATGGGAGCATCAGGCGTGGAGCGAGGATCAATCCATGCTGCCCTGAAAAAGGCCATGACGACGTTTCCCGCCACCGTGATGCTGTTAGGCAGTGGTGAACTGGGCAAAGAGGTGGCCATTGCCGCCCAGCGGCTGGGCTGCAGGGTGATCGCCTGCGATCGCTATGCCGGGGCACCGGCCATGCAGGTGGCAGATCTGGCGGAGGTGCTGCCCATGACCGAGCCTGAGGCACTGATGGAGGTGGTGCGACGCCACAGGCCCAGCGTGGTGATTCCAGAAATTGAAGCTCTGGCCGTGAATGCACTGGCCGAACTGGAGGACGAAGGCATCACCGTGATTCCCACGGCCCGCGCCACTGCCGTGACGATGAATCGTGATCGAATCCGCGACCTCGCATCAGCAGAGCTTCTGCTGCGCACCGCTCGCTTCGCCTATGCCTCCAGTGCCGAAGACCTGCACAACGCTGCAGAACCGCTGGGGTGGCCGGTGGTTGTCAAACCGGTGATGAGCTCCTCCGGGAAAGGGCAGAGCGTGGTGAAAAGCGCCGAGGATCTTGATCAGGCCTGGGAGGCGGCCATGGCCAATGCACGTGGCACCTCTAACCAGGTGATCGTGGAGGAGTTCCTGCACTTTGATCAGGAAATCACTCTGCTCACCATCCGCCAACGCGACGGCTCCACCGTGTTCTGTCCACCGATCGGACATGAACAGGCCAATGGTGACTATCAATGCAGCTGGCAGCCGGCCCAGCTGAGCGAAGCGCAGTTGCACCAGGCGCAGACCATGGCCCGCACTGTGACCGACAACCTGGGCGGTGCTGGTCTGTTCGGAGTGGAGTTTTTTCTCTGCGGTGACGAGGTGATTTTTTCAGAGCTGTCCCCTCGACCCCATGACACAGGTCTTGTCACTCTGATCAGCCAGAACCTCAGTGAGTTCGAACTGCATCTGAGAGCTGTACTTGGTTTGCCGATCCCAACAATCCGTTGTGCCACAGCGGCTGCTAGCAGGGTGATCCTCGCCGACCGCCATGGCAGCCTGGTGAGCTTCAGTGGACTGGAGTCAGCCCTGAGCGAACCCGACACTCAGGTGTTGTTGTTTGGTAAAGAGGAGGCCCGCCCTGGCCGGCGCATGGGCGTGGCTCTGGCTTGCGGCGACCACCGAGCTGATGCTCAGGCGAGGGCCGATCGCAGCGCTGCTGCTGTGACCCTTCAGATCGAGGCCTAATCCAATCGGGACCGTGCGTTGAGGAAGCGGTAGTGCTGGAGACCCTCCAGCACGCCCATCAAGCGCGACCGATTGGCGAAATACACCCGCTGCTGATGGCGACAGCCATCGAGACAGGGGTCATGATCGGCAGTCACCACAGCCGCCGGCAGACCTTGGACCAGCTCCGCATCCCCCTGCTGACTGGCCACCACAAGAATGTGTTCCAGAGGCAAACCCCAGCGCAGCGATAGGAAGCGAATCGCCTCGCTGAGTGAGGCCCGCATGGGAAGCACATCAAGGAACCAGTGACAGCGCAATTGAGGCCTTGCAGGCAAGCCGCTCTGGCGCAAACGCTGGCGAATCAGCGGCAACACGGAGGGGCCCGGTTGCTCCAGCAGATAACTGACCTTGAACTGACCCTGGTGCTCAGGTTTCTGCAGTTTGATGTGATCGCCAAGATCAGAGAGGGTCTTCTCCACAGACTCGCGCTGCCAGTCAACGCTGATCTGAGCCTGCCAGAAGCGATCCGCATGCTCCTCTTGGCCGTAGTGAATCTGAGTGCCCGCCTGGGTCATCCAGACCTGCGGGTCAGGCAGATGAAGCTCCGCGAAACGCTGCCGGGCCACATCGAGAGGCCGTCCAGTGGTGATGCCGAAGCTGGTCT
>QCTE01000041.1 GCA_003211275.1 Synechococcus sp. AG-673-A03 | reverse complement strand
GCGTTGAAGAACTTGCTACATCTGGTTTTGATGGTCAAAAAGAAACCCCCGCCGAAGGCAGGGGCTCTGAAAGATCAACGTGAGTGTGTCCTTGTTTCCACCACGTGAGCTTTTCTCCTCACAAGATAAATTTAGCCATTTGAGTGGCACAGTGCCACTTGTTGGCATGCCGGTCTCTTGAATGGCACAGAGGAGCTGCTAGAACTCGTTCAGTTGGTTCTCCTCACAGAGATTCCAACTCCTCACACCCACTGAAGGCCCTTTGGGCCTTTTTTTGTGTGCATGAAAATGCTGCCCACTCCGGTTCAAGACGAATGATGCCTGGTCATACCCCACCGCTAGTGCTGCTCAACAAAAAAGCCTGCCACTTGGGCAGGCCGGGTGATGGGGTCTTCAAAGTTAGGTCGTTGAGACGCTAGATGCAGAGTTTTGCCCCAAAGTGTTTCAAGACTGTTAATAGTTCACTCAAACCTGAAGAGCAGCTTTAGCGACTCCACATGTGCCGTTCTCGCACTACCATCTCCTTCAAGTACCACAAGATGTGGTGCAAACGGCCGGGTGATGGGGATCGCTTGGCTTGAGGGGTGAACCGCTTCAGTCCTGGAGCGGTTCTTTTGTTCGCACCTGTCGCCTGACATCAAGTGGGTCTCCCGGGTCAATGAACCGAGGCATGAAGGAGACCAGATCAGCGTTGATTAAGCAGCGCGCTTGTCGTCTTTAAGCCAAATGTTTCGCCTGCTGTCAGGAAGGCGTACAACTGATCTCTCATAACGACTGCGGCAGCTCTGCCTGAGGAGATGCTCTTCCGCTTCTTGCAGAAGGATTATCAGTCTTTGATCCGTCATCACTGAGTCACAAAGTGCCTCATCATTGAGAAGCAGTCTGCTTGATTGTCAAGACAGTTGATTGTGAGATTTTTGTTAATTCTCTCGCGTAAATACGGTGGATCTTGCGCTAAGCATTGACGCTTTACCGCAAACGTAACGCGGCCTTTACAAGGTAAAGCGAAAGTTACATGGTTGGGACTTGCAAATCTTTGCTTCTTAGTGTTGCTCTTTGATGTCATAGGTGGCCAGAATAATCCCATTCAGGAGTAGGTATGGCCCGTCGTCACGTCTTCCCAAGTCCTGAGACAAGGGCAGCACAGAAACTGTACGAGTCGCTGATTGTCACTGGGGTTGGCATTGCTTTTATGGGTATGGTCACAACCTGTTATCTGGCCATGTCTGAGGCTGCCACGGCACCCTTTGATTTGTGGATTGCTGGCAAGACGTTCTTTTAGAGCGCGAGTTGCGCGTCAAACTGGATGGATCACCACTGATCTCGGAGTCGGCTGGAGGGTTCAGGCCCTAATATTCATCAAAGGGAATAATTTAGATCATTAACATTTGATTGATTGGTGTAATTTCGCAGTTGTAGACCAAGAGATGCGAATCTGCATCTCAATGGCTCAATCCAATCGCATCTGCCTGACATCAAAAGGATCCACCATCGATGCTCTGGGAGGTGGTCAGTACAGGGTCTGCGATCAAAGCCATAGCTGCACAGTCACAGAAGGTCTCTGGGCTGCTTATGAATCCTTGCGTGAGCTGGAGCAGAAACGCATTCAGTGATTCAGTTGACGGATTCGCGTCGCTTGAATTGCTCAGCAATCGGTGCGATCAAAGCCTTGGATTCCTCTTCGCTGAGATTGAGGTTTTCGGCGGCTCTCTCGATCAGAGCTTCAAGGGCTCGTCTTTTGTTGGTGTCATTCATGCAACTTTTCTAGCGAGTTCTCCTGATCGATGCACAACTGGCGTTCATAAGACAACACCAAGATGTCATCATCGAATACTTGATCAGCGCTTCAGCCTTTAGTTTGAACCGGCTCGTAGCGGAGGTTGAGGTCATCACCCAACACCATTAAAAAGGCTATCTCTGATTGGAATGAGAGGAGATGACAGGTTTGTTCCTGCTCATTTTTTCCATAGCAAAAAGTGTCAAAATCAGAGGGATCTCTTTCAGACTCGAATACCTCACCATTCCTCAGCACAAATCTTGTCATGGTCTTTTGAACCCTTGCTGGTTTGATAGCCAGAGGGCGTGCCTGAGTCAGGTCTTTGATCAGACCAGGTTCTGATTTTCTGACAAGCTGTGCATCCTGGTTCTTCTCATTCCCCCCTTTCAGCTGAGTTTGGACTGTTTGCGATCAGTACCGAGTGAGCTGAAGGTGTTTGGCCTGAACAAGCCAGGCAACCTCCATTAATGCGATACGGGGCCAGATGACCTCGCAGGCAAGACGTTCCACGAAAAAACAGAACCTGACCCAGCTCGCGAGCATGGGCGTCAGTCAGTGGGAGTCTTAGCCAACGATCCGGCACATGCCCCTGCAATGCATCACGTTGACGTTTTGCTTCTTCACGTCTCTGTCGTTCTTCACGATCGTTTTTGGCGCAGACACCCTCAACCTGCAGTTCCTTGGAACAGGACAGACAAGCCGTGATAACTGGTTTTTTGCGGGCTGTGTTGGTTGAAAGCTTGTCTCCTGGCACTTCTCTTTCTTTGCCACAGCTACAACGACACCACCAATAGGCATTACCACTTTTGGTGCGGCGTTCGGATGCGCGAACGACGGTCAACCGGCCATAGATTTCGCCAACACGATTACGGGGTTTGGATGGCATGCCAATCTCTAGATCTCATTGAATGAGCAGCCTGCTCAGCGTCATTCTTGATTGACGTCATTGGTGAGGTCGACACCAATATCTTTCATGGCACTGACCGTGTCATTGACTGAGGGAACCACGGCAACTCGCCTTTTGAGTTTGTCCAGTGGTTGGAGCAACCAAGTCCAGACAGACGATTTTTGATTTTGTTTTGGAGTCTCCAAGCTCTCAGTTCATCACCACAGTCAATTTAGCGCTTCTTTCAATCACTGCTTTCAATCCTGCCAGTCTCGATCATGACTATTCATTGGGTTGAAGCTCAGCCTGATCGCTCTTGATCATCTTATTAAGACGATCACCAATCGCTCTGCTGCATCAACCTCTGATTTGATCAGTCACATTGGTTTTCGCATTCAGAAGACGTCCAACAATCCTGGTCGTTTCACCTTCTCCCACATTCAGGTCTGAAAGTTCCTGAAATTTATTCAAGAAAAGTTGATCAATTTCCTCGCAGAAATTGTCGTAAAAAATTGATAGAGCCTTTTTTTTGTCTTCGCCGTAGAGTCTTTCCACTGTCAACAATCAAGCGGTCATCTATTCAGTGTATCAAAAGTCAGTCAGGATGAGTGAAATTGCTTCGCTGCTCCAGTTGGAACTCATCAAAGAGAGCTGATGCAGCCAGTGGTTGTTTCATGGCAATCAGCTGTTCGATGCGATTGGACCACCATTGCTCCAGCCGGTCAATATCTTCTCCTGACCAAACAAAGGTTGGCAGCATCTGTCTACGCTCCTTGTCTTTGAGATTGCTTCAAGCTGCCAATGGCTATGGCTGTTGAAGTGTGCTGATGCGGTCTCCATGAATGATTTCCCATGTCCCGTCGGGATGGGTCATTAGGAAATATTCTTCGGATAGGCGCTGTAATCTGACTTGATTCATAGAAACAATTTACGTGCGCATAAGCTTGCTCCAGCGTGCCAGTTGATACTCTCTATAGATGTTTTTGGCTTTAAGCACCTGAGTCTTTGATGGGTTCTTCTGTTTCAACGCATTGCTACACGGGTCCGGCCACTCGCGACACTTGATCTGGTCTCATTCATTTCAGTCCAATCAGTTTGTGTGTCCGATGGTTGTAGTGCCGATTGCTGATCCGCAATTGGATTGATTTGATTGATGGCGGTTTCTCCATTCAATTCGAATCAGGCAGGTTGGGCTGGTGAGCACTAGGGATGGTTTCACCAGCACACCTCTGCCGGACGTCTTGTCCCCTTGCGTGGATCGACAACGGACAGGCTTTGATCAAGAGTAGGATAGGCAAGTTTTTGTTTGTCTGAAAGTCATGAGTGAAGAAACGACGAATCAATTTTCCTCAGACTTGTGCTTACTGATTCTGCGTGTTTCAGCAGGTGTTCTGATGATTCATCATGGTTTTGAGAAGTTGCAGGATCCTGTTGGATTTACTTCATTTATTGTTGATCAGTATTTTTCTTTTTTGCCGTTTGACCATGTTCTTTGGACATATCTGGCTGCTTACACTCAAATCATCGGATCTGTTGTCCTCATTTTCGGCATCGCCACTCGTCCTGCTGTGATTGGCTTGTTGTCGACCATGTTGTTCGCGATGACCTTCCATTTTCTCGACACCGGTCTGCAGGGTGCTCCATTTAGCGTTGTTGAAGCTCACAACTACGAATTTGAGACCTCAGCGCTCTACCTGTTCATGTTTCTGGTGATTGGCATCGCCGGTTCTGGATCATTGAGTCTCTCCAGGCTTTATCGCGATCGCTTCCCGGAACCTCTGAAAGCCTGGGTGTGATCCACCGATCGAGCTATTGGCCCTGAAGCAGGTGTAACAGCCACAGTCCAGCACTAAGTATTTCTACCATGCTTAGGCCCACCTGCAGAGAAAGCCCTCCATTTGAGAGGGCTTTTTACTGGGCTTCTGCAAGCATCTGGTCGATGGCACGTCGTGCTGCAGCATCAGCAGCCTTCAGGGATGGATATTCTCTGCCCAGTTGCTTGAGGTGTCCCTTGGGGGAGCCAAGCACAAGATATCCAGGGCCACCGGTCATTTCTTTAATGACATAAGCCATGCCTTTGTGCTCGTATCGACCCTGGAGCATTGAACGTCTGGTGATCATTCATCATCATTTAGCAGATTTATCGCTCTTTGACCGTCTCATCTGGTGACTGATTGGAACAACTACTGCTTACAGCCGCTGACTAATGGCTGAATTATCGCTTGAGACTGATTGGATTTGACTGACTGAAAATTTTACATATGTTCTCGGAAATTTAGGAAGAGGCTTGTGCAAGACGAAGAGTGTTTGCGGATGTTTGATACTTATTGACTGCTGATTCGGTCGAGAATGTTGAGTTCAATCCATTGCCTGGTCTTAGCTCTCTCCTTTTTCAAAGGTGTTGGATTTTCAAGTGCTCTGAGGTCGATATTGCTCTTGTAGACTGACGGTATATACGAATCTTCCATCAATCTCCGAATGAGTGTATTTTTTATGTATTGGTCTCTTGCGAATGTAATGGCAACAGAGACAATAAAAGCCGGAGGAATTGCAGCAATTAAGATGCTCGAAGGATCAGAAGCTTCGGTAAATTTTGGAAAAATGTAAGCGACATTGAAAACCAGCAAAGTTGCAGCATAAGCTTTAGTGCTTAACAAAGTTTTGTCGATTTTCTTTTTTAACTCCTGCAGCGAGGGAAGGCTAAACTTCATTAAAATCGTGAGTTTCAAGTAATCTAATTAGATCCATTTGTTGTTGATGCAAAAAACATCACATTCTCGTGAACATTGGGCATCTTCAGTGCTGCTGTTTCCGATGGATGCCGCTACAGGCGATGATCAACCAGGTTGCTGATGTGCATGGCTCTCGATCAGTTGAAGGCATTTCTGGTTCTGATGCAGAGCGATCCAGCCCTGAAAGATGCTGTTTTGGCCTCATCGACTGCTGATGATGTGGCCAAAATCGCTGCCGGTCTTGGCTATGAATTCGCCGGTGATGAGCTCCTGCGTTTCTCCGGTCAGAAGGTGGGACGTGTCACGGTGTCAAAACGCCAGCCTCCCGGCGAATACAGCTGAATCCTCAGCAGTCTTGTCTTGTGACCTGATCCTGTGTTCTCCTTGACAGTTGATCACTCCGCTCCGCAGCGCATGAAGCAACTGCCTGGGCGCAGTCGCCCCCCTTGGATTCAACAGTTGATCAGCTTTGCTGCTCTGGTCATCGTCACGATCTGGATGGTGACGCTTCTGCCGGTGCTGCTCGTTGTGGGACTGATTGCAGCGGTTCTATTGATTCCTGTGCTCAGGCAGCTCCGTGAGGAAATCGATCAGATTGACCGAACGCAACGGGTGGACAACGTTGCACCCAAAGATGTGACGCCTTGGCATCGACGTGTTTGGAATCGCTGGCACAGTCGTTGATTCACGAGAGCAGTGTTTTTTGTTGCCAGCTGTTGGCATCATCAGTGCAGATCCGCATTCCTTTGTTTCGTGGGCTCCAGTGACCCCCTCAGCCAGGCCAGCTCCATTGCTGAAGCCATCGAGCAGTTGGCCGACCAGCTCACCCCTTCAGTGATTCGCACTGCTCGGGCTGATCAACAGGGTCGTGCAGATCTTGATCGGATTGAATACGCCCTTGGCACGATTGGGAAGGCATTGATCCTCACTGATTATTCGATCGATCAGGAAAAGGACATCGACAAACTTCAGGCCTTTAGAGAGTCTCAGCAGCGTTGAGCTGTGGCTGCGATTGGCTGGGGTTGAAACGGAAAGACTTTCGGCTCACGTATTTTCTGTCTTTCTCACTGGCCGCAGCGGCCAGTTGTCCATAGCCTGGATGGCCAGACATCCTTTTCATGGCCGTTCTCGGGCGTCAGGCGATCTTGCGGGCGATCGACAGTGGCGCCATCACCATCACTCCGTTTATTCCGGAGCATGTCGGTCCTGCCTCAGTCGATCTCACGCTGGCTTGCAGTTTTCGGGTCTTTCGCAAAGTTCACGAAATTGTCGATGTGAATGAACACACCGACTATCGCTCGTTCACCGACAAGGTCGACATCGCACAAGGAGAGCACATCCTGATCATGCCGGGTGAAACCATCCTCGGGATCACTGAAGAGCGTTTGAGGCTTGGCCCTGGACTGTGTGGATGGCTTGAGGGTCGCAGCCGATTTGCTCGTCTGGGTCTGATGGTGCATATCAGTGCACCCTTCATGGGGCCTGGAATCGACAGCCAACAGGTGCTGGAAATGAGCAATTTCGGACCTGCTCCTCTTGCCGTTCATCCAGGTACGGCCATCTGTCAGTTCATCTTCCAGACACTGGATGGCGAAGAGAACTATCAAGGGCGTTTCGCCGGTCAGAACCAGAGCAGTTTCTGAAGGGACGTCTACCGCTCATCCTGCAATACCGCAGGCGATGCGAGCTCCTCCACCGCCGAGTGGGGGAACGTCGCTGTAGGTGTCTCCTCCTGCATGCACGATCAGAGCCCTCCCTCTCAGATCAGCAATGTTCAGCCGCGGAGCCACAACTTCGGTGGTGGTGCTTCCATCGGAATTGACCACCAGGCGACTGAGATCACCACGATGTCCGTCGCCGAAAGGACCGCTGTGCGTCTTGGTGTCGTCGGGATCCCAGTGTCCTTCGGCTGCAAGCCCAGCGATGCTCACTTTCTCATCATTGAAAGCCGCCTGGCAGGACGTGCCGGCATGCAGATGAAAACCATGCTCGCCTTCGCTCAGGCTGGTGAGGGATGGCGTGATCACAAGTCCGTTCTGACTGTCGCTGGCCAGAACGGTGCCAATCGACTCGCCGATTCCGTCCTTTGAAATGCTGTAGATATCAATCTCCAAAGAACTGGCTTGAACCTTGTCCGGCAGCAGCAGGGCGATGCAGAGAGCCAGCAGCGAGGCAACCAGGCGCATGGAGAACATTCATCAGATCTCATTCTGCTGTTGTGACTTGGTTGCCGTGATCAACCGCCATTGCTCACCGCGATTAAAAGTGCAGTGGATTTGCTGTTGTCTCGTCTCCATACAAGGTCGGCCCAAGTGGCGGGTCGATAAGTTGTCGACTTGTCGATGGTCTGGGTGAAGCCTATGAAAGCGGTTCTGAATGGAACAGTGCTTGCTGAAAGCGACGACATCGTGATGGTGGATGGCAATCCCTATTTCCCCCGCTCGGCAATGCGTGAGGAGTTCTTCCGTGACTCCAGCCACACCACGGTTTGCGGTTGGAAGGGGACGGCCCGCTACTGGGATGTGGTTCTGGATGGCAGAGCCATCACCAACGCCGTTTGGAGTTACGAAACGCCTAAGCCTGAGGCTGATCAGATCCGTGAGCGATTCGCCTTTTACCGCGGCAAAGGCGTAGAGGTGAGCTAGGCCTTTATGAAAGCCCGATGCTGCAGTCAATATGAGCGAAATCTTGCCCTCAAATTCCTGCTTGTGATTTGCGATTAGTGCAAGAACTAGTGCAAAAAGCAGCGATCGTTCAGCTGCCTGATCGCTGGCGGCCCCCCTGCTTGGTTCGCCAATGTGGCTTCATGTCCAACAAGGCCCCACCGCTAGATGAAAACGACCCTTTACGAGATCGGTCAGTTTTTGAAGCACGTCGCTGCAATCACCTGCGGCGTCTTCATCGCTAATCAGTTCATCGAGATGGAGCGGGTGAAAACCTTTGACAACTCCACGCGGGAACTCTGCGCAAAGGTTTTAACGATCGAGGATCCGAATTTCGACCAAATCGAAGCCAACTGCAAGCGTGCAGGCTTTTGACGATGAGCACCGCCATCGCCACTTACTCCGGCTGAAATCGGGATGGAGGCACGCCAGTGCTGGTCACAAAAAAGCCCCTTTTCAGGAGCAGTTTTGGTGTATTCGGGAGGCGGGCGTTCCCGAATATGCATTCACCTCCAGTGAGCTTGTTCGTGATGTGCGATCAACTACCGACTGTTTTTCTATCCGTGAGCCAATTTCCATTCCCCGCTGGCTGGTTACTGAACGATCAGGAAGGCAAAGCCTGCAGTTTCACCAAGTCACACAGTCCAACGGACCCACTGTTCGGGTACAGAGCTGAACTTGGGTCTCATGCGATGGCGCCTCCTCGGAAGACCAGTGCGATAAACCAATTCCTGAGCTTCGATGGTCTGGTGAGGTGCTTGCTCGATCAACAGGGTTTTTGCATGCGTGACAGCAGCTATGCCCAGCGTGAGGGAGAGGGCATAAACGAAAGCGGACTTCATCAACATGGCTTGTAGAGGGAATGGTGGGGGGGGGCGCCCCCTCGACTCCTTCAAGGTCTCAGCGCTTCTGGTGACCCCCACTACACAGCTCTGGTGAAGACACCGAGACGTTCTGGTGATCTTCTGGTGAATGGCTTAGAACACAGTGCCTGAAACGGTTCAGCTCACGAGGGGGCCGGTGAAACCATCCTCCAGAGGTGTTTTGTCGAGAGATCAAAGCGATGACGCAATGCCCCCTGCTTTGCCCTTCGGGTCTTGTGGAGCTCTCATCCTCGCTTTCATGGCATCAGGTTTTCCGACAAAGGATTAGTGGAAAACGCTTTCTAATGCTGTAGCTCCAATTCTTTGAGACATTGCATTACTGCAGCTTGAAGATTGAACCTCTCTATAACGCCATGCATTGCAATCGCCTAAGTCGGTGATATTCCAAAGCAAGTTGCACGATAAAGATCCTTCCAAGACCCTATACAATTAATCTTCGTTCTGCACTTGGTGCAATGCAGGTAACCCGTAATTACGTTGACAATGCAATTCGTTTGCTTGAAATTGGCGCTATTGAACAGTTTCTAACCAATTTCATAGCAGAGAATGTGCAATGGATTATCACAGGCTCAAGTGTCCTCGCTGGTGTTTATACATCTAGGAATGACTTTATCAATAAAGCAATTTCAAGGCTAAAGTCCTCTTTAGACGGTGGCATTCAGTGGAGCGTTAACAATGTCATCATTGATGGCTCCTTCGCTGTGCTGGAGATGACTTCCAAGGCTGTTGCTAAAAACGGGCAGCCTTACAACAACCAGTATGTTTGGATATTAGAGTTTGATGGTAAAATGTTTCACAAGGTGCGGGTATATTTTGATGATGTTTTGGTCGACAAAATCATTCAATAAATTGTGCTTCAAACGACAATGTCTTCGCCAGCACCATGGCTGCGATAGCAACAAAAGTTGCAACCTTCATAATCTTGGCTTGCATAGAGAAAATCATCCCTCTTGGACCTCTTCAGTATCGCCGAAATCAATCAAACCCACATCTCACGTCCCGCCAAAAGCAGACTTGCCAATCCCCTGGAACTGAACAAATCAAAGACTAATCGCTTTATATTCAATGGCAATTGAGCGCAGTGAAACCAACATTCTATCCAGCGAGTATGCGAGCATCATGATTGCAGTGATTCCAAAAATACTTTCTAAAATGCAAATACTCTGGTACCAAGGGAGGAATGCCTGAACACCGCTTAGCCTATCAACTATTTGATCAAACCCAAGGTCAACTAGTTCCAAAAAAGCAGCAGTCATACTAAATAGAGCCATCATGAAAAAGCGCCTTGCCCTTTCCTGGCTTTTCATGACAACTTTATGGCGACTAATAGCGATCTGAAGGCTGCAAACAAGAAAAGAGATTGAGAACAGAGCAAGATGCAAAATATCCTTAAATAAATACGCCTCGCGGATCTCAATCACTACCATCGTCACAGCAGCTATGAAAATAAAAATTCTAAGTACAAACAATAAACTATATAGAATCTTTTTACTGTAATAGTTGGGAATTGCAGAGTTCATGAAAGAAGAATGACTGTTGACGTTCGCTCGCTTAATCCATGCTTAGCAAGAATGCGTTCAAGGGGCGTCGATCGTGTTAAAAATGCGGCAAAGATTCCTCTACAGGGCTGGTTGCCAATCAGCGATCAAACAACGCCGCGCTAGACGTGGCGTGATTGGTGCGAGATGTTTTGTCGGAAGATCGAAGCGACGATCCAACAACTGAATATTGATTCCGGTAGGAATCGTTACGCCACTGCCTGATCCGTCAATGCCATGACAAAAAGGCAACCCGCTCCAACTCTATGGATGCCCAAACACTTCTTGCCAGAACTGCCAGGGGAACTGCCTTACACAAACATCACGAGGGTTTTGTTGTTTGCGATCCAGATGGGCAATGCCAATTTTGTGGTGATTTATACAAAGCCGAAGAATTGGTGAGGGAATTAGACGAAGGCTTTGACTATCCCTATCCCTCCGGCTTCCAAGAAATTATGCATTAATCACGACCCAGTGAGCCGCAGTATGCCCTTGCATCAGCGATGTGGCTTATCAGGATTCGACTTCCTGACGGCTCATGACCGTTTGAATGAACTGGTCTCATGGCATGGTGCGTAAATTTCAGCCATGCCGAGAATGCCTGCAGGCATTAAGTAAAGTGTGAGTCAGAAATCCAGGCCGACATCAAAGTATAAAATGTTGGAATAGGATTGAAATCAAAAATATGAGATGGTTGCTATCCATACTTGGATTTTCCAGCAAAAGCAAAAAGCCCAATCAGCAGAGCAATTCAGACGCATCTTTTCTTGCAGTCAACGTCCATTCTGATCAATTGATCTGCAATTGGAAGATCAGGGATGAAAGCAAATCAATGATCCAACGAGACTTTGAGTCTGCACTCTTCATCAGAATGAAAGACATCAGTGGGGACCATTCCATATCCTCTAAAATAATCCAAGTCTCTTTAAATCAAGGCACAGTCAGGGTCAACTTACCATTCAAAAGTGGCAAAGTTCTTATCGACCTTGGCTATAAGAGCGGCCTTGACTTCATGACTCTTGAGTATCAAGTCATAGACCTTGGGCCTAAGACAATACAAACTACTTATGACGTGAATTGGTTTGCAAAAGAGTCTGAAGATATTCACGAAGAAATGTACAAACTCGCCACTGGTGGACGGCGCTTGGGTGGATCAGAGATGGCTCACAATGATTGACATCTAGCCATGGAGACCAGTGAGCACGCTGCTCAGCTGTGAGCAACATCACAGGTGTGGCTGCCTCAGGTCAACGCGTGAATCGGTGGAAACGCGGATGGTGATGGCAACGGAGTTTCCTCCACCGCAAACTGTTCCATGTCTTTCCAGTCAGGCCTGCTCGGCGCCGCCATCACACTGATGGGCGCTGTATCTCTGAGCACTCCAGACGTGATTCAGATCCATGAAGCCCAAGGACAGCGAGCCTCGGAAGGAGACGTCAATCGCCGCTTCAAGGCCGGGCTGTTGCAGACAGCCTCTATCGATTCACGCAACATCTGCCTGAGCGACAACGCACAAACAAGCAGCCGGCAAGGCAGCAGTGGGCTTGTCAGCGTTGATTCAGGTAGCGTTCATACAACTGAAGTCTCATTGATATGAAGCATGAGAAGCCTTCTTTCTTCTCTTTCGAAGGAGAGATGGGTCGCATTGATTACTGGGGTAGCGCCATCTTCAGGTCGCTGATTGCAGGCCTGATTTTCTTCGTTGCTCTTGCCTTGGTTTTTAGAGGTTATTTCAGCAGCTCTTACGAGGAAATATCAGCAGCAATCTCAAAATGGGCTACAGATCACGCTGTCAGAGTGTGGTTGCTTGGTGAGATTTTAAACGTCTTTCTATTCTTGCCGATCACCTGGAGGCGATGGAGAGATCTGGGTCCACGCTTGAAGAAAAACTGGCTCTACATCGCAGTTTTGAGCAGCCTGATGCCGGGATATGAGGTGTTCCCGTTTGTGGGCGTGCAGTCGCTGATCATCACACTTGGAATCCTGTCGGTTTATCCGAACTTCAAACTGCTTTTCTGGCCAGGACAGCACTACACAAAACAGCGGCAGAACGAACAGCCCTGACCCATACGCAGTGCAAGCCGCTTGCCACAACAAACCATCAACGTGTTCGCCGAGCTAGCACTGGAGATCAACCAGGGATGTCATGCAGGAGCTTCTGTTGATCGCGCAACTCCTGGCATGGAGTGATTTCGACTTCCAGGACTGGGTGGACAGCAGACCACCGGCTGAACTTTGCCAGGGGTTCAAGGATGGTTTGATTCCCGAAACGATGCTCCCTGGCGGCCGGGCACAGACCCCATGCAGCAGCTTCAATGGAGACGACCCAATGAATTACGTCGTGGAGTGATGCACGCGGTGCATTTGTTGGGCGATGCGGTGCATGTGATGCAACAGCGCTACCAGCCGGCTCGCCATGATCACCCCGCGGCCGTTCAGAGGTGGGCGTTCGCACGTGACGAACCCGACGGCGTATTGCGGAATGCAGCGTCGGGTGAGTCCATCGTTGACGCAGATCCGAGCCGTTTTGCGGAACGTCTGAATGACTTAACGAATCAGCCAGCGCATGTGTTTCGATCTGCAGCCTTATCAGCGGAGCCACCGAATCAATGGCCTGGCCGAGCTGACGGCTCTCGCCAGTTACTGCACCCAGCATCAGATTGAGGTGGAACGCATCACGAAGGCGGAGCTGGATGCCTCGATCGATTCAGACACCACAACGGCCCGGTGTGTGCTGGAGTCTGAGGGAGGCGTGTGCCTGAAATTCACCGCACACAGCGGAGCCGTGATCACGGTTCGAGCCTCTGAGCATCTGATGGAGCTGTACCGGCAACAGCACACCAGCGATCGCAATCCGCAGGATTTCCCTTCAGCCTTCGATCAGGGCAATTACTGATCCAGCACTCCCGTCGCCAACAGCAGCCAGACCATTCCCGCAAACAACAGATAAGCCACCAGCAGAGGATTGGGACCAATCGTCGCAATCAGCAGACAGGCAATAGCGCCGCTGACGACAAGACCAATCAGCGGATTCCACCTCTGTTCATGCGTCGGCTTCAAGGCTTGTGGGTGATGACCGGACCGGAGACAGGGTCAGTGACTCCAAGCACTGGTGAGAGCTCCTCAAAGAAGTCGCGTACTGCATTGAGATGGTCAATCATCTGAGGCCGTGCAGCCACGAGTTTCTCCTCGCTCTCCCAGAGGCCGACAAAGCAATAGGAGCGTTCACCTGTCTTGGCCCAGTAGGCATCCAGCATCCCGTCGGGATTGACCCATTGCTTGGTTACGGCAATGAAATTGTCTTCGCAGCCTTCTTTGCAGCGGACACGAACGTTGTTGAGAAACCGGGCTGCCACTTGAACTCTCAGACTTCAGGGAGGCTGCCAGACGATCGAGCGGTTGTCTGTGACCAATGCGCCTGAGTGAAACAGCTGAACTCAGTAGTAACGGCCGGGATATTCGCCGGGGTGATCAACGCGTGTGACGCGCACCCCCGCTGTGCTGCGGCCTGACAACATCAGCAGATCGCTGCCGGAAACGGCGTAACCGAGCTCTTGGGCCAGCTGCGCCACTTCATCCGCCGTGACAGCCGCCTGAACCTTCACCTGCAGGACGGGATCACGGCCCAGGTACTCAAGGAACTGCTGCACCGGTGATGCGGTCATCTCTGCTGATGAACTGGTGCAATTGAACACGATCCTCAGCACTTGCGTGAAAGCGGATCATTGTGTGGAGAGATCGCGAGTCTCGAGGCGAGAGCCATGCTGAGTTCCCTGCTCAACATCCTCTGGGTGGTCCTCGGCGGTCTGATGATGGCCCTTGGCTGGTGGCTGGCCGGACTGATCTGCGCCATCACGGTGGTTGGGCTGCCCTGGGCTCGCTCCTGTTTTGTGATCGGGCGTTTTTCGCTCTGGCCCTTCGGACAGGAAGCCGTGAACCGCAGGGATCTGCGGGGCCGGGAGGATCTGGGCACAGGATCTCTGGGCTTGATCGGCAACGTGCTCTGGTTTCTGGTGGCGGGATGGTGGCTGGCGATCGGCCATCTGACCTCAGCCCTGGCCTGCTTCGTGACCATCGTGGGCATCCCCTTCGGGATTCAGCACATGAAGCTGGCCCTGATCGCCCTGGCTCCAGTGGGGATGACTGTTGTGCCGGTCCGCAACGTTTGAAGGCCGCTGATCAGCAGCCTTCAAAGCGGCAGATAGAGAAAATCAGAGCCGCAGCGTTGCAGAGCCTCGCGCACGTCTTCGAGTTCCTGTTGCTCCGCTTCGAAGCTGCGACCTGCCGGCACCACAAGCTCGCCAGCGGCATCGAGATGAATGTTGCCGCTGAACCACGACGCGCCTGAGGGCAGAAACCCCCGACAGCTCAACGAACCATCGGCTCCCTGCTTGCGCTCGATCAACCAGCCATTGACCCGGTCAAGCTCGGTGTAGCTGCCGAGACCCGCAGAGCAAGGATGCGCAAACAGCACCAGCGTGGCGGCGCTTTTACACAGCGCCGCCATTGGATCTGATAGGGCACAGCCGAGCCTCAAGAACGTTCCTCCTCAGTGAGGTACTCCTCAACGATGGGAGAGCAATCACCGCGTTCCAGGGCTGCGATCTCACGTTCGATGTTGTCGATAAACAGCTGATTACCGTTGCGCCTGGCCACCTCCAGAACGGTACGCAGACGCTCCAACTGCATCAGGTTCTCGTCGTCCATGGACTGCACATCGCAATCAGGGCAGCCAATCATGGATGGTGCATCATCAGCAAGCCCGCACAAACAGAACGGCCAAACGGTCGGCATCGCTGCAACAGTGGCAGGTCAAGATCCGTTAAAAAGGGTTGACACGAACAGCAATCATGACCCACGGATACGGTGTAATCGGCAGCGGATACGTCGGTACCGCCGTGGCCATGCGCATGAAAAGGGCCGGCCAGCCCGTGACTGCCACCACTCGCTCAGTGGAGAACGTGCGCGAACTGCGGCGACTGATGGATGACGTCCGCCAGCTCGACATCACTGATCCAGATCCGGACCTTTCCTTCCTTGCCGACCTGCAGGGCCTGCTGATCAGCGTGGCACCCACCAGACAGAACGATGGCTACAGCGATGTTTTCGCCCGCGGCATGCGCAACCTGGCTGGCGCACTGCGGCGCAGAAGCAGCACACAACCCCTGCACATCACCTACATCAGCAGCGTCAGCGTCTATGGGGACAGACAGGGAGAGGAGGTGTGGGAGCACTCAGTGGTGGACTCCGGCTCTCCGGTAAACAGCATGCTCGCGGCCGCGGAGGAACTGATGCTCGACATTGATCGCCCCGACACCTCGATCTGTGTGCTGAGGCTGGGCGGGATCTATGGACCCGGCCGCGACATGGTGGGCATGATTCGCGAGGCCGCTGGCCAGCAGGTGCCCAAGAACGGCAATGCCATCAATGCCTGGAGCAGTCTTGTCGACATCGCCAGAGGTGTGCAGTTCGCAACCGAACAGAAACTGACAGGCATCTACAACCTGGTCGACGACATGCAGCTCAGTCGCCGGGAACTCTCCACTCTGATCTGCGATCAGGATGGCTTGCCTCCCGTGCTCTGGAGCCACTCCAGCGCAGCGAGCGAACGCAGCATGAATGCCCGTGTTTCGAACCAAAAGATCAAGGACGCCGGCTTCAAGCTGATGTCACCATCGATGCTGGAACCAGCCATCGTTTGAATCGCTCAATCAGCGAATGATCAATCGCTGACAACTGGCTGAATGGGTATTCACGCACACATCAGCTCCAACGATTGAGTCGCGATGATATGCAGAATCAATGCGAATATCATGGCGAGTCAACAATCAATTGAAATCATCCGATGCGCTGGCATGGAAACGGGAGTCGCCTTTTTCAGCGTTCCCCTAATGAGTCATGAAACGCTGGTCGCGGACGTGGCACCCAACCGGCATGCCGAGCTGTTCTGCCATCGCCACCAAACCGACCAGTTGA
>QCTE01000040.1 GCA_003211275.1 Synechococcus sp. AG-673-A03 | reverse complement strand
GGATATCCGTTACGGCTTTCGCGGTCCGCATTGTCAGCTTCCAGCTGGACAGTGATCTGCTCTTGGTTCTTACGATCAAGCCACTATTGGCATTGACATGGAACCCATCACTTGGCTGGTCATCACCTGGGCAACCTACGGCGCTCATAGAACCACTGCTGCTCTGGAGAAAATCCCACAAGCTTCCATGGAGCAGTGCATGGAGAATTCCAGGGTGATCCAGAGTTGGCAACCCAAGGCGAGTACAAAGTGCATTGAGGGTGTTCGTGGCTTCTGATCCACTACCGCCGTTCATGAATTCAGGCGTTTGTCTTGCCTCAATCAATATCACACGCCGATGCCGGTAATCCCTAACGAATTACTCCCGCACTGGCTGTCAAGGATTTTTGATAATCTAAAAATGATGATATAAAAATGATGGCCTTGCTTCAACGAATGAGAATTATTGGTAGTGGATTAGTTATTGCTGCATATTTCATAACCCTTCATCTTGATGTCGTGACTGGTGTAATAGTTCATCTGACGGCAATGAGTATATCTGTGCCCTATTTCATTAAATCTAAGGCTTGGGATGTTGTGATTATGATGATGTTTCTTATGACGATAGGGTCTGGGCGTCTGATCACAGCTGCTATATCTTGACCGCATTTAAGTATTAGCAATTACTGCTGTGCTCTACTCGTCTGAGATCCCAGCCAGCGGAAGGTTTTCTGCGATGCCACGCACGTCGCTTTACATTAGTTAATATTGGTGCACATGCTTTCAATCCATGTCCGAAGCAACTACCAAGTTCACGCCCGATCCTTATTAGTCTTTCAGTGAAAAGCTGAACGGGCGAGCAGCAATGCTCGGCCTGGGCATTGGATTGGCTGTTGAAGCTTTGACCGGCAAAGGCATTATTGAGCAGGTCGCCACTTTCAATCAAGCGTCTGCGTTGGACCTTTCCGGCATCAAGGGTTTATTAGGTGTGATGTTCAGCTGTGTTGGAATTTTCAGCTGAACTTCTCGACTCCAGTAAGTCCTGTTGGTTCGACCTAAATGGCAGGGCAGATCGAAATACCCACTGACAACAACGGCAGTCCCTCTGATTCTGGCGGTTAGAGCTTCTGAGCAACGACATATCAATGCAACGCCCCGCTCTCACGAGTGGGGTTTTTATTGCCCTGGGAGTACCCCCATAATCGACTCCCGTTGCCAACCTGTGGTCTGTGGCAGATCGATCGGTGAAAGGTACTCAGGCATTGGCCTACGCCATGGGGGCAATTTTCATACTCGGAGAAACAGCTCGCCGAGGACTTGATTACTTCGCCATCAATGCAACGACAATGCTTGAGGATTATGGGTCGGGCGTTTTGCTGATCCTTGCGGCGGCTGCGTGCACTGCGAAACTTGCACAGTCCGCGATTTATCTAGCCGGTGCTTGGGGGTATTCCGCAGGTGGAATGTTTGTTCCCTTCTTCGCTCATCTGGAGGCGTATCTCCGTGGATCCACTTTCCGTCCAGATCATCCCATTGAAGATGTCAATGGCATCGTTGTTAAGGGAGTTATCTGGGGTATTTGTGTAGCAGCATTTATCGCAAGCCTCCGTGACACCTCTCAGACTTCAGGTGCTTAAGCCCTTTGCTTGAAAACGATCAGCAGCCCCGCCAAGTGCAAGGTCTGCAGTGGTGAGTGTGGTGCGGATCATTGCTTGATAGCTATCGACATGGTTTGCCGACCAAATGCTCCTCTGTGTGCAATCTGATCACAGGCCCTGGACAGTCCTTGTTTGGCATGGCAGCACGATGGCGGATTCACTCGGATGGGTGATGTGGAGGACCCACTGAAAGAGTTACAACTGAGGCGTAAACATAGGTACTCAGAAACTTCTCACCAATTACAAGCATGGAACTAATGCTCATTGAGGTGGAAGGATGAAAACTTAAAATCGAGACTATTACTGTTATGACTACGCTTGCATACCTATCCGCTGACGAGACAAAGAATTTCATTGACTCAGTAGTTGAACAGGGACTTCCAAGCACTACAGAGCATCATCACCATCTGGGTGCTGCCGATGTCTGGAACTTTACCCTCTCAAATGGTGAGCGATTCCAACTCTGGGAGCGCAATCGTGCCTTTGAAACCATCTATACCTTTTACAAGCAAGGAATCGGTTCGATGCAATTCAAGACATTGAAAGGGGCAATGCAATCAATGAAGAATTTCTTCTAGAAATCATTTCGTCGTTATTCACCTGTTTGGGGGATGTTCCTTCACCACCTTTCAGCGATGGTTCATGCATTCGTATTCAACCAATGGAAGGTATCGGACCTGTTGTTATCAGTTCTGCTGCAGTCGGTTCTGCCGTAATCGGTTTTGCTGTTGGTGGTCTTCTGGGTGCGGCGACGTTCTTCGCTGTCGAGGGGTTGATGCCACGAACTGCCACGGCTGAAAGGCGTGACCCCGCAGGATGGGTCATGTGCCATGCACCGAAAAACAGTGTTGAGTGTTCGGTTAACCACCAGTGAAATGAGGCGCTGGAGCAATGGCTTCACCGGCTGCCGCATGAGCTAAGCCCATTCAGTTGTTTGGTTTTGGGCCATTCACCAGATCTTCACCACAACTTTGCGGGGTTTACACCAGAGCTATGTAGTGGGGTTCACCATTTGGGCTGTGATCTTGAAGGAGTCGAGGGGCAGCAGCCCCAAATATTCACTCCTTGAAGCCATGACGACTTTTAACAACACATACAAACTGACGACAGCTGTTGTTTGTGCTGGACTGATTGGTGCTACAACTTGTGCTTTAGCGCCAGCGGCTGAAGCGCGCAGCTACGAACAGCAAAGACGTCAGGAGCTGAGGCAGCTACGCAGAGACATTCGGCGCGACACGCGTGACTACCGGCGTGCTCGGCGAGAATATCGCCGTGAGGTTAATCGTTATCCACGCGTGATCCCTGCTTATGGACTCAGGTACGGGAACACCTATCGAACACCTGCAGGCTTTGGTATTCAGCTGCGCTTTTGAAGCAATGTGAAAACCTGTACAAACGCAAGCTCAAAAGGTTTTCCTCAACATTATTCACTCACTGTGCCCCGCCAAGTGCGGGGTTCTTGATTGCCAAGTACTGGTGGGGGCACATTATTTTGCGTGAAATTAAAAAGCCCCACTCTGATGAGCAGGGACTTGAGGTGTGAGGGATCAGACCATCAACGGCAACCACAGCCGAGACCATCTGCGCATGGTTCACAGCAGAAGGCTTTGCCGTCGCGCATGACAGCTTTTGTGGCCTCGACGCTGCACTGACAGTTGGTGTTGCATTGGCACTTGATGAGATCGGTATTCATGGTGGTGACCGGAATGGAACAGCTCCTTTCTATTTCTGATGAATGTCTCTCAACAGAGGGAGGACCGACCCTCGATGTACGGTTTAACGTGCACTTATGCGTAGCCGAAAAATTCATAAGTCACCGCAGCTGGAGCCCAACAAAACTGGCTGCGATGAATGCCCTCGACCCGTTGCCAAGCACCGCCGGGAACTCACCAGAACACCCTGGCAAAACAGTGAAGGCTGGTGGAAGCTCACCACCTCAGGTCGGCTCTGGTGGGCGCCTCTGGGTGCACGCCGTTGGCGCTGGACGCCATGGTTCGTTGTCGACGATCAGCTCTGGCATTCCAGCAACACAACTAGCCCTGAAGAAACGGAATCACTTCTGGAGCGACTGGCTGCTGGGCATCAGAGCCAGCTGGATGATCGCTTTAAACGACGTGCTGCTGATGCTCGCCGTCGCCGGGCTCTCAAGCCAGCCCATCCCCCGAGGCAGTGCTGCTGTTGTGGCTGCACATTCACTCCGAAGCGTGCAGATGCCAAGTGTTGTTCAGGTCGATGTAGAGCGAAGCTCAGCCGAGATAAGGCATCAGAGGCTTGCTGCAGTATTGAGTGCAATTGACGCTCCCTAGAGAGGGTGATGTGTAATTTGCTCAGATCAATGATGTTGAATCCATTGGAGAGATGGCCTCCACTATCTACAAAAACCTTCAACGACCATGTGAACGCATGGTCGTTGAAGGTGTGAGATTAGAAAGTATTGATATCAATGAATAAGGATATATGAAGCAATGGCAATGTGGCTTTGGCTGTCATGGCGCTCAGTCCAAGAGGCCTGCGGACATTATTCAAACATTCATAAGAGAATCTCAGCAATCGCTCAGCCACCAGTGGCTACTGTCGCAGAGGATGACAAGAGATGCCAGAGAGCCATGAATCACTTAAAAGGCAATCCATTCCAAATTGCAGTTCCCACTTTGATTGCCATGATTCTTGCAAATAGCTTTACTCCGGTAATGTCACAATATCGTGGTGAAAATGAAAAGAAATGGGCAGCTTCAATTCAGTCAGATATCAGGAATGGGGCCTCAGCTGAAGATATATGCAACAGTGCGTCGAGTTCAGCCACGACTTCTGATGAAATCAGTTTTAAGGATTGGGCTTATTCAGTAGCAAGAAAGTATTGCACTTCAGGCTTCCAAAAAAATGAAGGAGAAAGTGATTCTGATTTTTCAATTGCAACGCCAGAAGCATCCCAGTGTCGCCTTTCGTCGTCTCAGGTGTTTGACATCAGCCAAGGGAAAAGGACTGTTGTTGTGGGCAATAATTGTGTCATGAGCTTTTACTAGTTGGTTGGTGAAAATCTCATGTAACATGATTTTGCTCGAAGTTGTCGCAGCTTGAATATTATTCAAGTCTTCATTTGTTTGAGAAGTTTGTTCCTGCAACTCTTGCGCAAGATGAATTCCGTCTGAAATTTGGCATGGATATCGAGAATGGCAAATTATGATCTCTTTGATCTACGTGAATGCCCTTTGCTGTTATGGCGGGATGCCTGGTGTCATTAAGGTACGCTTGACAGCTCTGCAAAATCTTCAAAAGAGAGCGATGAATGTTGAGGTTTCGTTCTACATCTACCGGCCATGGCAGGGCTGTCCTTTAGCAACCTCTGTTGTGTGATCATCTCCACAAGCGCGACCCTAAATCCAGTGGCATGATGCATGGACTTAATCCTCTCCTATGCTTCGCTGCCTTTCTTTGGGTGTTCTTCTTACAACTAATTTTGTGTCTCCACTTCCCCTGAAGGCACGAGTAAGTCCAGCTGAGCAGAATGTTGTTCATATCGAGTGTCGTGGTAAGAAGACACAGGGCTCAGGCCTGGCAACAGGTTTCTCGAACAATCATCCAGTTCTTGTGAGCTACAAATTGGATCAAATGGCCTCCACTTTGGTTGAGGTTGAGATTGATCCGAGTGAGTTATCCGCAGGTAATGAGCCTATTCCGATTAAAATGTATGGTAAAACTTTGATAGCGAAGTTTAAAAATCATGATCTGCAAAAAGATTATGAGATTCAGATCCGCGGTGATGATCGTTTGTTTTCAATTACTATTTTTCCTCCAACTGGCTTCGATCCTGATGCTTGGTACGGCCAATGTTTGAAGATCTAGTCGTCCTCCACAGTGATTGACAAGACTTAGTTCATAGCCACTGGTCCTTCTGACGAGTGGCGTCCATGGCGTTGGCACCAGAACGCAGATCAATGACCTGTGCGATCAAGGGTTTGCGCTCTTCAGAAGCGAATCAAGGAAGAGAGTTCACCAGGGGATGTTTGGCCATCATGGCGGCAGAGCCATGATTAAGCCGACGCTCAGGCGGTGACTGTCTATCTCAACGTGGACTGTGTGGATGAAATCTCTGTCAGAGTCATGTCCCAATTTCGGTTCATGATCATCGAAAGCCTTGTCGTTCTGTCCATCAGCATTGTTTTTCTGATGCTGGTTGCGATCAGTTCCAAGCTCTACAGCCCAGCTGAAAGCTGAGACTTGACCGCATCCGCAGGCGTGGAGCTCATGCGAATGAGATCAAGGTTGATCTGCGTTACCCGCCAGATTCTTGTGATCCCATCAGTCTTTTCTGAATTACAACGGGATCGCTGCACACGTCTGCGACGTTCAGCGAGGTGTTGAGGCAGCTTTTCGCTGATCATCACCCGTTCGATTGAAAAGCAGTGTTGTGGATTAAATTGAGTTAGGCATCAACTCTGAAACGTTGGGCATTGGGTCTGGCTTGCCATCAGCAATGGCTCGGGCACGCAGATAAAACCAGCTACTGGTATCTCCATTCGCTTCCATCTTCTCGGCGATGGCTCTCCAGTTGTTGATTTCGGCTTGATCCATGGAAGTGCTTCACTGAAGCTCATGCTGGGAACCGGTCGACGTTTCTGTGACATCTTCAGGTCGTAATGACCGGCATTTCAATCAGTGCATGGGTTCATGACACCAGAGCGTCGATCAGTTAGCACGCCATGCGTATCAACTGGATCGTCAACGTCATATGGCAGCAGAACGAGGCCTCATTCGTTCTTCCTGCTCCAAACGCCTACGAGGGTTCAAGTGTTTGGACGTGCTGATCCTGTCGATCAAGGATCAGATCGTACTCATCCTCTTTACGAGAATTGTTGACTTTCGCCTCGACTTCTAGCGCAAGATGCACAAGGTGACTATTTAACTTACGAAGACTGGCTGCTGATTGTCGTGTCATGGAAAGGCGTATTTCTTCTTAAAAACTAAATGGAAGGAAACAATGGTAAAGACACGCTTAACTCAATTTAAAAAGCAAGCTGGTTATGTATTTCCCCGAACATAGTCGAGTGAGGATTTGGTTGTAGTTGATACTAAATTTTGTGGTTGACAGAAGGGGTGTGTGAGGTCTGCTTGTTTGTTTATGGCTTGGTTGGTGCTTTTGATCCCAAAACAAATCCAGATTTTTGTTGATGAATGGGTCGAGCTGGCAGATGCTTCAAGCAGTCCATCAGTATCAAATGGCCACGTTCACTGTCACGATGATCACGGGTGAAGGCGAGCAAGCCTTCGCCTGTGATGACGACCAATACATCCTTGACGCCGCAGAGGAGGCAGGCATTGATCTTCCTTATTCCTGCAAGGCAGGTGCATGCTCCACCTGTGCAGGCAAGGTTTCGGAGGGCGCACTCGATCAAAGTGATCAGAGCTTTCTCGATGATGAGCAGATGGAGAAGGGCTTCAGCCTTCTTTGTGTCGCCTACCCCAGAAGCGACTGCAAGATTCAGGCAGAAGCAGAAGAACTTCTCTCCTAAGTGAATCCGTGTTGTGTCTGGAGACGGCTGCTGTGGCAACAATGCAGGTCTGGATTGTCTTTGTTGTTTTGGCCCGGATCATTTCGGGTTACGCCACTCGCTGATGACAACAACAGTCAATGTTGTTCTGCAATCGGTTTGAAGCGATCGATCCGCAATCGTGAAGAGCTTTAACTTGTCGTGATGACTCGTACCCATCTTTCTTCATTCTGCTGCTCGTTAGCCGTCTTATCGCTGCAAGGGCTTCATGCGTCTGCTCAAACGAATGAACGACTCTTGCAAGAGCGACTGATCAGTCCCGCCGTCTATGAGCTTCTTCATCGTCGTGGCGCCACAACCAGGCAACAGCGCATTGAGGTGGTGCAAGATGCTTGTGCAGAGCGTCAGTTGCCTCCCAGTGATTGCGAACCTCTCAGGGGAACGAACATGATCGATCAAAACTGATTGAGCTGGAGCTTGGCTGTTCGGCCAGGGCAAAGTCCTGGGTTCGAATTGCACTAAACCCCCTCCAGTGCTGGGCACGACTGAGCTCATGTTCGCGGTCGATGGTTCAGTCGGAGGTTGCGGGCTCGCTGAACAGCGTCTGGTTGATCTGCAGGACTGAACGTCCGTCTGAAGCCACAAGAATCCTTGTCATCACAGCAGGAGAACCTGCGGACTGTTCCCAACCGGGAGCACCGCCAGGAATCTTGAATTCAAATCCTTCAGGCCCCGCGTGGATCAGGCAGGGATTGTTTGATGCACTTTCATACATGCAGATACCAGGGCGATAAATTCTTAGGCCTCCATTTCTCCTGGTCGCGGCACCTCGAGCAAGATTGATTGCTCGTCGTGCGGCAAAAGGGTCGTTGCGAATATATCGATTCACGACCTCTGGATCCGGAGACGTTTCGGCGTATGGGCTTGGTCCAGTGCTGATGCCCAGATCTGTGAATGTCTGTTCAGCAGCTTCGGCAGGGGCGTCATCGGGTGATGTGATAGTGGGCTCTGTGGGAGTGATGAGTTCACAGCTCACCTCAGCTGTACTGAGGTCGATCAAACTCGCTGCGACAGGGCGACGACTCTCCCTGTCGAAGCATTGATAGTTCATGGCATCGCTTCGCGCGCTCTGCGCTGTCGTGATCAGCAAAGCGGCCGATCCCAAACAAAAGCTCAGCCGCTGCATTGAAATCCTCAAAGTTGTTCTGTTCAAAACGTCGTGAGTTTGAGATGTTCAGGTCAAAGGCAATGCCGATCGGCTTTACACCCACGTAGGCCTTCGTCCAGCGGCCATGTTGTCAGCTAAATCGCTTTTGGGCAGTCCACTGGTCTGAATTCATCTCTCCATCCCCTGGTCACATCTCCATCGAGGTGTCTTTCACACAAGGCACTGGGGCTCGTTGCGAACCTCCGGTCACGCCTTCCCAGTAAGACGCTGGTTTGACCACGACCAATGCCAACACACCGGCCACACTCAGCACCAACAGCAGGCCTATGGCGCGTAAGAGGTGATGTGTGATGTCGTCTGGGTGACGCTCAGTCCTGTCCATGGGAATGCATCGGTTGAGCCAATTCTGGCCATCAATGAGAGCAAACCAGTCAGCGCACCGGTGGGTGGCACCTGCGCCAACCCACCAACTGCATGTTTTTCCACGCCTCCACGGCGTTGTGCCGGAGCATGCGCCTCTGGCTCTGCGGAACAGGTGGATGCGGCCTCACCCAGCGATATGTGCTCAAGATGACCCATTGGCCATGAGCAGTCGGGTTGTCATTGCTGAACCTCACCAGCAGCTGCGCATCACCATTCACCAGCCAGCCCTCCCCTCCTGGTTTCTGTGAGGATTCATGAGTGGCGCGATAGCGATTCGCCATTGGTGGAGTCTGGCGCTCATCCGGTTTGCTCCGAGTGCGAGGAAGGTGTCAGGCGAGCGCACCCTTGCGGTTGATCAGCTGTTGATGGTCACTCTGGCTTCCATGGCTTCCTCCGAGTGGGCCCTGATGGGTCGATCTCTGTCCAATTTCAGAACCTTCTGTCAAGGGATCAACGAGTCAGACCGATGAAATTATTGGCGTTTTGGATCTAACGAGGGCCTTTCTTCATGCTGCTGAGAGTTCCCTTCAAACTCTCGCAAAGCTTTGAAAAGAGCATTGAAGTAGGGAAAAATCCAGACGACGATTCCGAAGATCGTGCCCCAGGCAACCCAGGTTCCTAAGAGGGCTGTGAATCCCATTCCAGGGTTTCCCTCGTAGAAATGATTGAGAGCCAGCGGCCAACCAAAAGCCAGTAATGCGATTTTGACCAGTGCGCTTTTCTCTGACTTTTCCATTAAACCCGGGTAGATATTCATCGTTCTAGCAACTATTGATAGTCAGAGCAGTTGGCCTGTCGATTTCTAGATGATCAGCATGAGGGTTGGTATTATCTGTTGTGACAATGCTCAGATCATCAAGGATTGACTTGCTTGTTTTGGGTTGATGCATCACTGCTTCCAAGATTAATCTTCAAATATTAAACATTTTCCTACAGTCGCCTAAAGTGATGACGCATTGAACATCCTTTGACTGTGTATTGAATACTCGATATGTTTTGCCTGTGGCCATGCACTTTGTGCGAGCACTGACAAAAGCTTTGAACTCAGTTTTGTATTGAATTTCTGGCACCCAAACTTCCATCTCAGAAGATGTGTCGTTCAATCGCTCGATGGTATACATGAATCGTCGGCAGATGGTTCATCTTTGCTGCCAACGAAGCAAATGGGTGAAATTCACAGCTTCTTGTTGGGATCATCGATCCAAGTGCCATCAAGTGTGTTCAAGCGCTGAAGGAGAGGC
The DNA here is from genome assembly GCA_003211275.1 of Synechococcus sp. AG-673-A03. Classification (GTDB taxonomy): domain Bacteria; phylum Cyanobacteriota; class Cyanobacteriia; order PCC-6307; family Cyanobiaceae; genus Synechococcus_C. The sequence goes on along the minus strand of QCTE01000040.1, from coordinate 6,920 downwards.
CATAACAGATGGTTCCTCTGTCGCTGCTATCTGGATGCTGCTCGACATTCATTGAGAGCACTCTCCCTGCCATCACTGGCCTGGAACTACTCCAGCTTGTTTGAAGCGATCAATTGACCATGCTTCTACCCGCTGCTCTAACGATGATGCTGAAGCGCCACCCCATTCCTGATAAAGCTCAAGGCAAGGGCTGATGGATGGATCAGATCGTCTTCAGCGCTCTTTCAGCTTCCGTTCAAGATCCTCGAGGCAACTCAAATTTCAGAGGCAGCTTTTTCTTGGACGACTGCCTCTCATTGACGCTGACTAGAGCCCCTGTGATTGCCGAATTGCCCACGCACTTGCTGCTTGCTGTTGCTGCCAAGCCATCAACAGATCTTTGGCAATCGAACGAAGCTGCTGTACATCTTTGGAGTTGTCGATTTCTCTGGAGAATTTTTCGATTTCAAATTTTTGGCCCAGAGTCAAAGCAATTGGTTCCATAAGAGCTTTTGGCTTGGCCCGCAGAAGTTACCCCAGATTTTTCTGAACAGCAAATCTCAAACGTAGTCATTGCAACCATTTCGAGAGATTGGTGCTCAAGTGAATACATTGTGTTGATTACAAAGCGTTGCCTGAATGAGCTGATGACTGCCATTTGATCTGCTGAATCAATTAAAAGGGGTTATCACCACTGATTTCAATGCATCTCTCCTGGCAAAAACATCTAGAATTGTCCAGGATTGTATCGAATGCTGCAGACAAAGACAGTGGCACTGGTCTCGCTCTGATGGGAATTGCACTCACGATTCTTGCTAAGGATCTATTGATGTATGAGACGCGGTCGTCAATAACCAGTGCTTGGCGAGAAATCGGTCTCAGTTGAGCGATCATTCAGGCTCAAGTGTTGAGCTCCGTCATCAACTTGTTCTCCTGCAGTCAGCAACGTCAGCCTGAGGGCATGTCATGATTCAATCTGGAATGATCATCCGCATTGATGATCTGAACATGGTCACGCTCATAGGCTCTCAATCTTGAGATCAGATGGAGCGGGGTAAAAAAATAATTTCTTGCAAGATCCAATGTATAACTTTTTTGTGAGACGATTGAATGTTGTTAGTAGAATCAGATCGCTGAGCGGAATCTGATGAGAAATAGACATTTTCTGCACTTCTGGTTGTGGGTCTCGGCCTCCTTTGGTCTTGGGGCTGTCTCGATCCTTGTTTTCATCGTACTGGCTTATTTGGGAGCAGTTACACTCAATCCTGATAATCGGCTGGCAAAGCGAATCAATATTCCGCAGGCCGAACTAACTCAGCGTCGCAAGCAGGAGATGGTTGAGCTGCAGGGACGAAAACGAAGACTGACAGAGAATTTGGTTGATCGAATGTACACCAGATATTTAGACAACCCAAATTCAACGATGGATTTCTTGGTGATATCTGGAGGTGGCGAAAATGGAGCCTTCGGAACAGGGTTCCTTGTTGGCTGGTCAAAAGTGACCGTCAAGGCTGGATCAATGCCTGTATTTGATGGTGTGACTGGTGTCAGTGCTGGATCTTTAATTGCACCATTTGCATTTATTGGAACTCGACAAAGCCTCGAGACTATTGATCGATTTTTTCGTAATACAACACCAGATTTCGCCCTTTTAAGAACACCAATCTATTTATTGCCCAGTAACATGAGTTTGTTAAAAGTTCCTGGCTTAGAAAAGGCAGTCGGCGAAGCATTTGACCAATCAACTGCACAACAAATTGTCGACAAAACTAGTCAAGGCCGGATACTTTTGATTCAGTCAACAAATCTAGACTTAGCATTTCCAGCTGTTTTTGATTTTATCGCTGCAGCCAAGAAGTCTGTAGCTAACAATAATACAGAACCAATGACTAACGTTGTCCTCGCCTCATCTGCCATCCCTGGGATATTTCCACCCCGCGAGATGAATGATTATTTATATGTTGATGGTGGAGTGGAAGGTAATTTTTATTATGGGTGGCATCCCTCAAATCTTGCTGATACATTTGGCGCAATTTGGAAAAGAAAGCATCCTGATATTCCAATTCCCAAGACTCGTTACTGGGTTATCATCAACGGCAATCTCAGGGAGTCGCCAAAAACAAGTGATACCGGATGGTCAAGTATTGCTGCGAGAAGTCTTGAAGTTTCAGTTGGCTCTGAACAAGTCGTATCGCTTAGACAGCTCTACGCAATTGCAGAGTTAAACGAACTACGCGGTCTTGGTCAGGTTGAAGTTCGGTGGATTGCGATCAATGAGCCTCTTGAAGATGGTGTTTTCCCGAAAATATTTGATAATCATGAGATGCGGCGGTTGTCCGATCTCGGTGAACGTCTTGGACGCGACCCGAACTCCTGGAATGTAGTCTCACCTTGACTTTCAAGTTGTGAATGCTTGCTGAGCTTAAAACTTAATTGTCGTCATTAATTATCTTCTCTGTCGCTCTATTCATCAACGAATGAAGCGTGATCTGAATCGATTTGATCAGCTTTCCCTGCATTTCAGTGGCTTCTCTGATCTAATTTGAGGGAGCTAGGTTGCAAGATGATGACTTGTCTACCTCTCAATGCATGCCCTTAGGGTTGATGGAGCAGCTCATATTCAAGGTTGTTATCGGAGTGTTCACGGCTCCACGAATTGTTCGACATGATCAAGCGATCAGGCTCGCAGTACAACTCAGTTAATAATGCTTTGTTGACAGAACAAATGCAACGAAGACGAATGTCAGCAAGATAAGAGGTTCCATGGAGCTTTGCCTGAACTCAGTGACGATGTCAGTTAATTGATGATGAATCCGTCACCGATGAAACTTTTTTTAAGTGTGCCTGAAAACTTGCAATCAAAAAGGCCGGATTTCTCCGGCCTTAATCCCTCTGTTGGCAAGGATTACTCCCGTGAACTTCTGCTTTTCATCGGGCAGACGGGCTGAGGCTGAGGCATTGGACAGGTTGGTTCTTGTTGTTGACTCATCAGAGGCATCGATAGAAGTTGACCTGCCCCCTTTGAAACGCAATTAGCAGAACTTTCAATAGGTAGAAACTCTCCATAGCCCCTTGATCACAGCCTTTGCTTATTCAGCGTTGGCAGATGCTTGGACCCCTGGCCACATCAACGCAAACTCTGAGTCGGAGACAACCGGTGTGACTTCAAATTTGATCCCGAAGCCTTTGATCCAAGGCGCCAGATGGGCCCAGACTTTGCCGATGTCACTCCCCACCGCAATGGCCATTCCTCTGCCAGCGATGGGATCACACACGCGATACCTCAGTTCAAAGCCTTCAAATTTGTCGCCTGGACCTCCTGCATTGATGTACTCAGCAAAAGCGGGGCAAGCTTCCCATGAGCCTGCCACTGTTGGGAAGTTCCAGACAATCAGATAGTGCTGCACGAGTTGCACGCAAAGGCACTTCTTCGTAGCAGAAACCAGGATTTTTTAGGGTCGCGCTTGATTCATTCCTCAGTTAACCGCAGAAAATCCTTAAAATCGATGCCTGCTTTCCAATAATTGTTGATACTGGTTTTCAGGGTTTTAATTAGAAATCAATTGAGATTCTTACTTTGAGGATATTGAATATTGGATCGATTCAAGAACGAACTGAACTGCTACTGCTGCAATGCCTAGGGTCAGAATAAGGTCAAGATTATGTCTTGAGAGCTGTGCTGTAGCAGATGAGAAGATGATGAAGCCTAAGGCTCCTATTGATGTAGCAATGGACCATGCTCGGCGTTGTGTGTCTTCGTCGCAAAGTTGCCCGAGTCTGTCGAGCGTAAGCGTCCCAGTCATCATATCCCAGACTCCAATCAGGAAAATAGAGCTCGTTAGCATTAAGACATCTTCCGATAGTCCAAAAAGAATTACGCCCAAGAGTCCCACGCTGGAGATGACAGGTAGGAATAGCGTGGTTGTGAGTTTTGAAGACGTCAATGTCGGAATTAATCCACCGATGATCAATCCGATCCCAAATAGGCAGTCCACGCTGCTTGACATCATCGGGGTTAGACCGATTTTTTTGATTGCGACCAAGGGCTCGTAAAGAATGGCAGGCACTTGGCCAACTTGCATCAGTGCAAAGCCAAAGATAATGATCGGTATGAGTACATTCAGTTGTTGGCGACTTGTGCCTCGACGATCATCTTTTTCGCTTTCTGCCTCAGATGTCGAATCGGTTGGTAGGACTCGTTTATTCCTTGCCACTAACTTAAACGTTGGCAGGCTGAGCGCCACGGTCAGAATGGCAAGAATATTCCATGCTGAGGGTGCTGATGTTGGTGAGAATAAACCGATTGCAATGGCTCCGAGTAACGACCCAATGCCGCCTCCACACATGATCAGTCCAGTTGCTTTTCTCCTCCACTGGTAGGGCACCCGTTCTAGTGCGAGCGTCGGCAGGCCAGAGACAAGATGTGCAGCCCCCCATCCACAAAGCAGCCTGAGGATGGATTGACTGGTGAAATGAATCAATCGTCCTTCCAGAACAATCGAAGCGATGATCACGATGATTGCGATGCGTATTGATCTGATCGATGCTTCACGACTTTTCGTGTAAGCCTGTTGAATGCAGCCGGCGAGGTAGCCGAACATATTGATGGCAGCGAGCTTGCCAATGTCTTCAACAGCGATCCATTCTGCATCTGCCATCAGGCTGCCGATGATGCCAAAATCAAATCGGACCAGGCCAAGCGCGATGGCAATTCCGAAGCATCCCCCAAGGAGATCAAGCCACCAATGATCCCAATTGAGTTTCATCAGTTTTTGATTCACGGTGCTCAATGAGGAATCTCGCGATCAAACTTGTGATGACCAACAGTCATTGTCTTTCGCTATTGGATTGATCAGTCTTTTGTTCAGTTGGTGCAGGACAACGCTTCGTGGTTGGCTGGTTTCGTTTGACCTGCACCCCATTGGATCTTGGCGATGCCCTAAGTGATCAGCTGGACGTTGGGTCTGATCCTGTTGCGGAAGGCTGATCCATGGATGCCTTCTCGATGGCATTCGGCAGGCGTAGGCCCGTGCTGTCCTGAAGTTGGCGCAGCAAGGTGGCGATCGAGAGGTTCATCTGTCCATCGCGTTCTCCAATCAGGGAAACTTCCTCCACTTCGATGGGCTGCACCGTGTCGCTCAGCATGGTGAGCAGTGGCTCCAGCTTCTGCAGCAAAAACAGACGTTTGGCATCGGAGCCAGACCGTTTCAGTGAGGTCACAAGTTCCTGAAGACCTTCGGCTTGCGATCGTCCTTGTTCAACGATGGACGCTGCTGCACCTTTGGCATCCGCCATCATCGTTTCGCATTCGGATTCGGCCGGTGCAATGACATCGGCTTCGAGCTGCTGCATCACCTGTTTGATCCGTTCTTCCTGCACCGGCAATTCAGCTTCGGCCCGAGCTAGTTCCGCGCCAACCTGAGCATCCACTTCGGCGACCAGAGCAACACGGCGAGTTAAAGCATCTTTAATGCGTTTCTGTGCATCGGCTGTGGCGATGGCGAGATCTTTGTCGAGACGACGCAGTGAGGTGATTCGTGCATTTTCAGCCTGCTTGACGGCCGATTGAGACGTGGCCTCTGCTTCTGCAATTCGGGAGTCTCGCTTCAGTTCTACCAATTGTTTGCGGCCGATTGAATCCAGGTAGCGCACATCATCTGAGATGTTCTGGATCTGGAGTGTGTCGAGGACGAGGCCTAGCTTCTGGAGATCATCCTCGGCCTCCTCCAGCAAGGTTCTGGCAAAGGTGATCTTGTCTTCGTTGAGCTGTTCTGGAGTCAGGCTCGCCATCACACCGCGAAGATTTCCCTCCAGGGTTTCTTTGGCAATGTGTCGAATGTCATCCTGACTTTTACCGATCAGACGTTCGACCGCGTTATGGATTCCAGGCTCATCACCGGAAATTTTGATGTTGGCAACTCCTGCCACATTCAGTGGGATCCCTCCTTTGGAGTAGGCATTCTCCACGCGCAACTCGATGATCATGTTGCTGAGGTCGAGTCGCATCACCTCTTCTAGAACAGGGATGCGTAAAGCACTGCCGCCTCGCACGGTGCGATAGCCCACTTTGCGCCCATCTCCGGTTGTCTTGCCTAAGCCAGCAAAGATCAGTACCTCGCTGGGCTGACAGATGTAATAGAGCTGACGCAGGAGCACGACAAAGGCCCATAGGCCTGCGGCTCCAGTAAGACCAACTGCAAAAAACATCACTTCACTCCATTTGAGGACAAGGTGCCGAGCAGATCAACGCCAAGGATGTCCTTGACTTGCTCGAAGAATTGACGAACCACTTTGTGGTTTAAGGCCACCAGGCTGGCCAGGCTCGATGCGTCATTGCCATCGAGAGCAGTGATGCGTTTGAGCTGTAGCTGCGCAGGTAGCCGGGTTGCTTGCGCAAGCACCATCTCGATCTGTTGCAGCAGGAAGACAAGCTCAGCTGTGCTGCCCGCGTCTTCCCAGACCTGAGTCAGCATGTCATTGACAAGGGCGCTGGCTTTGACATCCTCTGCAGTGGCTGCGGCCTGACCACGAGCCCGCAGTTCCTGAGCTTTTTGTTGAGCCTTGGATGGAAGGATCGCCTCAGCTTTCAGGCGCAAACGCTCGAGTTCAGCACGCACCTTTTGCAATTGCTGTTCGGCACGAGCTCTGGCTTCCAGTTCGGCGGCTTCAGTCCGCTCTTCCTCCGAGCGGGCCTGTTTTTCCATTTCTGCCACTTGAGTTCGAACGCCGTTGTCCTTCTCAAGGACCACGGTGTCGGCTTCAGTGCGCACCACCTCAGCCACTTCCTCCATCTCGGCTTCAATGCGTTCGGCCTGACCGATGGCCTCTGCTTCAGCGATTTCAGCGTCACGCACGATCTGGGCCACGCGCCTTCGGCTGATCGAATTGAGATAGTCGACGTCGTCGTAGACACTCTGGATTTTCAGGGTGTCGAGCTGCAG
>QCTE01000039.1 GCA_003211275.1 Synechococcus sp. AG-673-A03 | reverse complement strand
CAACACAAGCCTCAGCGATGCCCGAACCAAGCAATATCCAACGCGTCGAGTTGATTAACTACAAAAACGACGCTGGAAAAGAACTTCTAGGCCTTGGCGTTGAACTCTCTGATGACCCAGATGGCGGCATTAAAGTACGCGTCTTGATGGATCCACAAGTGGTGAGCGGCGTCACCGTCACTCCACTGCAGCAAAGCAGTTGCTGCGGATAAAGACGTAGGTCATCAAACCAAATCAGGCGAATCAGAGTTGAGCTCGAACAACAAGAGTTCAACCATTGGCAACAATTTTATTCGGCCCTAAACGAGAAGCAATTTCCACACGACGACACATCAATCGTCTTACCCGACAGAAAAAATCCACCGCCGGAGAGTGACTCCTGATAGTCGATCACCATTCCAGAAAACAATCGCACTTGCTCCGCCTTGGAGTAGAGCGTCACTCCAGATTCTCTGGAGATTGGCTCGCCTGAATTGCGGCCTGCCTTGAACACAATCGCGTATTCCGAGCAGCCTCCAGACACCACTTCGGCGTGCATTTCGCCGGGAATGCCGGCAACAGCGGATTGACGCATGAGCTCCAAAGCCGCATTGGACGTCAAGATCGTGCCCATCCCAGATCCGTGGCTCTGATCAGTGCTACCAGCTGAAGCCACCTTCGGACGGTGGCCATGACATGGGCTTGCGTAGCAAATGCAATGGCCTGTCATCAGGATGCCAATGCGGCTTGCATGCAAATCTGAGCATTGCCCCCATGGCTGCCAGCATGCCTTCGCGCCTGCAGCGCCCTCAGCGATGCCGATCCTTCCCCGCAGATTTCAGCGTCTGAAGCAGGTCCTGGACTGCCGGATGTCGGATCTCACCGTTCTGGTGGAGCACGTGGAAAAGCCCCACAACCTCTCGGCCATCCTGCGCAGTTGTGATGCCGTGGGGGTTCTGGAAGCCCATGCGGTCAGCTTCAGCGGACGGCCTCGCACCTTCAACAGCACTGCCCAGGGCAGCCAGCGCTGGGTGCCGCTGCATGACCATGCCGACATCAGCAGCGCCGTACGCCAGCTCAAAGATCAAGGTTTCCGGCTGTATGGCACCAACCTGGGCGTGAACGCGCGCGACTACCGCGACTGCGACTTCACAGGCCCCAGCGCCTTCGTTCTTGGTGCGGAGAAATGGGGACTGACCGAAGAAGCCACCGCGTTGATGGATCAGGCGGTCTTCATTCCGATGCGTGGCATGGTGCAGTCGCTGAATGTGTCAGTGGCCACGGCCACACTGCTGTTTGAGGCGCTCAGACAACGCCAGGCGGCTGGGCTCGCACCCCTTCAAGGCGAAGGCATTCCTGCAGATCAGTACGCAGCCCTGCTGTTTGAGTGGTGCTACCCGGAGGTGGCGAGCTGGTGCCGAGAGCAAGGCCGCAGCTATCCGGCCCTCTCAGAAGACGGTGAGATTCTCGAGCAGCTGCCGCGCACAGCCAAGCTGCGCTGCTGAACTGAATCCAGGTCTTGACGACCGGGTTCAGAACGGCATCAACACGTCCTTGCTGCCTTGCCTGCGCTCCATCACCGGATGGTTGCGACGCGCTGCCGGAAGTCGCAGGGCAAACACAAGAGCGAGCAGTTCCAGCGGCAGGCTGCGGCCGATAAACAGAACCACAAGCCCAAGAGCGATCGCCAACATCTGCTCCAGCAGACCGATCACGTCATCGGGATTACTGCGGCCAGAAATCCACAGCGTGACCATCAGCGTCAGCAGAGCGAGCGTGGCCCAGAACGGCATGGTCTGATCAGATCCGTCGATCTATTTTGCCGCGTCCCGCCCCGTGCTGCTCACCCAGGCTTCAAGACCCTCACCCAGAAACGACAAACCCAACACCAGCACGAACATCGCCAGGCCTGGATAGAGAGCGGTCCACCAGACACCAGTGGGCACAGCAGCAAGCGCGAGGTTGAGATCACTACCCCATTCCGGCACCGCTTCCGGAAGACCTAAACCAAGAAATCCGAGGCCACCCAGCACCAGCACCGCATCGGCGGCATTGAGCGTGAGCAGCACCGGCACCGAGGTGATCACGTTGCGCAGCAGATACCGGCGCAGGATCCAGACCGGTCCAGCGCCGAGCGTACGCGCTGCCTCCACGAACAACTCAGCTTTCACCTGGGCTGTCTGGTTGCGCACCACCCTGAAGTACTGGGGGATATAAACCACGCACAACGCTGCGGCCGCATTGGGAACACCTCGCCCCAGCAGGAAGGCCAGCACCACCGACAGCAACAACACCGGCAAGGTGTAGAGCGTGTCCATCAGCAGCACGAGCACGCGATCCACGCTGCCCCCCAGATAGCCACTCACCATGCCCAGAGGCACACCGATCACCAGCGCGAAGGTCACGGCCAGGAGCACCACCTGCAGTGCCACTCCGCTGCCTTGCAACGTGCGCACGCAAACGTCACGTCCCAGACGATCGGTGCCGCACCAATGGGCCATCGAGGGAGGCGCATAGATGGGATTGTCCAAACCAGCATTGGGATCCGGCAGTAGGCCAGCCGCCAACAACACAGGTGTGAGCAGGGCCACTAGGCCATAAATCGCCACGATCACCAGGCCCCAGCGGGCCATGCGAGCCGAAAGGCTGGGACGTGCAATACCCAGAGGCGAGGTGGCAAAACTCACAGAGGAGCGCAGTGCTGATCAAGCGCATTCTTGCCCGACTCCCCGACCGAGAGCAGGATTGGAGCATGAACCGTTCCGGCCACTGGCGCTCTCGCCTGACGGGCACCATGCTCGGCCAGCTGCAACTTGCCACCTATGCCGCGGTGCTGCTCGGCTTCACCGGTGCCACCAGCACAGGCCTGTTGCTGAGCGAACGCAGCCGGCTGCGCGTGAGTGAAGCTGAGCTGCTGGCCGCATCGGCATCACTCGCGAACCGCCTTGAGAACCAAGACGATCAGGGCGATCAAAGCGAGCCCTTGATCGTGCAGGAACTTCAGGATCACTCCAGCGTGCGCACCAACCTCTGGCTGGAACAGCCCGATGGGCAGGTGATCACTCCCAGAAGAGCTCATCGCCCCATCCCAGCGGATCTCCTCAAAGCCGCCGTCACGGCAAACCCGCTGCGCAAGCAAGGCCAGTCGCATCTGATCGTGCTGCAGGAGCGTGAATACCTCACCCTGCTGGACCGACGTCTGCCGTCGGGTGATCTGCTCTGGAGCAGCACGGAGATCTCCGGGCTTGGCTCGGCCCAGAGCGAATTTCTGGCCTGGATGATTTTGATCTGGGGCAGCTCCCTCAGCGCCTCGCTGCTGCTGGTCAGCTTGCTGGTGAAGCGCATCACCAAACCGTTGCAGGAGCTCAGCAGTCGCAGCGCCGAGCTCACTGCCGAAGGCCTGCAGACTGCCGCCTTACCAGTGCCCAAGGGACCACAGGAACTCAGCCAGCTCACCCGCACCTACAACGCCCTCACTGAACGACTGGCCCAGTCCTGGAGCCAGCAGCGTCAGTTTGTGAGCGCGGTGAGCCATGAATTGCAAGCGCCGCTGACCGTGGTGTCGGGCTCTCTCAAACGCGTGATCCGCAAGGCGCCGGAGCTGGAGGCACAACTGGTTCAACGCCTTCATGACGCCGAAGAGGAGACGGTCGGCATGCAGCAACTGCTCAATGACCTGCTCGACCTTTCACGGAGTGATTCCGGGCGTTTGCAGGTCAAACAGGAACCGGTGGATCTACGGCCTCTACTTGAAGAAGTGGTTCGCGCCCAGGGAACAGCCCTGGAGCGTGAACTCAGCCTGGAGCTGCCAGCAGAGAGCAGCTCCACCACAGCGCTCGGCGATGCCGCAAGACTCCGCCAGGTGTTGCTCAACCTGATCGAGAACGCTCACAAGTACTCACCCACTGAGCAGCCGATCCAGCTGCGCCTGCAATCGGGCATCAACGACCTTGTGCTTGAGGTGGAAGATCGAGGCATCGGCATTCCCTTGCAGGACCAGGCCTACGTGTTCGATCGCTTCCACCGGGGTGCCAACACCACGGGGCAGAGCGGCAGCGGCGTTGGACTGTCGGTGGTGAAACTGCTGCTGGAGGCGATGGGTGGCAGCATCAAGGTGAAGAGCGAACCCGGCATGGGCAGCTGCTTTCGCATTCAATTGAGGCGAGCCCCTTGATTCCCTACTTAATCCTGATCTCGCTACTGGTACCGGCCAATCTCTGGGCATCGATCACACCGCATCTGCATAGCGATCTGAGCATGCGTCTTCTACACGGCGTGTCGACGCTGGTGTTGCTGCCTCCTTTGTTCAGCATGTGGCATCAACGCCGGCAGATTCAACGGCTACCCGCCCTGCTGCTGACCAGCTTCTCCCTGGTGCTGATCGTGGTCAACACCCACATCGCTGCCGTCGGTATGGGTGTGCGCTACGGCTGGGTTGATCACCTGTTTCTGGCGATCGCCTGCCTGGCCGTGCTGGCCTTCTATCTGCTTAATGATGCGGAGGATGAGCTTGCGGAGCAGGAGACGCACACCTCCTGAAAGCAAGCCCAAAGACGGCACCACCTCCTTCGGCATCGTCGATCGACACACTGCCTCCCATGGAGGCGATCAGCGTCTGCACAAGGGCCAACCCGATACCGCTGCCAGAACTCTCAACACTGTTGCGGCCACGACGGAAACGCTCAAACACCAACTCCCGTTCCGCCTCGGGGACGCCGGGGCCGTGGTCGCGAACCTGCAAGACAACCCTCTCCGCTTGGCAGAGGTAACCAAGCTCGACAGGAGACGCGGGCGGACTGTATTGGCAAGCGTTGTTGATCAGATGGACCAGACACTGCAGCACAGCATCCCGATCAGCGAAGACCTCGATCGACTGGGAATCCACGCCCTCAGGGGGGATCACCACAATCCGCGACTGTGCCGATGGCTCGACCAGTGCAATGGCCTGCGGAACCAGATCAGCAATGCATAGAGGCTGACAATCAAGGCTTTGACTACTGATCTCGGCGCGGGTGATCGCCACCAGATCGGTGAGCAGTTGCCCCAATCGACGAATTTCATCCTGCACAATCAGCAGCTGCCGTCGCTGATCGGCCGTGAGGTTGTCGGCGTGGCGCATCAACCTGCGGTTGTAGCCACCAATGATGGTGATGGGATTGCGCAGCTCATGGCTGATGCTGCTGGCGAACTGTTGCTGACGCTTGAGAGAGTCGCACAGGCGGTCGCTGAGCTCATGGACCGCCACCGCCAGAGGCTTCAACTCCAGTGGTAGCTGGTCGGGCTCAATGGCTTGATGCTTCAGGGGATTGGACTGAAACGCCTGCAACGAATCGCCGAGGCGCGTTAGGGGCTGGAAAGCGCGATCAATGCCACGGCGATTGAGCAGAGCAGACAGTACAGCGGCCAGAAGCGCAGCAAGCAGCAACAGTCCGTTCAGTTGATGCTGCAATGCCACCTCATCAGAGACATCCTCCAGCAGATACAACCGGAAGGAGTTGCCGTTCAGAGTCATGACCCTGCTGGTGATCATGTAACTGCTGTTGCGATCGCGAAACAGCTGAGGCCTGGATTGGTTTTGAACAAGCTGTTCAGCCCGTTGGCGTAGATCCTCGGAGGGATCCATCAACGCAGGATTCACGGACTTCTGACCGACGGGGTGACCCCACAACGCCAGATTGACACTGGAGAACGGGCCGACCAAACGTTGCAGCCGTCGAGGTTGAACCGCAAGGGCAACGTTGCTGCGCAGCAGGCGTTCGGCCCGCTGCATCGTGGTCAACTGTCGCTGGTTGCGCTGCTGCTGAAACAGATGAACAGTCACCAGCAACAACAGGCCATACCCCAGCAACACCGCCAGCAAAGCGGAGCGCTGCAACCGTCTCCGAATCGAGGTCTGTTCAACACCAGCGCTCACAGTTGCCACTCTCCAGCAGCAAAACAGATCGGCGACGCTCTTAAGCCTTCAAGCGGCCAGCCGACTGCGCAGTGACCGCCGCTCACCGGACCTGGATGGCAACTGCTGTTCGATCTCCAACTCCAGCACAGGCCAGTGCGGGTGCGGGCGTGCCGTGAATCCTGATCCGATTGCTTGGGGAAGCGCATCCAGCAGCACCCGATTCTGGAAAGCACCCCGGAGGTTAGGCACGCCATCCAGGCTGTAGGCCGGGCCACAACGCATCAACACCTGACCGCGCCAGATCGCAGCTGGAGCAGAACCCACCGAATAGACAATTGCGCTCTCGCCGCGCGCCTGGACATCGTCAGCCAGGGTTGCAATGGCAAGCACCGGACGGCGACCAGTCATCCGGCAAGGCCAACGATTGGAAACCGGTGGATCGACCATCCAGCCATGGGCCAATCCCAGTTCCTCTCGGATCAGCTCCAGACTGCGACGCTGGCGCGAACTTTCGCTCAGGCGCAGGGCCATCACCCTGCCCAGCTGAAGATCGGCGCCGATCAAACGCAGCATCAGCGCAAACAACAACGCGCCCAAGCTGAGAGCCAGCAGTAGCTCCAGCAGCGTGAATCCAGGAGAGCCTCCTGCGGTGCATCGCCTTCGTTTCATCTCAACCCCCCTGAGCCCTGGGTTGGCAGAGGGTGCTGCGAGGAGCCTCACCCAGCTCGGGGAGGTCTCCCTGATAGACGCCAACCCTGCTGACACCCAATGGCAAGCTCACCACCAGGCACAAGCTGCGAGCCAGACGCTCATGGCTGAGCACGGTGGTGCCGCCATCGAGCAGCAAGCCGTTAGCCGACACACGAATCACCTCTGGCAGGTTGGTGTGCACATCAATCGGCCCCTGCTCCAAGGCCTCCTGCAAGGAGAGTCCAATCCCTGAGCAGGGGGTCAACTCACCCGATAAATCCTGTTGTTCGGGCTCCACCCATGCCTCGCTGTCAAGGCTGATCCCGCAAGCCTGCTGCGCACGTCTCGCCGCCAGCCGGGCCCGTTCCAGGCCCAGCTGCAAGCGCCGTGCCGCCGCATCCAGCTGCAGCCGATCACGGTCAGAAGCACTATCTGGCGTGGCTAGTGAGGCGATGATCCCCACAACGGCAACCGTCACCATCAGTTCCACAAGGCTGAATCCAGCGCTTGCACGTTTCATGACATGCAAAGCCCGTAGGCCGCGGGGCTGACCAGCTGACGGCGCCGCATCAGCAGCTCTCCATCGACGTTCAATGCAGACAGCTCCTGCCAGACGCCAAGCAGCTCCGGATCCACAACCCATTGCCGAGTGATGCCCTGCGGCAACGGCACACCCTGCTCCAACGCAACAGCGAGAGCCTGCGCATCCAGAAGGCATGGACCAGAACCAGAGATCAACAGATTGCGCTCAGCGCCATGGCCTTGAAGCCAGCGATGGCTTGCCAACTGCAACAGCTCCAGTTGATCAGCTCTTTGCTGCAGCGTGCTGCTCTGCTGCCAGGTCGCCATCGCCTGGCTCCACACTCCAATGGCAGCACTGCTGCTGCTGGCCAGGAGGAGTGATGAGATCAAAACCTCAGGCAAGCTCATGACAGGGGCCCCGATGCATCACGCCCGATCAGCTGCACGACACTGATGCCCAGGATCTGGGCCCCATCGTCCGCAAGCTCAAGCCTGAAACTGCCGCGACGACCATCGGCTAAAGCCAAGCGCAAATCCCCCGACCCAGGGCCGGGCTGCCAAGACAGCAACTGCCATGACTGATCAGCCATGCTGCCTTCTTGCAGTGATGTGGGCTCAGCGCCGAAGCAGCTGGTCTGGCGGAAGTTCCAGTCGACAGAGGGCCACCGCAGCAGACAGGCCTGCGCTCCACTAGCCAGGGTCGTGAAGGCCTGGGCCGCTGAGCGCAACTGATCTGCCGACTGATCACGCTCAATCGCAGCCCGCAAACGCAGGCGCCCCTTCAGGCTGAGCGTATGAACCGAAGCACTGCCGAGCAGCAACACGGCAGACGCGGTCAGTGCCAAGGGCAGAACAAAACCTGTCGCTGCTGGCTTCGGCTTCGCAAACAGCGACTGGCGAGATCCAAGAAACAACACAGCAGTGCTTCACGACTGCGCAAAGAGTTCCCCCAGATGGGTGATGCAGATTGCTACCACTCAAGAAATGATGCAGATATTGAGAAGAGGTGCAACAGGCATGGCCAGTTCCGCGGTAGAAACCAGCAGCAGCGCCAGCAGAGTGCTGGTCGTTGATGACGATCCGGAACTACTGCAGTTTCTGCAAGACGAGTTCAGCCAGCAAGGGCTGGCCTGCAGCAGCGCCAATTGCGGCGGTGATGCCCTGCTGAGACTGAGGCAGGAACATTTTGATCTAGTGGTACTCGACTGGACCCTGCCAGATTTCGATGGCACTGAGATCTGCCTGCGGCTGCGCAGCAGCGGCGACACCACGCCCGTGCTGATGCTCACCGCTCACGACGATCTGGATGATCGCGTGCAAGCACTGGATCTGGGTGTCGACGATTACCTCACCAAACCCTTCGAGTTGAAGGAATTACACGCGCGCGTGCGCGCCCGATTGCGCCGGGGCCAGTTCGCCAGTTCTGAACGCGCTAAAGACAACCTCAGCCTTGGAGATCTGCAGATTGACCTGATCGAACATCGGGTTAGACGTGGTGATCGCGAATTGGCTCTCTCTCAGCGTGAATTCGATCTGCTCATCTACCTGGTGAAGCACAACAGCGAGGTGCAGACCCGCCAGCAGATTCTGGAAGGCGTGTGGGGCAAACCCTTTGTGGGCGATCCCAACTCACTGGATGTGTACATGGGTTACCTGCGCAAAAAAGTGGAGACCAAAGGTGAACCACAGCTGCTGCACACCGTGCGCGGCGTGGGCTTTATGGCCCGGCTGCCGCAAGCCTGAACCACAGTTGCAGATCGGCGCCACCAGCAGAAGCTTCAGCAATCACGAGCTCACCCTCCATCAAATGCATCAGCTCTTGCACCACCGCCAAACCAATGCCCATGCCGCGGGTGCCACTGGAACTACTACCCCGCTTAAAGCGTTGCACGACAAGCGACCGTTCCGATGCAGCAATACCAACACCCTGATCCAACACATGCAGCACGACCCAGTCACCCTTTGGCTCAACCTGGAGTTGCACAACAGCCGAGCTGTAGAGCAGAGCATTACGGATCAGCTCTTGCAGACATTGCTGCGCCCGGAGGGGATCAGCCATCAATGCAGGCCACGGCTCAGCGCCGAGTAGAGGCAGATGAACACGACCTTGCGCGAGGCTTAACGACGATTCGTAGGCGTTCAGCAGCTGTTCTCCGGGATCCAGAGATACGACCTGAACAACAAGTTTTCCTGCGTCAATCCGCGCCAGATCTCGCATCCCATTGAGCAGATCAGCCATCCGCCGGGCTTCTGAACTGATCATCTGTGCTGATCGCTCTGCAGATGCCGGCAACGCCTGACGCTGCAGCCTCTGGGAATAGCCGGTGATCACCGTGATCGGCGTTCGTAGTTCATGGGTGACCCCATCCACGAAGGCACGCTCACGCTTCCAGGCTGCAGCCAGACGTTGCTGCAGGTTGTTGAACGCCAATGCGATGGCGCGGAGTTCCTGGGGTTGCGTGGCTGGATCCAACAGGTTCTCGCCAAGGTTGTCGGCCTCCAGACGCTGCAGCTGCTGATCGAAGTCACTGAGAGGAAGCACCAGTCCCCAACGCAATACCGGACGCAGCAGGAATGAGGTGAAGAGGATCGACACACCGGCCGCCGCGACCAGCAACAGTTGCGTGATTCGCTGCTGCTCCAGCGATCGGGTGACGTTCTGGCGCAACTCCAACCAACGCTGTTCACCATCAGCTGACGGCAGGCGACTTGAGCTCACCAACCATCGCTGACCAGAGGGATCGATTTGAAGTCGTGGAGCCTCGGCTGGCCCAACCGGCAACAGCGAGACCTGCAAACCAAAACTGCGCAACGGCACTGCATCCAAACGGCCTGCCTGGGCTTGTAGAGCCAATGACTGCACAAGCCGTTGATGCCGCTCACGCCGCTGCAGATCAGAAAACGAACTGCTGAGCACCAGCAGCAGGGTGTAGCCGGCAACAACCGTGAGCAGGGCGGTGGACTGAAGCCACACCCGCAAAGAAGGCAGCGACTGACGGTTCAAAGACTGAGAGGAAACCTAAGAGCCTTCTTAGAGAGCTCTAGCTGTTCATTACCCATATAGCCCAATCAAAAAGGGGATGCTGAATCTGTCAGCACAAGACGTGCTCAAACCATTCACGACTAACCAACGAACCATGACCACACTCAACAGCCGACTCCAACTGGCCATGCTCAATCGAAAAAAAAGCAAGAAACTCGCCGAGAAAGGATTCACTCTGATTGAACTTCTGATCACCGTTGTCATTCTTGGAACACTGTCTGCAATCGCGCTGCCGAGCTTCCTAAATGTAAGAGATTCAGCCGATGCAAAATCTGCGATCGCTTCCGCAACAGCACTCGCAAAAGAATGCTCAACAGCCATAGCCGGAGAGCTTCCGCCACCAACACAAGTCGACCCCAAAGGAGTTGTTATCACAACAGATTGCACCACAACCGGGGGCTCTAAAGGCGCCGAATATGAAGCGAGTTCTGTAGCAAAAGCGGGTGACTTGTGCATTACCGCGGTGGCCGCTGCCGGCAACACAAAATGCACAATAACGACTGGCAGCCAAGGACAAATTTCTGGCGGGTGGTCGTAGTAGAATTCAACAACATCTAGAGCCCTGAGATTCTCTACACTAAGCGATCTTAGGGCCACTCAGATCAAATGTTCCAACAAGTTGAACCTATTGAATATAAAACTAAATACAGTCATAAAAAATCTCTGGCTACATTCAGCCACAACCTTGAGCAGCCACGCCTAATCAAATCATTCCAGTGCAAATCAGCCTCCAAACTCCAATTTTTGACAAAGTCAAATAGGGTAAAACCAGGAAGCTCGCGACAAAAATCATTTGATTAAAACTCTCAAAAAGCCTCACAAACAAAAAGCAATCGCATCAATGGCGAATATTTAACCCCCACACAAGCCACCATGAATGCCATGCTCAAAACAATCACCCCAAAAGCATCCAAAAAAAGAAAAAACGGCTTCAGCATTGCAGAAGCAGCAATCACAACAGCAATCATTGGGACGTTCGCCTCCATTGCCTACCCTAACTTTATTGCAAGCAAGGAAAGAGCCCAATGTTCAGAAGCACAAGCAACAATGATGTCAATACCACCAATCATTAGTGCCTACATTGATGCAACAGGAGAAACTCCTTCGACATGGGAAGACCTAACAAGCATTGCCGCTGTGATGACCAGTGAAGGTCCTGCATCTGGAGACCTGAACACACCCATCACCCTACCGAGAAACAACTACGAGCTTTCTGTAGAAGGGCCGACTCAATCAACATACTCATTAACAGCAAACTGTTATGTCAAAACACCAGCAAGCAATCCTGCCGCTGGTCCAAAACCGCCCGGAGACGAAGAGAAATACACAATCAGGAGCTGTTTCAACATCAGTAATGGTGCCAGCGACCTAACAAGAGGCAGTGGCACGGACCCCGCCAACACACCCAATTGCGGCTAAGCCATGAACAACCACACCTTTCCTAGCAAATACAAAGCATCGAATCAACAAACAATCGCCAAAGGCGAAGAAGGAATGACCATGGTCATTGCCTTATTGATGGGAACGGTGCTGGTGGCTGGAAGCACAGGCTTGATGGTGCGCCAGATCATGGCTCGCAAGCTTGGAGCATCAGAGAGCTATCAACAGATGGCTGAATCTGCTGCACTCAATGGTCTCAACCGGATCATCAGCGACATCAACCGCGATGATCGCGAGAACTACACAGGATTTCTGTTGTCACTCAACAACAGCAATGGGCAGTGGGGTTGGGCTGCACCGAATTCAGACGATTTTGAACTGGTTGAGCTCTGCACACCAGTGACCAAGGCATACCCAGCACAAACAGGAGCAGGAGCACCAGCCATAGGGATTAGTAGCGGCAATGTGCGTAATGATGGAGGGAGCAAAGATGTGGAGATTGCCTACAGACTGCGTAGCTACAACACAACAGCCGCAGCAGGTAATGGAGAAGGCACGTTCTATATTGAAGGAATCGTCAGCCGTGGAGACACGGTCATGGCAAGAGCTTTGTTGCGTCGCTCACTCTATGTGAACTCAAAAGTTGCTGGCGCCGGAGACTGGAGTGTGATCAGCGGCCACAATCTCCGTTTAAACGAAACTGAGATCAATGGCCCAGGCAACATCTTTTATCTCACGAACACACCAGGCAATTACCTGGCATCTCAATATGCAAGTGGCTGCAGCGATCCAGCGCTGCTTGCAGATGTGGGATCCAGTAATTTCAGATTGGCAGGAAAAAGCCTAGACAACCAGGTGTGGCCAATCAATATCAATACCCAGAAACGTGGCGTTAGCGGGATGCCGCCAGCCAACCTGTTCGAAAAAGACCCTGTCAACGACACCACCAAGCGAGGCGGAGGCGAAACAATACGCATGTGGAGTTTTGACGATAGCGCCCCAGCGAAAGGTGATGAAAATGAGGACGGGGAAATTGACCTCAATGCCGATGGCACGCCCATTCTTTATCCAGCACTGCCCTGTGGCGAAACAGTCTGCGTGCGTGATGCAAATCAAACCGATACAGGGGACTATGGCATCACGAATTCAGGAGACTTTCGCACAGCAACAGAAGAGGGAATTGAGATCAATCCCGAAGCATCAACAATCACGTTAAAGACAGACATACTGTGCAGTGGTTCAAACCAGTTTGACTGCCATGTTTACCTTGACCATATCAACTTAAGCAACACCAAACTGCATATCGAAACAACGGAGGCAAGATCGGTTGTTCTGCACTTGGAGCAACCAGTTGCCTACCCCGATGATCCCAAGATCACACGCGCCATCACCCTCACAGATTCAGCACAAATTTGCAGCGTGAATCCTGGAAGTTCATCCTGCAACGGCAATCCAGAACAACTCGTGATCATGGCAAGCACTGGAACGGCGCCAACAGACTCCTGCAACACGCAGGTGCGGTCGCTGAGCTTCACAGGTACAAACCTTCCCTACGCCCTGCTTTATCTGCCAACTGGCACAATCCGGCCCAACGATGCAACTCTCAACGGCCTGGCTTGGGCTAGCAGCATCTGCGTGGTTGATGAAAACAACGATCCAGCATCATTCACATTAAATACCAATCAAAGTGGAGTTCCCATCGTTCAACGAGCGAACGACAACTGGGGATGGCTTAGCCGCTTTAACTATCCAGGATATGGGCGAATGGTGACCAGAGCCATTCGAGGCACGAGCCTCGACACCTTTGAGCGCTGGTAACAAACTGAGTACAAAAAATAACTTCTCAGGGAACATTCAGCAATCCCTAAACAACATTTTAAACCGATCTATGGCACAACTCATCTCAGGCAAATCAGTCACCTTTAAACTGTTTTTACATATCAATGGAGGGACGACGAAGAAAGATCCGATGAACTCCATCAGCGAAGCGAGCCTAAATCCATGAACCATCCATTCATCCAACTTCGATCAAACCCGAAACGACACTCGCAGGCCTCTGGTTTCACCATGATCGAAACCTTGATTGCAGGTCTTATCGTGGCAGGAGTGATGACAGCTGTTGGCCGCTTTGGCATCAGCGCCATGGCTGCCAGCCACAACCAATCCTCCCGCAACAGTATTGAGGCTGCGGTGAATGACCATATCCAGTTAGTTCAAATGCAGGATTCTTACTTAACAGCTGATGCCATAGCAGCCGAATCAGGCCTGAACACCAGTCTGGAAACGGCATGCCAAAATCCCAGCGCATTCCTCATGAATCATCTTCAAAGAGAAGATATTGCTGGAACCGCTCCAAGCCCAGAGGTATCGATGGAATGGGACAGCAGCGATCAATCCCTGTTGAAGCTCACCTACAACTTCGAAACACCCGAGTCAAGCATCGGAACTGAACAACGAATGGTTGAAATCAATCCGAACTTTTCTTCCCAATGCTATTCCCTCCAATGAAAAACAAAACAAACGGGTTCACGTTAATTGAGATGGTCGTTGCTCTATCACTACTCTCGATTGCCGCAGCAGCAACCGTGCCTACGATTGCCAGAAATCGGTGGCAAAAAGATGTCGATGGCTATGCGATCAAATTGGAATCGGGATTGCTGGATTTAAAAGCCAAATTGGGCAAACAAAAAACAAGTTGCGAAATTGAGTTCGCCAAAGCTTATTCATTTCAAACACCAGAAAATCTTGTCGAGTTCAGTCAGCAGAGCAGTGGCAATGCAACAACAATGCAATGCTGCAACTCTGAGATCAGCCAGCTCACCAACGACCCTGATTGCAGTAATGGAGTGCCTGGCTACTCACTCAGCACACTGACTGGCAGGGATCAAGATAATCTGCGCATGGTTCAGTACGAATCAACACCGGAATCCAAATCAGTACGCGTTGCAGTGAGTACAACAAACTTCGGCTTTACCCCACCAGGCACAACACTCAATGCAGAACAAATCACATTTCTGATCTGCCATGAGCAATCATTGTCGCCAGATGATTCTAAAGCTTGTATCGCCGATCAGAAGCAACTCGATATTCGTTGTGTACAAATTGATGGGACAGGAGAAGTCGCCAGC
The DNA here is from genome assembly GCA_003211275.1 of Synechococcus sp. AG-673-A03. GTDB lineage: Bacteria > Cyanobacteriota > Cyanobacteriia > PCC-6307 > Cyanobiaceae > Synechococcus_C. The sequence continues at coordinate 3,173 of QCTE01000039.1, read as the reverse complement.
GGCATCTGGAAACTGGAGGAACCAACGTCACCAATCAGTAGTGGCTTATGCACAACGACATAACCACTTTGTTCAGAGCATTCTCAGAAACTGTTCACCGCACCTTTCTGTAATCAAGCTCTGAACATGGCACATTAATCTCATGCAGGATGATCAAGGTGCACACGATGATTAAGCTCTCTCATCAAATAAATAAGGGCCGACGTCCACAACATAATGGCTTCACAGTTCTCGAGCTGTTAGTCAGTGTCGTGGCTGGAACGCTGATTATCGGAGCTGCATCAACAGGCCTGCGCACCACCCAAACTCTGATCTCTGAGTCCCATGGGAAAGCATCACTGAGGCAAAACACCACGAATGGCTTACGACTGATGCGCTCTGAAATTGAGCGCAGTATGAATGTGTTGGTTTCACGCACTGAGGGCGTTCAAGATGGTGAAGAAGATACCGACCTCAATCAATACAGCGACATCATCAACGACTGCAAAGCCTTGCCTCAAGCCGCGGGATTCAACCCTGTCTTTGGGATCAACATGGTCGAACTTGATGATCCAGTCATTTATGGAGTAGGCCTCAGCAGGGATGGGCGTGGATATGCACTCCTACGCTGCGGATCTGCCCTCAACATGGATGGAACTTATCGTTCAGCAGAAGACAACGAAGCCGATAACAATGCAGGCAATGAACAGGTCGAATCCGACATCTTTATCAGCAGAATTCTTGATGACATTGGCACAATTCCTTGCAAAGAGAGTGATTTATCTGAAGACGAACAATGCCCTGAAAGGCAACCATTGAGTAGCATTTTAAGCAAGACAAACTTTACATTTACGGGGAGCAAGTCTCCTACGCGAACTGCACAACAACCCGCGCTGAGGATTCAGACAGACATCAATACAAAACTTGTGAAGTTTATCGATCCGTACGAGCTTGATGACTCAAAAAGTGATGCCTACCAAATCTCGGCGAGCTATCTGGAAAACACGAATGGTGTAAAAAGTCAGGCCAGACAAGATCTTTACTTTTCAGCCTTTGCGCGAGCGGATAAGCGGGTTCGATTCGGTTACAACGCCACTGACAGTGGTAAAGGCAATGGATACCCGGGTGGTGCCTTCTTCCAGAACATCACAAGTAACCATTTGCGTTTTATCCTTGATGGTTCAGGTTCGATGAGTGCCTGCGTAGCCTGGAGCGGTGAATACGGCAACAGGCGGCGACGCTTCTACGATCCCGATCGCGGCTACTTCCGCACATACAAAATTTGCAGCTTCACCCGCATGGAAGCACTGCAACATGAAATGATCGACATCATTAGCAATCTTCCTGATTACACGAAGATTGGTCTTGCATCCTTCAGCACAAGTGGAAACCGAAATAACAAAACCTGGGAAGACAGTCGCGACAATCTGGTTGAACTGGGCCCCAGCAATTCAGAAGCAAGGCAATCAGCCATCAGATTCGTCAACAGTCTCAGCAGTAGCGATCCCACAAAGTGGGGAGGAACAATGCCCTGGAACACATTAGACGCTGCTTTTAGCGACAGGCTCACAGACACGATCTATTTCTTGTCTGATGGACAACCCAACAAAGACCGTGGCGGACGCTCATGGGGCAGTGATGACTACAACTCAGTCGCCGAACACTACGCCGGTCTGAATGCTGCCCGTCTTGAGGATGGAGACAAATCAATCAAACTCAACTCAACTAGTGTTGGGCTTGATTCAGAATGGATGCAAATCCTCTCGAGTCAAACTTCAGGGGAATACATCAAGGTTGATGATGTTTAGACATTAAACTCAATCCGAAACAGAAATCTTATCCACTCAGCCAGTTCAATGCTTATGGTTTCAAATCAAAACAAAATAAATCCCATGCAGAAGATCAAGCTTTTTATGAAGTTGATACAGATAAAGGAATGATCTGGGGCGATAGTTGCCTGAGAACAAGCCTAAACAACCTGCAAATCAGCTTCTGATGCTCGACGGACAACAGCCCAGGCTATGCGCTTTAAAACCAAGAGCAAAAAAGAGCTTGGCCTCAGCTTCACTGATGGGCTAGCAGCATTGGATCCAAACCATTGATTACAGCGAGAATTCCATATCGATATTGATCAAACATGAAAAAACCTCAAGCAAAGAAAAGTGAACTCAAGCAGATAGACGCAAAGGATGATCGAAATAACAATGCTTGCAGAAGCTGAAGACAAACAGGCATTTGGAGCCCTGGCCTTGACGATGGAAAAATTTAAGCCTTTCTTTCTCCCATGCCAGGCGAAAAGAGTGATGGTGAGGTGGTAAGCGCCATTAGTGCGTCACAACCATCCACCGTCAGACCAGCCATGACCACTCTCAACAGCCGGCTGCAGCTTGCAATGCTCAACCGCAAGAAAGGACGCAACGCCCTAGAAAAAGGCTTCACCCTTGTGGAGCTGATGATCGTGATCGTGATCGTTGGAATCCTATCGGCTGTTGCGCTACCCAACTTTCTGAATCAAACGTCGAAAGCGAAAGCCACAGAATGCACCTCGAAGGGTGGAACCATCATGGGCTTGGTTGCCGCAGATGCTTTGGATAGCACTGCAAAAGGGACTGCCACCCTCACTGCTCTTGTGACTCAAGAAAATACGAATTCAGATCTTTGCACCTTCACTTCTGGCGGCCTTGTTGGAGATGTTTATAAATTAACCGTAGAAGGAAAAGCAGGAAGTGATCTGGAGAATGAATACGACGGTGCTTTTTGTGTAGATTACAAAACAGGCAAAAAAGGCCAAGCGACCACGAATACTGGCACTCCACCCACAGCACCAACCTGCGCATAATCGAGCGTCGAATCATTGCATGGCGGCCTTGAATGGCCGCCATTCATTCAGACAATAAACATATAAACTTTTCACAAAGCGGGCAATAACATCGCAATCCCAAGCTCCGTGTGAGTTGCTATAAGATACGCATCTCTCGATATTAAAGTAGTAAAACTCTTTAAAGATCAGAAAAATCCAAACACTTATAAAACCCATATCAAACGATCTCAGTCAAGCAAAATGACGAAAGAATCAAAAAAACTTAGACTCGGGATGACCAATCTCAGGTCAAACCTTTCCGCAAATGAAACGGGGATTACCTTGGCATTGGTTGTAGCAGCAGGGTTAGTCCTCACAATCGGTGCCATGGTGA
>QCTE01000038.1 GCA_003211275.1 Synechococcus sp. AG-673-A03 | reverse complement strand
TTGCTACGGCTGTGGGCGCTGTTTGCCGGCCTGCCCCCTTGGCCTGATTGAAACCTCCGATCATCGAGTGGGGCTCGACAACCTCGCCCTTCTGCTGGCCGAGCTGCAACCGGATGCGATTGAGGTTCATACCGCACCTGGGCGTAAACAGGACTTTGATCGCACGCTTGAGCAGGTTGCAGCTGCATCGATTCCTCTGCGCAGGCTGGCGGTGAGTTGCGGTCTTGAGGGGCATGGTCTTCGTTCCGAGGATCTGGTCACGGAGCTGTGGGGTCGCCATGAGGCCTTGCGCAAGCATGGATTTCGTCCTCTCTGGCAGCTCGATGGACGTCCGATGAGTGGTGATGTCGGAGCAGGCACGGCCCGTGCGGCACTGCGGCTCTGGCAGCAGGTCCGGACCAGCGCTCCTCCGGGGCCGTTGCAGCTGGCGGGAGGCACCAATGGCGCGACAATTGGTTTGCTGGATGGTCTGGGGCTGCCGCGTTCCAGTGGTCCTGCAGGCGTCGCCTTCGGTGGCATGGCCCGTTCGATCGTGCACCCTCTTCTGCAGGAGGCGGAATGCCGCCGGACCACCCTGCGTGACTGGCCCTTCGGCTGGGAGCAGGCCCTGGCTCTCGCCCGTGATCTCGTCATCCCCTGGCTTTCACGCCCCTGATGGTCCCGATTGGGGACTCAGTCCTGCTAGAAGGCGTTCAGGTCCTGATGAGCACTGGGAGCCTGGGCCATGGGTACTGAGCGCATCACCGATGATCTGCAGCGACTGCTCGCGCTGTTGCCCACTGCGGTTCAGGAAGCTCTTGCGTCCGCTGAACGCCGTGATCAGCTGCTTGAGGTCGTGCTCGATCTCGGTCGGATTCCGGAAGCGCGCTATCCAGGTCGCTCGGTTGAACTTGGCGGCCGTTGCCTGGAGCGCCAAGATCTTGTGGAGATGGTGAGCAGGATCGGCCAGTTCGGTGCTGATAATCGTGCGGGGATCGAGCGAACACTGCATCGCATCAGTGCCGTCCGTAACCGCAGCGGTGATGTCGTTGGCCTCACCTGTCGTGTTGGCCGCGCCGTTTTCGGAACAGTCGCCATCGTGCGTGATCTGCTCGACAGTGGTGAGTCACTGCTGCTGATGGGACGCCCCGGTGTGGGCAAGACCACAGCTCTCAGGGAAATTGCCCGTGTCTTGGCCGATGATCTGCACAAGCGGGTCGTTGTGATCGACACCAGCAATGAAATCGCTGGTGACGGAGACATTCCACATCCAGCGATCGGTCGTGCCAGGCGCATGCAGGTGACCAGGCCTGAACTTCAGCATCAGGTGATGATCGAGGCGGTTGAAAATCACATGCCTGAAGTCATCGTGATCGATGAGATCGGCACTGAGCTGGAAGCTCAGGCGGCACGCACGATCGCCGAGAGGGGAGTGATGCTTGTGGCCACCGCCCACGGCAATGCCCTTGCCAATCTGATCAAGAATCCGACACTGTGCGATCTGGTGGGGGGGATTGAGTCCGTCACCCTTGGCGATGATGAGGCTCGCCGTCGCCGAACGCAGAAAACGGTTCTGGAGCGTGCTGCGGAACCCACCTTCCCGCTCGCTGTGGAGATGCACAGCCGCCATCGCTGGGCAGTTCACGACGATGTTGGGCGCACGGTCGATCTGTTGCTGCGTGGACAAAGCCCCAGGCCCCAGGAGCGCGAACTGATGGCGGATGGCGGCGTCAGGCTTGTCGACCCAGAACCTTCAACGCCACAGCCTCCCCAGCGACGGCCTGCCCTGGCCGTTGTTCCTTTGCCCGATCCCAGGCGTTCCGTTCCCAGGGACGATGCTCCCGAAACGTCCGCCGTTGTTGAGTCCCCGCGTGAGCTGAAGCTGCAGGTGGTCTGTTGTGGACTCAGTCAGCAGCGACTCGAAGAAGCTGTCCGCTGCCATGGTTGGCCTGTCAGTGTTGTTGACGATCTGGCCTGTGCTGATGTGCTGCTGAGCGTGCGTCGCGGGTTAGGACGCCAGCCCGAGCTTCGCCGACAGGCAAGAGAGGCCGGGGTGCCGATTCTTGTCATCAAGTCGGACTCTCTGGCTCAGGTGGAGCGAGCTCTTGAGCGACTGCTCAACCGCCAGCCTCTGCCCAGAAAGGACCAGGAGGCTGAGAGATCATTCGTTCATCCCGATCGAGGCGATGCCTTGGCTGCTCTTGAGGAATGCCGTCTTGCCGTGGAGCAGATTGTGATGCCGCAGGGGCGTCCGGTTGAACTTCTACCGCGCAACGAGAACGTTCTTCAGATGCAGGCTGATCTTGTGGCGCGTTACAGCCTTCAGAGCGATGTCTATGGATCCAGTGACCAGCGCCGGCTCAGGGTTTTCCCACCATGATCCCGCACCTGGATGCGCGGATGGATTGACGAAGGTCACTCCATTGTGAGTAACTATTCAAACCCCAGAGTTGACCTCCGTAGGGAGTTCCATCACTGGAGTCAATGGGCCGTCGCCAAGTGGTAAGGCAGCGGGTTTTGGTCTCGCCATTCCTAGGTTCGAATCCTAGCGGCCCAGTTTTTCTTGATCCTCAGTGCTCTCACCCAGTCTGCTGGTCTTTGATTTTGACGGTGTGATTGTGGATGGGATGAACGAGTACTGGTGGAGTGCTCGTCGTGCCTGCCTGCAGCTCAATCCCACTGTCGATCTTCCTGAGTCCACACCGCCACAGTTTCGACAGCTCAGGCCCTGGATTCATCACGGTTGGGAGATGGTGCTGATCGCGGCATTGATTTCCGAGCAACGCGGTCCTCTTGAGCAGCTCGGGGTCCAGGCATTTGTGCACGACTACACGGCGCATTGCACAGCTGCCCTCGAGCGTTTCGGCTGGACTCCTGCCTTGCTGCAGCAGACACTGGAGGCGGTGCGGGCCGATGCCGTGCGGACCGATCGAGACGCCTGGCTGGCTCTGCATCAGCCCTATCCGGGCTTGCCTGAGCGTTTGACTGCTTTTTCGGAGGAGAATATTGCCTGGGCGGTGCTGACCACCAAGGCACGGGATTTCACCGCCGAGCTGCTCGCCTCGATGGGGCTCAAGCCAGAACGGCTGGATGGGCATGAGTCGGGATCCAAGCCTGAGGTGCTACGCCGCTTGGCCTGCGACTGGACACTGAAGGGTTTTGTCGAGGACCGTCGTCCCACCTTGGAAGCCGTTCGAACCACCCCAAGCCTCGAAACCCTGCCCTGCTGGCTGGTCAGCTGGGGCTACCTGAGACCTACGGACTTGGTGGATCTTTCCGAGGAAATTCATCTGCTGAGGCCTGAGCAGTTCGCGGCCCCCTTGGCGGACTGGCCCTGATTCGATAACGTACATCTGTACTACGTGAGACGGATGGCCTGAGTCGGGGCACTGGACGATCTGTCCGGTCCCTGATCCCACCGAGGCGTCGGTTCACCCGCCGTCCCGATCAGCTGCCTGCGGCGTTCTTTTGCTCTTTAACTGTTTCAGCCATGCCAGCCGATGTGAAAGCCTCCCAGTCCTCCGGTGGAGATGTCCGCCCCGGTGAGCGCGATAAAGCGCTCAATCTCGTGCTCGGTCAGATCGAGCGCAATTTCGGCAAGGGTTCGATCATGCGTCTTGGGGACGCTTCCAGGATGAGGGTGGAAACCATCTCCACAGGAGCACTCACTCTGGATCTCGCCCTCGGAGGTGGGTATCCCAAAGGACGTGTTGTGGAGGTTTATGGGCCCGAAAGTTCCGGTAAGACCACGCTGACCTTGCATGCCATCGCTGAGGTTCAGCGCAACGGAGGTGTTGCCGCCTTTGTGGATGCCGAGCATGCTCTCGATCCGGTTTATGCCGCATCGTTGGGAGTGGATGTGGAAAACCTGCTGGTCTCCCAGCCGGACACCGGCGAAATGGCGCTGGAAATCGTGGACCAGTTGGTCCGCTCCGCGGCTGTCGACATCGTGGTGGTTGACTCTGTCGCCGCTCTCACGCCCCGTGCCGAGATCGAAGGTGAGATGGGCGACATTGCCGTGGGCAGTCAGGCCCGTCTGATGAGCCAGGCGATGCGCAAGATCACGGGCAATATTGGCAAGTCCGGTTGCACGGTGATTTTCCTCAACCAACTGCGTCTCAAGATTGGCGTCACCTACGGCAACCCAGAAACCACCACCGGTGGTAACGCCCTCAAGTTTTATGCCTCGGTGCGTCTTGATATCCGCCGTATTCAGACGCTCAAGCGTGGTACCGAGGAATACGGCATCCGCGCCAAGGTGAAGGTGGCCAAAAACAAAGTGGCTCCTCCCTTCCGCATCGCGGAATTCGACATCCTCTTTGGCCGTGGGATCAGCACGCTGGGTTGTCTGCTCGATCTGGCGGAGGAGACGGGTGTCGTCACTCGCAAGGGTGCCTGGTACAGCTATGAGGGCGACAACATCGGTCAGGGTCGTGACAACACCATTGGTTGGCTGGAGCAAAATCCGGAGGCCAAGGATGCCATTGAGGTTTTGGTGCGTCAGAAGCTGACGGAGGGTTCAGAAGTCACGTCCAACTCCATGCGTCCTCTTGCTGCTGCGGCTCGCTCGGCTGCTGCTAAGCCTCTTGCCAAGTCCGCTGAGGTTGCTGCGCCGTCGAAGGACGCAGCCTGATTAGCCTTGCTTGAGATGTGAGGAGCTGCATTCGCTGCGGCTTCTCTGCAGGTTCCCTGCGATGCGTTGAAGTTCCTGAATGGCTTCAGCGCCTTCGAATTTCACCAGTTCGCGCCCATTGCGGGATTCGACCCAGCTGATGCCGAAGTCAGAGACCAGAAAGCGCACCAGATGTTGCTCGCCCAGCTCGGCCATAAATGAGGCCCCGCTTCCGTCCTGGCCGTCATCGCAGACGTAGCAGGTTGCTGTGAAGCCCTGTTTGCTGAGATTTGTCGCCAAAGCCTGAAGGCTCATGACCAGATCTTGGACGACTGAGCGGTACTGCTCGGAAAGTCGGAGGAACACGCAGAACACCGTCCAGGTGCATATGAGCCTAAAGGTTTTCTTTCGAATTCAGGGCTGAGGTGAGCTTTTGCGGTTTTATGGGCTGTCGGCAAGTGTCCAGAATCCGGCGGCAGGGCCGATGAAGCGCACCACCACCCAGAACAGCACCAGGGCTGCGATGCCGATCCAGGCGCCTCGTGTGGTGATGGAGACGAATTGCGTGGCCTGGGCTCGAGTCAGCGGCAACCAGGCGATAAATCGTTCAGCGTCCTTGGGGTCGGGTTTGCTCTGGCGAGGTGGCAGTCCCTGACTGGCGCGGCGTCGTGCTTCTCCCATCTCAGGCCTCACAAGCTGTTGGTCAGCCTAGAAGTGATTGTCAGTCTGGCCGAAGTCTCTGCAACGGGTCCCAGGGTTCAAGTGCGCGCAGAACCTGCTCTCCCCAGCTGCGTCCTCGGACGCGTCCGTCGAGGATGGCCAGCCGACCTCCGCTGCGTCTGAGCGAGGCAATGGCAGGGATCAGCATGGCCAGTGCTTCCGGGAGCAGAAGCGTGCGAAACCAATCACGCCCCTGGCGCTTCAGCGACTCCACACGGGCTGCGGTCAGAGGGTCCTCCAGGCTGGCGATCGGCAGCATTGCCGCAATCAACTGTTCCGGTTGTGGAAGCAGATGCTGATGGCTCAACCACCAGCTCCAGCTGCAGCAGATCACTCCGTTTGACTCCGGTGCTGTGCTTTCCAGCGTGACCCTGCTGCCGAACTCCGCTGCAAGCTCGCTGCAGAGGCGCTGACGCATGCAGGGCGCGTCCACCAGAACTGTGGTTAATCCAGTTCGGCCGAGGATCAGGCGTCGGCTCTGCTCCAGAAGATGGCCGGCGAAAATCTCAGTGTTTGGCAGTGGCTGACGCCTTGGCAGATAGATCGGCAGTGGCTCTCCACGCGGAGCATCACGAAGATCGATTCGCAGCTCAGCGCTGTCGATGCTCGGCTCTTCGCCATGACGTCGACAGCCTCCATCCGCGCGGATCAGTGTCCAGGGATGCTGATGGAAGAGCGATTCCAGCGTGATCAGCGGCTCAAGCGGTTGCAACTGCCAGCTCCACTGCAGGGTGTTCGAATCCACGCGAGCCCAGCTGGCCCAAGATTGCCGGTCCATGGACATCAGCTGGCACCAGGGTTCTGGTGTTGAACCCAGCAGCTGCAGCAGATCGCGAACCAGGGTCAGAGCGCTCTCTGGCATGGCGACGTCGCGGTTCGTTCCGCCACCAAGGGTGACAAGCTGGCGGTTCAGGCGTTCATGCAGATCCAGCAAACCTTCTCCTGCGGAGGGAAATGCTGCTCGCAGCTCCTCCCAGTGACAGGAGTCGATCTTCACGGTCATGGCCCGTCGCAGACGGTCTTGCAGCCACTCCGCCTCGGGAACAACCAGATGATCGTCAGGACGGAGCTGGCCGCAGCGATGGACATCCAGAAGCTGTTGGGGTGTCAACAGCCAGATCTGGTCTCCAGGCGGTGGATCAAAGCCTGTCCAGCATCCAAGCTTTAATCCACTTTCCAGCAGACGCGGTCGTTCAACATGAAGCAACCGCTGGTGTTGAGTCGGGTCGAGAACCAGCACAGTGTGGTGGCTGCGCAGGCTGAGCGGCACCAGCAGGGCTAGCCACCAACGATCGCTGCTGCCCGCAGACAGTTGGATTCTGGTTCGATCCTGGCGTCGCAGACTTCGGCCCACCAGGCGGCTCAGGGTCAGTTGGTGCTCCCATTGGCCCGCTTCTCCCCTGAGCAGGTGCTTGAGCTGCTGATGGGCCTGGACTTCAAGCATTTGAGAAGCCTAAGAACCGCCGGGCCGCTCATCGATTCAGGCTGAGCTGTTCCGATCCCTGCACGGGTCAAGCAACATGGGCTGGATGTGGACAGCAGTGATGGATCAGGAGCAGATCGCAGAACTCGCTGGTGTCAGCAGGGTCGGTGTTGTGGGTCTTGGCCTGATCGGTGGCTCGATCGGGCTGGATCTGCGTGCTCTTGGGGTCAGCGTTCAGGGCCTCGTGCATCGCGACAGCACAGCGGAGCGTGCTCTTCAGCGCGGGCTTGTTGATGCTGTCAGTTGCGACCCTGCCTGCCTCGAGGGCTGTGATCTTGTCGTGTTGGCGTTGCCGCTCGAGGCCTTGCTGCAGCCGCAAGATGCGCTGCTTCAAGCTCTGCCGTCTGAGGCCGTGGTCACGGATGTGGGGTCGGTAAAGGGAGCCGTCCTTGATGTCTGGAGAGATTGCCATCCCCGCTTCGTGGCGTCTCACCCCATGGCAGGGACTGCCGAGTCGGGGGTGAACTCCGGTTGCTGTGGTTTGTTCAGAGGACGCGCCTGGGTTGGAACGCCGGAGGCTGAGACAGATCCCGAAGCTCTGATGCAGGTGAGAGCTTTGGCTTGCTCGCTCGGTGCGCACTGGATCAGTGCGGATCCGCTTATTCATGACCAGGCCGTTGCCCTGATCTCCCATCTGCCCGTGATGGTGAGCGCCGCATTGCTGCGCGTGCTCGGGGAGGAGCGAGACCCACGTGTGCGAGATCTTGCCCGTCAATTGGCGTCCAGTGGTTTCGCAGATACCACCAGGGTTGGTGGCGGCAATCCAGCGCTTGGAACGGCAATGGCCTGTCGCAATACCTCTGCACTGCTGAAGTCTCTTGCCGCCTATCGATGGAGCCTCGAACAGCTTGAAGAGGCAATCCTCAACGGCCATTGGGCTCAATTGGAGCAGGAGTTGGAAAAGACCCGCGCCTTGCGTCCAGGGTTTCTGGAGCCTCCGTCTGATCCGTCTAAGCTGCAACCGTGAGGGTGAGATCTCGCGCAGCCATCAATTGCCTGCATGCCATCAGAGCGGACAGGCTGACCCCGGCGGTGCCCTCTCCGGGATGAATGGAATCACCGCAAAGCCACAGCTGGGGAATCGGCGGGCGGCTGGCCAGTCCGAAGGGCCCGAAGCGATCTGGGCTCTGCCCAAGACCACCCACCACGCCATCCGGACGACCGGTCCAGTGGGCGAATCCTCTCGGAGTTGCTAACTCCTGATGCAGCCAGGCGTCATCCGGCAGTTTCAAAGCGGCGTTCACGTCTTGTCGAATGGAATCCCGAAGCTCCCGTTTGCGTTGCTGGTAGGCCTTCTCATCCATGTCTTGCCAGCCCTCCGGGGAGGTGAAGACGCTGGCGATCACGGTGGCCTGACCCGCCGGGGCTCGACCGTCACCGTCGGTGCTGATCGACAAAAAGAGTGAGCCGGGGGAGTGGCCGTCGCGCTGCAGGTGTCCAGGGCATTCGTCCGGTAGGTGATGCCGTTCCACAGCGCCGTAGAACACAATCGCTCCGCTCGGTGCTTTGAGGCTGTTCAGGTGCTTGCGGTACGTGTCGGGCATCTGTTCCCGATCCGGAATCAGCCCTGGCAGGCATTGCGGCGGAAGGCTGCAGATGATCTCGCTGGCCTGTAGGCATCGCTGCTCTCTCCCAGGAGCTTCAACCGTGACCGACCATCCAGATTGATCGCCATCGCGCTCCAGTTTCAGAGCACGATGGCGCAGAAACACACGCCCACCATCGCGTTCCAGGGCTGTCGCCAGCTGGTCGCTCAGGCTCTGCATCGATCCGTGCAGATGCCACAGACCGAGTGGGGCCTGGCACATCTGCAAGACCGTGGCGCCATAGAGGGCTGCGGTGTGGTCACTCGGTTGCTGTGAATACAGCCGTAGCTGCAGGTCGAGGAAGCGTCGCAGTCGCTGGTCTCCAGCGCATCCGCTGAGAGTCAGTAGATCCGAGACCGTGAGCAGGCTGAGGGGGGCACAAGCCAGATTCCCGGGGGTCAGGGCAGCCAGGGTGCGTCGGAGATCCCAGCCAGTGCGCATTGGCAGTACGGGATCAGCAGCAGCAAACTGCCAGTTCTGACGATGAATCCAGCTGCACAGCTGCCAGAAGCGTTCGCTGCCAGGAAATTGCTGGCAGCGCTCCTGGCGCCAGCGCTGAGGATCGTGCCAGAGATGCACCGGAGGTGAACCGTCATTGAGGTCCACCACACATCCAGGGTCCAGCCGTTCGGCTTCAGGAGGTTGGATGTCAAGGTGCTGGAAAAGCCGTGCATGACTCCCTCCAGGTTCCAGTCCCGCGACCTGAGTTGCGCCCACATCAAAGGTGAACGGACCCCGTCGGAACGTTCCAGCACAACCGCCCAGCTGGTGGTGTGCTTCCAGCAGGGTGACACTCAAACCTTCATGGGCCAGCAGGGCTGCAGCGGTGAGGCCGGCAATGCCGCCACCGATCACGATCACGTCCTGGACGGGTTCCATCGCGGCATGCTGGCAGCAGAGTTGGATCAGCGTGGATGCGTGATCAGCTGGGACAGGCTCTGGCGGCTGCCACTGAGTTGCTTGAGGGACGACAGGTCGTTGATGTGCTCAGTGTGGGCGGAAGCAGTGTGGGTTCCACGTGGCGACTGAACCTTAACGATGGTGAGCAACTCTTTGTCAAGGTGGCCCAAACGGCCAACTTGCTGGCGGAACAGTCCGGTTTGCAGGCATTGCGTCACTGGGCAGATCCAGCCTTGATCGAAGTGCCCCAGGTGCTCGGCTGCTTGCCAATGCTTGAGAATTCAGCCTTGGTCATGGCCTGGTGGGATGCCAGTAGCGGCGATCAGTTCTGTCTTGGCCGGGGACTTGCGCAGCTTCATCGTGCGTCGGCTGAGGCCGGACCGGGTTGTTTCGGCTGGGATCGCGATGGCTTCATCGGTCTTGGGCCCCAGCCCTGCGGATGGCGTGACAGCTGGGGCGATGCGTTCACCCAACTCAGACTTCAGCCCCAGCTGTGCCTGGCCTCTGAGTGGGGGCTAGCTGGGCAGGACTGGGAGCCTTTGCTTGAACCGATCGCTGCATGGCTCAATCGTCATGCCCCTGCACCCTGCCTGGTCCATGGCGATCTCTGGGCTGGCAATGCAGCGGTTCTGGCTGATGGCCGTGGTCTCTTGATTGATCCCGCCAGTTGGTGGGCTGATCGCGAGGTGGATCTGGCCATGACCCATCTATTCGGTGGATTCTCTCGTCGCTTTATGGAGGGATATAGCCGTGAATGGCCACTGCCAGCGGGCGCAGAACAGAGAATTGAGGCTCTCAATCTCTATCACCTGATAAATCACGCCAACCTTTTTGGCGGTGGATACCAACAGCAAAGCCGCAGGATCCTCAAGGATCTGCGGCTCGCCTTGCTCTGAAACGATCGTGAATGGACCTGACGGCTTATTCCAAGTGGCTTCAGCCCAGGTACTCCTTGCGAAGCGTCTGGATTCGGGCCACGAGAGCATTGCGCTTGTCGCTTGTGGTGAGATTCTTCCAGCTCCATTGCCCGACAACCACAACGCCAAGCAGTTCCAGCAGGCCTGGGACAACCGGCAGCAGATTGATCGTGTCGAGAATGCCTTTGATCAGGATCTGGGCAACGATCACAGCGGCGAAAATGCCGACAATCTTGCCGATGCGCCCTGCTTGGCTCCAGTCGACCTTGTCGAGAGTTTCGTTCACCTTGCCGAGGACGTCTTTGTAGCGCTCGGCGAAGGCGATGTTGTCGCCTGTGGCGCTTTCAGTCGACTGCGTAGTGGTTTCGTCGCTCATGACGCCTAGGCTGGCTACTAATACTCCGCGACGATATCGGCAAGATCACTGGAATGCCATGCCGGCTCCGTATCGATCTCGATTGTCTGATGGTTCTCAGGGCTTCACTTGGAGCCGTGTCACCGGAAGAGGGTTGCGCATTGCTGCTTGGCGAGTCAGCACCTGATCTCAATGTGCGCTTCGTGTGGCCCTGTTGCAATGTCTGGCGCCCTGGTTTCGGCGGATACAACGATGCGATCTCGGGAGACCGTGATCAAACGCTGGTTTCTGCTTCGCGCCGATCACGTTTCGCACTCGACCCTCGTGAGCAAATCGCTGCCCAGCGATGGTCTCGCCACAGAGGTTGGCGGGTTCTTGGCAGTGCGCATTCCCATCCAGAGGGCCAGCCTGTGCCCAGTGCACTGGACAGGCAATGGGCTGCCAGGGAGGGGGTCATGGTCATTGATGCCGGTGTCGCTGGCGTCCGTGCCTGGTGGTTGCAGGGGGCCGGGCCAGGGGGACCCGACAAGCCTGTCAGCGCTCTTTCGCTTGTTGTCCAAAGTCAGGTACAGGTGAGAGACCTGGTGGGAGACACTGTGAAGTCGTGTCCCGATGGCGTCTCCCTGCCTCTGCAATGACGGAACACCTTCCAGATCCCGATCTGAGTGCGCAGGAGCGTGGACGTTATGCCCGTCACCTCACACTCCCGGAGTTTGGGGTCATCGGTCAGCAGCGGTTGAAAACAGCATCGGTGTTGTGTGTTGGCGCCGGTGGGCTCGGCTCGCCCTTATTGATGTACCTGGCGGCGGCTGGTGTTGGTCGCATCGGCATCGTTGACGATGACCGTGTGGAGGTCTCCAACCTCCAGCGGCAGGTCATTCATGGCGAAAGTGGCCTTGGCCAGCTCAAGACGGATTCCGCTTGTCAGAGGATCGTCGGCCTGAATTCCCATTGCCGGGTTGAGCAGCATGCCTGCCGGCTCACCAGCACGAATGCCATCGAGCTGGTCGAGGGCCATGACCTGGTGGTGGATGGGTCCTCCTCCCCCGCAATGATTCCTGCGAGCGATCAGCCCAGGGCTGCGGTGCAGGAGACATCTGGCAATGGCCATCTGCTGCAGCAGCGCCTGGCTCTGGTGGAAGATCTATGGCAGACCGTGCTACGCAGCGAATGCCCTGCGGAACAGGCTGAACGCCTGCTGCGCATGAAGCAGCTCAGTGATCCAGCCTTACCCGAACCCAGTGCCGTCGGTTCGGATTCCGTGGTCTCGCTGATTCGAGACATGGACCTGTCGGAAGCCATAGCAGCGGCCAGAGCCTTCTCGCTGTATTTCCAGCTGGTGAACATCCTCGAGCAGCGCATCGAGGAGGACAGCTACCTCGAAAGCATCGTCCGCTCTCAGGAACTGGCCGAGCAGGTTGATCCCTTCACTCCACCCCTGGCAACTCAGACAGAACCCGCCACGTTTAGTGAACTATTTGAGCGCCTGCGGCGCCTGAACGTGCCTCCCGCACAGCTGGAGACCTTGCTTCAGGAACTCGACATCCGACTGGTCTTCACAGCCCATCCCACGGAAATCGTGCGTCACACGGTGAGGCACAAGCAGCGGCGTGTTGCCAGCCTCCTGCAACAGCTGGAGACCGCCTTCGAAACCAGTCCGCGCGAAGCCGACGGCATCCGTCTTCAACTGGAAGAGGAAATCAGGCTGTGGTGGCGTACGGATGAACTGCACCAGTTCAAGCCATCCGTGCTCGATGAGGTCGATTACGCCCTGCACTATTTCCAGCAGGTTCTGTTCGACGCCATGCCGCAGCTGCGTCGCCGCCTGACCACCGCACTCTCCGGCAGTTACCCCGATGTCCAGCTGCCCCCGTCGTCCTTCTGCACCTTCGGCTCCTGGGTGGGGTCCGATCGCGACGGCAACCCTTCCGTCACCACAGACATCACCTGGCGGACAGCCTGTTATCAGCGTCAGTTGATGCTTGACCGCTACATCAGTGCCGTCCAGAGCCTGCGCGACCAGCTCAGCATCTCGATGCAGTGGAGTCAGGTGAGTGCTTCGCTGCTCGAATCTCTGGAAATGGATCGGTTTCGCTTCCCGGAGGTCTACGAGGAGCGAGCCACCCGCTACCGCCTCGAGCCTTACCGCTTGAAGATGAGCTTCATGCTCGAACGGTTGCGTCTCACCAAGTTGAGAAACGATCAGCTGGCCGATGCCGGTTGGCGAGCTCCTGCAGAGAGCCCCCAGCCGTTTGCTCCCGAGAGTCAGCCGAGCGAAGCCCTTCATTACGGGTCGATCGCTGAATTCCGCAGTGATCTTGAGCTGATCCGCACAAGCCTGGTCAGCACTGATCTCACCTGTGAGCCCCTCGACACCTTGCTCACTCAGGTTCACATCTACGGCTTCTCGCTTGCGGGGCTCGATATCCGTCAGGAGAGCACGCGGCACAGTGACGCGCTGGATGAACTCAGCCGATATCTCAATCCAGATCAGGCCTATGGAGACCTGAATGAGCAGGAGCGCGTGAACTGGTTGCTCCAGGAGCTGCAGACGCGTCGCCCCCTGATACCTCCGGCAGTGGATTGGTCAGCCACCACGGCGGAAACGGTGGATGTGTTCCGGATGCTGCATCGCCTTCAGGACGAATTCGGCAGCCGCATCTGCCGCACCTACGTGATTTCCATGAGTCACAGCGTTTCCGACTTGCTGGAGGTGCTGCTGCTGGCCAAGGAGGCCGGCCTCGTGGATCCCTCGGCTGGCCATGCCGATCTGCTGGTGGTTCCTCTGTTCGAAACGGTGGAGGATCTTCAGCGCGCTCCCGAAGTGATGGGAGAGCTGTTCCAGACAACGCTGTACAGAAACCTCTTACCTCGCGTGGGCAGCCAGGGACTGCCGCTACAGGAACTGATGCTCGGTTATTCCGACAGCAACAAGGACTCTGGATTCCTCTCCAGCAACTGGGAAATTCACAAGGCTCAGATTGCGCTGCAGGATCTGGCTGCACGCAATGGCGTGGCCCTGCGTTTGTTCCACGGCCGTGGAGGCTCCGTCGGCAGAGGCGGCGGCCCTGCTTACCAGGCAATCCTGGCCCAACCGAGCGGCACGCTGCAGGGACGCATCAAGATCACCGAGCAGGGCGAAGTGCTGGCTTCCAAATACAGCCTGCCTGAGCTGGCCCTCTACAACCTTGAAACGGTCACCACAGCAGTGGTGCAGAACAGCCTGGTGACCAATCAGCTGGATGCCACCCCAAGCTGGAATGAGCTGATGGCTCGACTGGCGAAATGCTCACGCCGCCACTACCGGGCCCTCGTGCATGACAATCCCGATCTGGTGGCCTTTTTCGAACAGGTGACTCCGATTGAAGAGATCAGCAAACTGCAGATCTCCAGTCGTCCGGCACGGCGCAAATCCGGCGCCAGGGATCTGTCCAGCCTCCGTGCGATTCCCTGGGTGTTTGGCTGGACCCAGAGCCGATTCCTGCTGCCCAGCTGGTTCGGTGTGGGCACAGCTCTCAGTGAAGAGCTCGAAGCTGATCCAGAGCAGATGACCTTGTTGCGCACCCTGCACCAGCGCTGGCCCTTCTTCCGGATGCTGATTTCCAAAGTGGAGATGACTCTCTCCAAAGTCGATCTCGATCTGGCCCGTCACTACGTGACCAGCCTGGGCAGTGCAAGCCATCACGATGCCTTTGAGCGGATCTACACCACGATCGCTGATGAATACACACTCACTCGACGCCTGGTTCTGGACATCACCAGACAGGAAAGATTGCTGGATGCCGACCCGGCACTGCAGCTGTCGGTGAACCTGCGCAACCGCACGATCGTGCCGCTGGGGTTCTTGCAGGTGGCCCTGCTCAAACGCCTGCGTGATCAGAACCGTCAGCCACCCATGAGCGAATTTCCGAGTGACGGCGACGGCCGGACCTACAGCCGCAGCGAGCTCCTGCGCGGTGCCCTGCTCACCATCAACGGCATTGCCGCCGGCATGCGCAACACCGGTTGAGTCGCGGTGGCACTGCTTCCCTTTCGCCAACAGGCCGCCGTTCCAAGGCTCCCAGAGCGCTACAGCGTGAGCATGGAGTTCGTTCCCGATGGGAACAGCATCAATGCCCTGCTGGAAGACTGCGGCGATCAACCCCACCCGGTGGAGCGCTGGCCGCTGGCACTGCAACGCAGCATCTGGCACCTGAGCATCCTCGACAGCGAAGAGCAGCGGCTTGTGGGCTTCGTCAGAGCCACCAGTGATCAGGCGCTGAATGCCAATCTCTGGAACCTGTCAGCCGCTTCAGGACCTGATCAATCCAGATTGCTGGCGGTGCTGGTTCACCGTTCACTGGCCTGTCTGCGCAGAGATTTACCCGGATGCAGCATTTCGATCGCGGCACCTGCCCAGGCGCTCGATGCACTGAAATCTCGCGGCTTCATTCTTGATCCAGGCGGAATCAGAGCCATGGGCCTGCGGCTCCGATGACCGGTCGATCTTTCTGAACACGAGCATGGAGGGACTCGAACCCCCGACCCTCAGAACCGGAATCTGATGCTCTATCCAACTGAGCTACATGCCCACGCGGCGGCTGGGAGAACAACCGCGCTCCAGTTACCTTAACCACACACCGCACCCGGACCGATTCGGCTTCTCCGGCTCGAACTGCAGGAGTTCCGCAACCACTGCCATCTGCAGCTGGAGATTGATGCGCCGCGTCTGCTGGTGATCGGCAGCAACGGTGTTGGTAAATCCAACCTGCTCGAATCAGTGGAGCTGCTTGGCAGCCTGCGCTCGCATCGATCCAGCCAGGATGGGGATCTGATCCACTGGGATGCCTCCCGGGCTCTGCTCAAGGCCACCTGCCCTGATGAGGATGTGGTCGAGCTCGAACTGCGGCGACGGGGAGGACGACAGGCACGACGCAACGGCAAGGTGCTTCAGCGTCAAATGGATCTGATCGGCCCCCTGCGCTGTGTCGGGTTCAGTGCACTGGATCTCCATCTGGTGCGTGGAGAACCGGCACTGAGGCGTCAGTGGCTCGATCGGGTGGTGTTGCAGCTGGAACCGGTCTATTGCGACCTGATTGGTCGCTACAACCGTCTGCTGCGACAACGCAGTCAGTTCTGGAGACGAGGTGGCCTCGGCACGTCGTTGGAACGGGACGTGCTTCTGGACAGCTTCGACACCCAGATGGCACTGGTCTGCACACGCATTCACCGCCGCCGACGCCGTGCCTTGGCACGACTCGAGCCCCTCGCCGCAGCCTGGCAGCAACGTCTCAGCCAGGGCGATGAACAACTGGAACTGCGCTACTCGCCGGGGAGCGTGCTGGAAGGGGAGGAGGCCGAGGAAGCCTGGCGGCTGTCCATCGAAGAGCAACTGCAGCGGCAGCGGCCAGAAGAGGAGAGGCTGGGCAGCTGCAGGGTGGGACCCCATCGCGACGAAATCGATCTGATGCTCAATGGCACTGCAGCTCGCCGCTTCGGATCTGCCGGGCAGCAGCGCACCGTGGTGCTGGCACTGAAGCTGGCCGAACTGGAATTGGTGGGTGAACTGTGTGGTCATCCCCCTCTACTTCTCCTAGATGATGTGCTGGCGGAACTAGATCCACGTCGCCAGCTCACCCTGCTGGAAGCCGTGGGTGATTCCCATCAATGCCTGGTGAGCGCAACGCACCTGGACGCCTTCGAAGGCCAATGGCGGCAGCGTTCGCAGATTCTCAACGCCGATTACTTGAGAAACGGGATGAGAAAAAGCTAGGGTCTGGGGCCCTTTTGCTTGATGCCCTGATGGAGCAGACCCTGTCCTGCCTGCATCCCAACCCGGGATGGGACGACGCTTTGACCATCTCAGCCCCCAGCCCCAGTCAGACGAGTGCGACTGACATGGTGGGAAAACATTGCATCCTTGAGCTCTACGGCTGCGATCAGCGCAAGCTCAACGACGAAGCCTTTCTGAGGACCACCATCACGATGGCAGCGAAACGTGCTGGTGCCACTCTTCTCAACCTCATCACCCACCGATTCGAACCTCAGGGTGTGACCGGACTGGCGCTCCTTGCCGAGTCGCACATCTCCATTCACACCTGGCCTGAAAACGGTTATGCAGCAGTGGATGTATTCACCTGCGGTGATCACACCATGCCCGAATCAGCCTGTGAACACCTCAGGCAAGAGCTGGGCGCAGGTCACCACGCCATGCGCAGCTTTCTGCGTGAAACACCCTCGGCCGTGGCTGAAGCGGAACGGACACCGAGCGTCCAGGCCGGCTAAATCGGTCCTCAGCCCGGGATGACCCGGTTGAGTTTTCCACTCACCAACCCTTCCAAATCGAGGCTCACACTGGTGAAGCCGAGTTCGAGCATGGCCCGAACCAATGAGTCTCTGAGCTCAGGATCAAGCAGTTCCGCAAGCCGCTCCTGAGGGACCTCGATCCTGGCCGAAAGACCCTGGGATCGAACCCTCACGCGAGAGAAACCGCGTTCGATCAGCCAGGCTTCGGCATGACCAACCTGTCTGAGGCGATCATGGCTGATGGCTTCTCCATAGGGAAAGCGTGAGGCCAGACAAGGCTGAGCTGGCTTGTCCCACCAGGGGAATCCCAGCGCCTTGGACAGTCGTCGCACACAGGACTTATCGATCTGCAGATCCGCAAGCGGCGAACCCACACCGCCTTCACTGGCCGCCTGAAGGCCAGGCCGATGATCGCCGAGGTCATCGAGATTCACACCATCGAGCACCCTCGCTCCTTCAGCAGCCTCAGCAATGGGGGCGAGATGACTGTGGAGCTCGCGTTTGCAGGCATAGCAACGATCCGTGGGGTTGCTGCTGTAGGAGGGGTCTTCGAGCTCCCTGGTTTCCACTTCACGGTGGCGGATTCCCAGCCAGTGCGCCTGCTGACGCGCTTCAGCCAGCAGGTGAGGAGCCAGCGAAGGCGACACGCCAGTGATGGCACAAGCGCAGTCGCCAAGCTGTTCCTGTGCGATGGCAGCCACCAAGGTGCTGTCCACCCCACCGGAGTAGGCCACGAACACGCGATCACATCCCAGGATCCATTCGCGAAGGCGCTTGAGGCGAAGCTCATCCTCCACCGACAAAGATTCCAGCAGGCGCAAGGTCTCGAAAGCCACTGCTGAAAATAGGAATATCGTTATGCTCCGATCGTACGAAGCGCCATCCAGGAATCGACGATGGACGCAGTCCAGTCATCCGATAGCTCGAGCGGAACCAGACGCAACAGCAAGCCGGGCATCGGCATCGTCACAGCTGCCGATAGCCGTGAACGCAGTCTCGGTCAGCTGCATGTCTACGACGGAGAGGGCAAGGGCAAAAGCCAAGCTGCGCTTGGTGTTGTGCTGCGCACGATTGGTCTTGGCATCTGCGAACAACGGCGAACCCGGGTTCTGCTGCTGCGATTCCTCAAAGGACCTGGACGGGCCTACGACGAGGATGCAGCGATCGAAGCATTGCAACAGGGCTTTCCCCACCTCATCGATCAAGTGCGCACAGGACGCGCTGACTATTTCAACGCTGACGAGGCCACAAAATTCGACCAACAGGAAGCCCAGAGAGGCTGGGACATCGCTCGAGGTGCGATTGCCAGCGCTCTGTATTCCGTTGTGGTTCTGGACGAACTGAACCCACTGCTGGATCTCGGCCTGCTCGATATCAACGACGTGGTGAAGACCCTCTCGGCTCGACCGGAGGGCATGGAAATCATCGTGACCGGACGCGCTGCCCCTCAACCGTTGATTCA
>QCTE01000037.1 GCA_003211275.1 Synechococcus sp. AG-673-A03 | reverse complement strand
CACGGTGAAGTGGAAGGTGGCAGCAACGGACTTGGATCAGGAATGGTCGTTGTTCTCCAGGCTTCTGGACCGGCTGCCGCCCGAGACGCGTCTGCGTCTGGACGCCAATGCTGGCTGGGATCGGGCTGAGGCGGATCGATGGGCAGGAGTTTTGGAGGGTGACCCCCGTTTGGATTGGTTGGAGCAGCCACTGGCAGTGGACGATCTGCATGGCCTGCAGGATTTGGCACAGCGAGTTCCTGTCGCCCTGGATGAGTCGCTGCTGAAGCATCCGGCTCTGCGGGAGCAGTGGCAAGGTTGGCAGGTGCGGCGACCCCTGTTGGAGGGAGATCCGAGACTCCTGCTACGCCAGTTGCAGGAAGGCCGGCCGCGGCTGATGCTCAGCACCGTCTTCGAAACCGGTATCGGCTTTCGCTGGCTGGCTTTGATGGCAGGGCTTCAGCAGCGAGGCCCCACTCCCGTGGCTCCAGGACTGGCTCCAGGCTGGTGCCCTGAGGGACGCCTATTCAGCTCTGACCCCGAGCAGGTGTGGGCTGCGGCTGCGCTGGACTGCTGATGAGCCGTTTGAGGGATCTGCACTGTGACTCTGCTCAGCCTGGTCAGGCTGCTGCGACTCTCGAGGCAGACCTGGCCGCTGGCGCTTGGGTGCGTCTGCTCCCTTCCGGCGTTCAGCCGGAGCTGCCAGCCCTGGATGTGGATGGACTGGGTTGGCCTCCTGGGCCAGGGGTGGTGTTGTCAACCGGTGGCAGTAGCGGTGGACGACAGCTCTGCCTCCATCCCTTGTCGAATCTGGATCGTTCTGCCCAGGCCTGCGGGTTGTGGCTGGAGACGATCGGCTTGGAGCCAGCCTCAACTCTGGTTTGGAATCCTCTGCCGTTTCAGCATGTGAGCGGTCTGATGCCTTGGTGGCGTGCCCGCCAGTGGGGCGCAGATCACGCCTGGATCTCCCCCGCTCTGATCAAACAGCCTGCTTTGCTTCTCAAGCACAGTCTTCAATATCCAGCCTGGCAACGGCGTCTCATGTTGCTTTCGCTGGTTCCCACCCAACTGCGGCGGCTGCTGGCTGATCCCCATGGACGCTCCTGGTTGGGTGAGATGGCAGTGATCTGGGTTGGTGGTGCAGCCTTGCCAACCGATCTGGCCGATCAATCGCGCGACTTGGGGATCAGGCTTGCCCCCTGTTACGGCGCGACGGAGACAGCCGCGATGGTGACGGCCCAGACTCCGCTTGATTTTCTGGCGGGGACAGGTGGTTGTGGGCGCCCCCTTGACGGTGTGCGTCTGCGACTGAATCAGCAGGGGGCTCTGGCGGTGCACTGCGACCGCCTGGCTGTGGCGCGGCTTGATGGCACAGGCGGCCTTTCTGCGCTGTCGGATGTGAATGGTTGGTGGCAATCAGCTGATCTGGCTGAACTAGAAGGCTCATTAACGGATCCCCAGCTGCATCTTTTGGGACGAATCGATGACGCCATCCATTCAGGCGGGGTCACGGTGTTTCCTTCACAACTGGAGCAGAGGCTTCTGTGCGAGGCCCGCAAGCAAGGGCTACCGCTCGATGCCGTGCTGTTGCTGGGGTTGGTCAATCGTGAATGGGGTGAACGACTGGTCGCTCTTGTTCGCTGGTCGTCTGCTGATGTGTCGTCGGACACTTTCGACCGCTTACGCAGATTGGTGTCCGAATGGCCCGCACCGGAACGCCCTCTGGACTGGATCCAGTGCCAGGAACTGGAATGTTCTGCCGCAGGGAAGTGGGAGCGTGCGCGTTGGCAGAACTGGTTGAGCGCACATCAATCAGCTCAGTCATCAGCCCAATACTTCTGAATGTGTGGCTCAATGATGTATTTTCTTGCTCAATTATGGCGTTGTGAATATCACTCTTGAGTCAGATCCGTTTGATTTTATTCACTAGAAACTTCCGAATGCTTGGTGGTTTGGAAGTGGCGTGCTCACCCCCACGACTTGCGGGCCTGTCTGTTGATCCACTTGGTCTTGTAGTGGTGCTGACCCAGATCTGGACTGTGATCTTGGTGTTCAGCATGCGCTAGTTCCTTGCTGCTTCTCTCTGCGTTTGGCCCCATCACAAAATTCGAAAAGGGGCCACGTTGTTTTTGCCACGCATACGCGTATCAAATTAATTTCAGCGCCCTGGGTCGGTGCCTCAATTGTGAATTAGTTTGCGCTTTGTCCCCCCGGTATATCGACAAACTCTTAGGGTATTTGTCTGAGTTTTGCTGGGTTTTTCGTTGCCAGTCCCCCTTCGGCCCTTTCGGCCTACCTCTCAAAACATACGTGTGGGCACAATCGCTGCTCCCTCGATTGAAGGGGATGTTGTTGATAACGCTGGTGATGTGATTAATCGCTGTTATCGCCAGATTTTCTTTCATGCAATGAGTAGCGATAGGGATCGCTATCTCGAGTCTCAGCTTAGAAATGGTTCAATTACGATAAGAGATTTTATTCGCGGTCTGTTGCTGTCAGACCGTTTTATGCGTGGTTATGTTGCTTGCAGCAGTAATTATCGCCTTGTCGAACAGGTCATCGGCAGGGCTTTGGGCCGTAAGGTGCGAGACAACACCGAAAAATTAACCTATTCCATTGTTATTGCTGAGAAAGGATTCGAGTCTTTTGTTGATTTAGTCCTCAATAGTGAGGAGTATATGCAGAGGTTTGGTTACGATACTGTGCCTCTGGAGATTTCAAGAGTATTGCCAGGTCGAGCTGTGGGTGAAGCTCCTGTGTACCAGGAATTCCCTCGATACTCTTACGATTGGCAAGAGAAGTTGATTTCAAACGACATGATGATGTCGATTGAAGATCACTTGAACTTCGGGCCGACGAAGTCGTTCGCAGAGAAAGTTCTGTATGAGCGTCCTTCTGACAAGGCATTCAAATATATCATTCCGTCTTTTGTGATCCTTTCGGGATTGATTGTTGTTGGGATTGTGAAAGTCTTTACAAGTATCTTTGTGGTGGGCTGAGTTGCTTAAGAAGCAGCTCTCACCATTGCTTCCCTTTTCTTTTCAATCAATTCCTCGAAGCTGATCCAGTGAATGCAGTCCACTGGGCAGGTGTCGATTGCTTCATTGATCACCATTGTTGAATCACCGTCCTGTCGAATTGCTCGGCACTTTCCAGTCTCTTGGTCCATTAGGAAGGTGTTCGTCGCCACGTGTGCGCAATATCGACATCCGACGCAGACTTTTTCGTCGACCCAGATTGCTTGCAATCTCAGTTCGCCGCCGAGGCAGGGTTCCAGACCTGATGGCGAGGTGATGTCATGAGATGGTGCAGTAAAGGCGGCGGAGCTTTCGAAGGTCGTTTCAAACCTCGCTTCAACGTCTGAAGGTGCTGTAAATGCCGCAGAGGTGTCAAACATTCTGGTTAGCTTCTATTACTTGCGAATCGCAAAGCTGCGCAATCTCTGCTCAATCTTGAGGCTTGAGATTTTCAAAATGCTGCAGGAGGACTCCACTGATGAAAGAGGTGATGAACGGTTTGCTTTGATGTAGGAATTAAATTCTTTTAGGAGGTTTGATTGGTTTTGTATTGCTTGATCGCGATCTGAAGCTGGCCGATTGCAGCTCTGCCAATGTTGTAACCGGCCCAGCTCAGGGCAAGAAGAATAGGTAATGCCACGATCAGAATTCTCAAATCCATCGGCATTTAGAAATGACCCATAAATTAGCTTTGGTGCAATTTTTTTTCAGTGTTCTTTGACGGCTGCTCGCGTTGCAGATGGCTGAGTTCTGCGCAGATTCTTGAACTTGTCGATGTCACAATTGTGTCGCCATCGGCCTTGGGGAGCTGAGGCGGATCTGCTTCTGCTACGGCCAAGAGGTTGGCTTAGTGGCTGGCTCAGAGTTCTTTGATTTGTCCGATCTCTGCAGCCTCGAGCCAGCGTGTGATCGCATCGGGTAATGGGCAGCGTCGCCGCGTTGGCACATTGATGGCCAGCTGTCGGATCAAGCCATTGGCGACGTCCTGTTCGTTCAGCAGAAATTGACTGTGAACCTCAAAACATCCCTGATCAATCCGTTGTGGAGTCAGTCTTACGACGAGCCGGTCTCCCCCGTGCACCGCCTTTGTGAAGCTGGCGCTGCAGTGAATCACGGGGAGTGCAGTGTCAGGCCAGCGTTCCTGGTTGCGACATCCAGGGAACACCGTTTTGGCTTCAACGCCATAGAGCTCCAAACTCTCTTCCCATGCCTCATGGCACCAGCGCAACAGCTGATGAAAATGCATCACGCCGGCGGCATCGGTGTCGCCGAAACGCACTGTTCTGGTGAGGTTGAGCCAGGCTGGCGACATCATCAAGGGTGTTGAGATCACTGAACCGCACAATCACCTTGGCATCAGTGCATCACAAACCCAACCACTCAGCCAGAGTGAGCATCTGCGTATGAGCTGGTCCGTGATCACGTGATGGCGATGTGACCTCGATCCGATGAAGATCATCAGACCAGAGATTGAGGCGCTGTTGTCCAGAGCAGTGGTGCCACAGGGCCAATGAGTGGCGTCTTCACTGGGTCTGCAAGGCCAATGGCCTGAAACACGCTGTGCTGACCATAGAGATCAGCTTTTTTGTTGTAATTGTTGGCGACCCAGACATTCCCAGCACTATCCACTTCCAGCCCTGTTGGACGCATGATGTTTCCGTCAAAGTCATATCCACCTTCGGGTGAGAGTGCTGTGCCTGGTTCATGACCGTAATGTGAATCGACGCTGGATCCATTCAGCACGGAAATGGAGAGATCTTCAAAGTTGGCCACGTAGACATTGTTCGCGCCGTCAAGGTTGAGGCCCCAAGGGCCCGAATTCTTTGATGCATTGATGGAAAATGTTTCCACTTCTCCGGTGATCGGGTCGATTTTGCATACGGTTCTGGATTTGTAGCGAGGAGGCCCACCGTTGTTGGCGACCCAGATACTCCCATCCGATGCGGTCGCAATTCCGAAGGGAACATTCAGGTCTTTGGACTCAATTGTTTGAATCAGTCTGATTCCATCCTTTGAGTCGAAGCTGAAGTGGCCAATCCCTCCTTGGCCGCGGCGACCACCACTTCTGAAGCTCACCCAGGCATCCCCAGAGGCATCAATGGCAATATCGAAGGGTGATGTCAGCTCAGGATGTTGGAAGCTGTCAAATTTCTTCGGTTTGCCATGTTCATAAACTACGATTTTGCTTGGTGTTGCAGCAGTATTTCTGAAGCTGGCGATCCAAATGTTGCCTTCTTGATCGCTACTTACACCCTGCACGCCAAGCAGCTCGCCTTCGGTGTAACCACCGGATGGCTTACGGGGTGCGCGCCGTGATCGATTCGGTGAAAGTGCTTCGCCTTCTTCTGAGAAGAGCGACACACTGTTCCCATTGCCACGCAGGGGAACGTCCGAGGCTCCGAAGCCGAAATTGCCAATCCATACTTGACCTTCGGGGTCAATGCCGATCCCGAATCCTGCGCCATAGAGGCCACCGCCTTGTAAAGGTGTGCCTCCGACCAATTCCCCGCTGGGTTGCAATCGAGGCAATGTGGAGCCCGGAAGTGGGGGGTTAGACTTAGATCCAGGTTTGAAGTTGTTGGTAACCCAGAGATCACCAAGGCTGTCAATTGCAATATTTCCCGGTCCAAAAAAGATGGACTCTGATTCATTGGCTGCTCCAAAATGTTCGAAATACAGAAGCCAGGAGTCGCGTTGGGAAATGCTCTCGCTGTCTGCGGGATAAATGGCTGGGGCGGATTCAGCCAGTTCAAAGAGTTGCCTCGCATTGTTTGCAGGGCTTTGTCCTATTGATATGAGGGCTTCTAGATTGGTTCGGTTCGATGGTCTTTTGATTGAAGATGTGAGGTTTAAAAGTATCTTCCTGAATTCTGGATTGGAGATTGCTTCTGCATTGAGATTGGCCAGTAAATTAAGCCGCTCAGCAGTGGCGGCATTGTTGATCGCCACTTGAGCGATGGTTCCATTTGGATTGACTAGGTTTTGGTAGGTCATCCAGCCTGAGCGAAGTGAGGGCTTGTTGCCGCTCAGCTCCTCTCCATTGATGAATCGATTGAATGTGTAGGCGCTCGCAGCGGTGGAGAGGTCGTTGATTGTTAGCCCCTGGGTGTCGCTGCTCTGCAGCAGCCCCAGGAGTTTGTTGAGGCCATCTGAAGCTGAAATATAATACGTGTTCTTGGACGAAATGTTGACTCCATAGAACTCAAACATCCCTCCTGAATCGCTTGATGTGGATGCAATTAACTTGGATTTATTGAGCTGGGTTTCTGAGATTTCGTAAAGTTTGACATCCCTGCTTTTGAAGCCTTGGCTGCCAGAAATTAAATGCCCTTTAAGTGTTGGCATTTTTGGCTGAAACTATTATTTTTTACGCTAGTGGCGCTGGGAATCAGCGGTAAATATTTCACCTTTTTTTTATTTCGCCTGTCTGGCTCCCTCGAGAAATCTCTTCCGGTTGGGTATCTGCAGGTGTGCATTTCTTCTCAGCATCCATGGCAAGAGACTGAGAATGAATCAGCGATCCACGGATCCCATGATCACGTCGATGGAGCCAAGGATCGCCATGATGTCGGCAACCTTGTGTCCCTTGAGGATGTGAGGAAGGATCTGCAGATTGTTGCTGTCTGCGGCACGAATTTTGAAGCGCCAGGGTGTGACGTCGTTATTGCCCTGAATGAATACGCCAATCTCGCCCTTCCCAGACTCCAGTCGGGTATAGAGCTCGCCATTGGGGATCTTGAATGTGGGCGCCACTTTTTTGGCTACGTACTGGTAGTCAAAGCCGGCGAAATCGCTGTCTTTGCCCTCGGCCATGCGTTTGGCTTCCAGGTTTTCCGTTGGACCACCAGGAATCATGTCGCAGGCCTGACGAAGAATCTTGAGAGATTGGCGCATCTCTTCGACACGAACCCTGTAACGGGCGAAACAGTCGCCCTCTTTCTCCCAGATCACATCCCAGTCGAAGTCGTCGTAGCACTCGTAATGATCAACCTTGCGCAGGTCCCACGGCACTCCAGAGGCCCTCAGCATCGGTCCGGAAAGGCTCCAGTTGATGGCTTCTTCTCTGCCGATTATTCCCAGCCCCTCAATCCGCCGACGGAAGATCGGATTGTTGGTGATCAGCTTCTCGTATTCATCGATCTTGGGGCCGAACCAGTCACAGAAGTCGCGACATTTTTCCAGCCAGCCCCAAGGCAGATCGGCTGCCACACCACCGATGCGGAAGTAGTTGTTGTTGATCAGGCGTTGACCGGTGGCCGCCTCCCAGAGGTCGTAGATCATCTCCCGCTCTCGGAAAATGTAGAAAAACGGCGTCTGGGCGCCGACATCAGCGAGGAAGGGGCCCAGCCAGAGCAGATGATTGGCGATGCGGTTGAGTTCCAGCATCAGCACTCGGATGTAACTGGCCCGCTTCGGAACAGGAATATTCGCCAGCCTTTCAGGGGCGTTCACGACGATCGCTTCGTAAAACATGCCCGCCGCGTAATCCATACGGCTGACGTAGGGCACGAACATGACGTTCGTTCGGTTCTCGGCGATCTTCTCCATGCCGCGATGGAGGTAACCGATGACCGGCTCGCAATCGAGGACATCCTCTCCATCGAGAGTCACCACAAGGCGCAACACCCCGTGCATCGAGGGGTGGTGGGGGCCGAAGTTGACCACCATCGGCTCCGTGCGCGTTTCCATCTGCGTCATGGGGCCGTGGCAGAACAATTGTGACGGGATCTTAGGAAGGACCCATGCCCGATCTGCCATCCAGTCCCGCCCAGGGCTTTATGCATGTGCCGGTTCTGGCCGAACCGTTGATGCAAACGCTGGCCGCGGAGCTCAGTGAACAGCGCCAATCAGGCCTGTTCATTGATGCGACGTTGGGTGGTGGTGGCCACAGCGGTTTGTTGCTGGATCGCTACCCACAGCTGGGTCTGCTGGGGCTCGATCACGATCAAACCGCCCGTTTAGCAGCGGCCGAGCGGCTTGAGCAGCATGGGGATCGCGTCACGATCGTGGCGACCAATTTCGCTGATTACACCCCTCCCCATCCGGTTGCATTGGTCCTCGCCGACCTTGGGGTGAGCAGCCCTCAGCTGGATGTGGCGCAGCGGGGATTCAGCTTTCGGCTGGATGGTCCCCTCGACATGCGGATGAATCAAGTTGGGGGAGGGGAAACTGCGGCTGAACTGATTGCAAGGCTGGACGAATCAGATCTGGCGGATCTGATCTACGCCTATGGAGAGGAGCGCTTGTCGAGGAGGATCGCTCGCAGGATCAAGGCTGATCTGGACGCCAGCGGTGCTTATGCCGGTACGGCGGCATTGGCCTATGCGGTGGCTGGCTGTTATCCACCCAAGGCCCGCCGTGGTCGGATTCATCCCGCTACGCGCACGTTTCAGGCTCTGCGGGTCGCGGTTAATGATGAGCTTGCGGTGCTGGACCGCTTGTTGCAACAAGCCCCTGATTGGCTTCAGCCTGATGGCCTGCTGGCAATCATCAGTTTCCATTCTCTCGAGGACAGGCGTGTGAAGACGGCCTTTCTCAGTGACGAGCGCCTACAGCGCGTCACTCGGAAGCCACTGAGAGCCGACGAGGCAGAGCAGCAGCTCAATCCGCGCAGTCGCAGCGCAAAGTTGCGTATTGCCCGCCGCCGACCTTCCGAGCCGAGCCCGTCCGAGCCGAGGTCTGAAGCATGAGCTGGATCTGGACGAGTGATGGGGTGTGGTGGATTGCCCTGCTGGTTCAGCTTCTTTCGATTCCAGGCTCGTTTTTGCCCCTGCTGCCAGGCCTGATTTGGTTGCCGGTGGGAGCACTTGTTTGGATGGGGGCTGTGGGTTGGACTCAGGCCTGGCCTGAGTTTGTCCTGGCGCTGGTGTTGTTCGGCTTGGGTCTCATTGCTGATCTGCTGGCTCTTGGACTGGCATCTGCGCGTCTGAAGGCCAGTCGCTGGTCTGCTGCGGGAGCTGGTGTGGGCTTGCTTGTTGGAGTGCTGGGCTTGTTGCCGGCACTGCCGTTCGGCGGGCCACTGCTGGGGGCCTTGTTGGGTCCATGGCTGGGAGCAACGTTGGTGGAAACCTGGGTCACAACAAAGCCACCCCGGAATCTGGGGTGGCTTGAGGCGTTGCGCCAGGGATCAATCGTTGGTCTGGCGGTGGTGGCTGGTCTGCTGATCAGCAAGATTGCCCAGTTTTTGATGGCTCTCGTCGGTCTTGCTGGTTTCGTGCTTCTCGGTTTTGACTGATCAGTTTTCGCCGATCAAACCGGTCTGATCTTCGCTCCCGAACAGTTGGCGATAGGCAGCTGTGGAGATGCAGATCAGGACAGGCACAACGACAAACAATCCTCCGTATTGGAATGCGGCAGCGATTGCATTGATGATCGCTTCAACGATGAAGAACCAGAGCACTGTCCACCATGAGGGATCAACAACCGAGCGCCCTTTTTGGATGGCTTCGAAGGAGCCGTTGTTTTCAAAAAGAGCAATAAAGGGAAGGAACTTCTGATTGATGGAGAGGTAGATAAAGAAAACAAGGGCAATGACAAGGGGAATGATCGCCAGAGCTTGGTTGATTTGTACAAGTCCAAATCCAACAAGGGAGCAGATCAAGCCGATCAGCGCAAAGAGGACGAAAAGTTCAATTGCCCTGACGAACAACCGGCCTGTTGCCTCTCCATCCCAGCGCGTGAAAGTATTGAAATCAGGCTTGACACCTTTAAGGCTCTGCCAAGCACCTCGGATGATCCCCACGACCCCCCACAGCGACACAATGATGTAGCCCACAAGGCCGACGACCAGAAGTATGCCTGCTCCTACTGGGTGAATATCAACGAATACTGGAAACGATGTGATCCGAGCAGAACCAAGGCCGGCCATTGCTGCAAAAGGCAGCGCAATGACAGCAACAAGTGCCTGAAAGAGAAGGAAAGTCCAGGGAGCCTTTGCGAAGGCATTCCAGCCGTCTTCAATGGCTTGAAGCACGTGTAGCCGCTGGTTGGCCGGTGTCTCAGTCATGAATCACTGGGGAACTTGCGCGGAAAGTAGCTTCTCTGACACTTTTTTCCAGAGGTTGTGTTACCGGTCTTTTAATTTCAGCGCTGGATCACTGTCTGAATTGCGGTTGTGATGACCTCGATCGCTCCGTCAATGTCCGTCGCTGTGGTGTCGCGTCCCAGGCTCAGGCGCAATGATCCTTCTGCCTCGAGGCGGCTTCGGCCAATGGATTGCAGAACATGAGATGGCTCACCGCGACTGCAAGCGGAACCGCTGCTGCAGGCCAGTCGGGACCGCAGTGCCCGATGCAAGCGACTACCCGAGACGTCGGGAATCGTGAGATTGAGGTTATGGGCCAGTCGAGGTTGCAGAGCGCCATTGAGCTGGATTGTTGGATTGCGATCTTTGAGCTCTTCCCACAGCTGATCTCTCAAAGTCTGGAGTCGAGCCTGGCGGTCCTCCAGGTCGTGCATTGACAGCTCCGCTGCAGCAGCCATGCCCATGATCAGCGGCACCGGCAAGGTGCCCGCCCGCAGACCCTGTTCCTGTCCTCCACCCCACTGCAGCGGTTGTAGCTGCGTGCCAGCTCTGACCACCAGGGCGCCGATGCCTTTCGGGCCATTGAATTTGTGTGCGCTGAGACTGATCAGTGCACAGCCCAGTTCTTCAGCATCCAGCGGAAGATGCCCGTAGGCCTGGGCTGCATCGGTGTGCATCGTGATGCCATGGCTGTTGCAGACGGCACTCAGGGCCTGGATCGGTTGGATCACGCCGATCTCGTTGTTGGCCACCATCACGCTGATCAGCTGGGTGTTGGGCTGAATGGCCTGTTCCAGCTGTTCCACCGTGATCAGGCCGTTCACTTGTGGACGCAACAGGGTGATTTGAAATCCCTCCTGTTTCAGCTGCAGCAGAGGGTCGAGCACCGCGTGATGCTCACTGGCCACACTGACCAGATGCCCTGGTCCACCGTCGGATAGCGCGCGAGCCCTGGCGTGGCCCAGCAGCGCCAGGTTGTTGGCTTCGGTGGCGCCACTGGTGAAGATCAGTTCCTCGGATTTGATTCCCAGGCTGCTCGCAAGGCGTTCTCTTGCTGAGCCGATTGCAGCGGCGGCTGTCAATCCAAGCCGATGTTGCCGGCTTGATGGATTGCCCCACTGCTCGCGCCACCAGGGCTCCATCGCCTGGATCACTGAGGGATGACAGGGTGTGGTGGCCTGGTGATCGAGGTTGATCACAACTTCACTGCTCTCAAGTGGGTGTGTGGGGTCAGCATGGTGTGACTCTCAGATTGTCGCGATGCACTCCATTCGTTGGGTCTTCAGTTTGGGTCTGCTTGCGTCGGCAGCTTTTCAGCCCGCTGTCGCTGAGGCCGTGAATCGAGAACAGCTGCTTGAGCAGATGAAGGCCATGCGTCCGGTTGAGTTGGTAGTGCTGGATCAGCGCGAGGGGGCTGAGGAGTACACCTTGGGGATCTTTGCGGTCTCGAGAGACCCTGCTGATCCTGAGATACGCAGGTTCAAGCTGTGGCAGGAATCCGCCGACAATCTGGTGATTCCCACCGAGTCAGTCAATTGCAGTCGTGAGGAGCCGTTGCGGGTTACAAGGGACACCGAAGCCATCTACGTGCGCAAACTCAATCCAGGGGGGACCAGGCGGGCGTCCACGCGCGAAGACCATCTGGTGTGGTGGGCCGCCTGTCATCCCGAGCTCGCTGGCCAGGATCCCGCCGGTCTCGCGGACAAGGCCAGAGAGCTCGGTTATTCCACTGAGTTGATCGAATCCCAGGAAGTGTTGCGGTTGCCAGCGCCCTAACGCCCCTAGATTCCGGCCAGATGAGGTCAGGCCTTGACAACCTCCCAGCCCGAACAACCCTCCCAGGCCCCTCAGCCTGAACAGCCAACCCAGCCTGAACAGCCCACGGTGCGTCTGCTGCTGGTGGACGATGAACCTGGCCTGCGTTCAGCAGTACAGGCCTACCTCGAAGATGAGGGATTTGATGTCACGACGGCTGTGGATGGTGAGGATGGTTTTGCCAAGGCGCAGCAGATGCTGCCAGACGTGGTGATCAGCGACGTGATGATGCCCCGACTCGATGGCTATGGGCTGCTAAACAAGCTCAGAGCTGATGAGCGTCTGGGCGGTACTCCCGTCATCTTCCTCACCGCCAAGGGCATGACAGCGGATCGCACCCAGGGCTATCTGGCGGGTGTTGACGATTACATCCCTAAACCTTTTGACCCGGATGAGCTGGTTGCGCGCGTGAGCAACGTGGCTCAGCGTCAGCAGCGACTGTTACAGGAAGCAGCTCGCTTTGCTGATGCCGACATGGGCCAGATGGCCAAACAGATCACTGAGATTCGCTCTCTGCTCGCCCAGGCGGAGGCACTGCCCTCCAGCGACCCTGTGCAGCACAATTTCACCCCCAGGGAATCCAGTGTTCTGCAACTGGTGGCGGAAGGATTGATGAATAAGGAAATCGCTCGCCAGCTGGAGACATCAATCCGAAATGTCGAGAAATACGTGAGCAGGTTGTTTATCAAAACCGGAACTTCCAGCCGAACGGAGCTGGTGCGTTACGCCTTGCAGCATCGTCTGGTGGAGTGACAGGCCAACAGGCAGAGCTTTTGCCTGAAGGTTGGCGTGCAGCCGCACTCAATCAGGGATGGACGTACAGGGACATCACGCACCCTGACGATCACGGCACCCTGATCAGCGTGCTCATGTCTCAGCGATATGCCCACTCCTCCAAAGACGTCTGGCGTCGCCGTATCGCTGCTGGAGAAATCAAGCTCAACGGAAAGCTTCTGCTCAAGGATCGACCGCTGCCCGATCAGGCAGAACTGCTCTGGTGCCGTCCTCCATGGGTTGAGCCAGCCATCCCCGACATCTGGTCGGTTGTGCATGACGACGGGGATCTGCTGGTGATCAACAAACCCTCCGGACTGCCGGTGATGCCCGCTGGCGGCTTTCTGCAGCACACGCTCTCCACTCTTTTGGATCAGCGCAGTCGCCAGCTGGGTGAGCCCCTGGCTGCCAAGCCCGTGCATCGCCTGGGTCGCTTCACCTCCGGATTGCAGGTGTGTGCACGCCAGCCGACCACCAGAGCCGCTCTTTCACGAGGTTTTCAGCCGTCCTCAGGAACCCGCAAGCTTTATCAGGCCTGGTCCCAACGTGTCGCAGGACTTGAGTTCGGGATATCGCTTGCGCTGAACACGGATGTGGTCGAGCGGCCCCATCCCTTGCTGGGCTGGGTCTGGGGACCTTTACCCCCATTGGATGGGTTGATCCGGCGACGTCTGAAAGCCCACAGTGAATTGAAGCTGCTGGAACGCTGCCCCCATGGAGATCGTCTGCAGGTGGCGATCACTACGGGTCGCCCTCATCAGATCCGCATCCATCTCGCGCAACTGGGGTCTCCCCTGCTTGGTGATCCGCTCTACCTGAACGATCAGCGCATCAGTGATGTCGCCACTCCGGGAGACGGGGGCTATCGGCTGCATGCCTGGCGTCTGCAGCTGGATGATCTGCATCTCAGCTGTGAGCCGCCATCGACGTTCTGATGCTGCTCAAACTCACCATGACTTGTCAGCATCGAGTGAGTTCAGAGGTTGATGCCATGTCCAGGTCGGTCTCCGCCGTTGTTGTTGGCTCGCTGTTCTGTCTGCTGGCGGGTTGTTCCACCGGTGGTTCCGGAGGCGATCAGCGGCAGGCCAAACAGCTCAAGGTGCTGTTCTGCAATGTGGAATCAGGCACCTTCATTGATGCCAATCGTGATTCGGTCCTGTCGGTGGGTGATTCTGTCAGCTACCGACTTGCCGTGGCCCGGCTGGGCGGAGATGTGCAGGGCTGTGGACAGGCGAATGGTTCGTTCTATGGGCTCGAACAAGTGGTTGAACGCCGAGTCCTCAAAGGCGAAACCATGTTCCTGACCCATGCCCAGGGAACCCTCACCTTCAAGGACGGCAATATCCAGACCCGCTCTCTTGGCTCGCTTCAGCCCAGCGCCCCTATGGCACCAAGCCTGGACTCAGGGGCATTGAATCTCTCGCTTGGAGATTTGTTCCCCGGCAATCATGGCGCGACCCTGATCGGTCAGGGCGGTGTTTTCAGCGGATATGTGGGGTCGGCTGACTTTGTCAGTGACACCCCCCCTTACGCGCTGCTCAAGCTGCACAGTCAGATCGGGTCCTGAACCCTGGCTTGTTTGAGGTGCTGTTCAGGCCTTGTGAAATTCGATCAACCTGGAGAAGTAAAACGGCGCTTTGTTGAGGCTGCGTCGCACGGGTTTGAAGCCGCAGGCTTCCGCGGCCGCCACAATCCCTTTTTCTTTAAGGGTGTAAGCGCGGGTGGTTTTGCTAGGGCCTGGGAATAACTGGCCGATACCCTTTAGAGCTGCCAGGAGGGGCGTGTAGGGCGCGAAGCTCACGATCAGGCGTTGTTCGGTGAGAGAACAGAGGTGTCGCACCATCTCTTCAGCAGCCTCCTGGGGGTAGTGAATGAACACATCCAGGCAGCACACGGTGTGGAATGAGCCGCTGAGGCTTTCCAGATCACTGGCTGCGAAATTGAGCTTGGACATGTCCAGGCCCGCATCACGCGCCCGGCGCTCAGCTTCCTTGGCCATGGCTTCAGAGATGTCGCTTGCATTGATGAAGCCGGCTCCCATGCTTGCCAGGGGGAGGCTCAAACTGCCGACGCCGCAACCGGCGTCGCAGAAACTGACGTTGTTGAACTGCCCGCTCTCCTCGATCCAGACCAGGACCTCATCCACTGTTTTCTGGTGCCCGATCCTGATATTGCGCTGGACCTTATTGACGTCATCGCTATCGCTGTAGATGCGGTTCCAACGATCGAAACCCGTCGTCTCGAAATAGCCCTTCACTTCCTGTTTCTCGGCCTGCTTGTCATTCAGCAGTTGCTCGGGGGCCATCAATTCACTCGCAGCGGCGGAATCTTAAGCAGCCTGCCGCCAGGCCAGCTTGCGTTCTGATTCGTTCCATTCCCAGCGCAGCAGATCGTCCAGTTCATCTCCAATCAACAAGGGGTTTTCAAGGCGTTCCGCAAGCACTTCTCTGGGAGCCATGGTGGAGGCCCAGATCGCACCATCCGCATCTCCGCTCCAGCTGGCTAAACGGCAGGTGCCTTCGAGCAACGGCAGGGTCACACCGGCCAAGGTTCCGTCTTCCAGTCGGCAGGTGCCGTTGTTCACCAAGAGCACTCGCTCATCCCAGCGATGTGCACCCTCCGCCAGCCCGTAGGGCGCCAGGGCATCACTCACCAGCACCAGCTGATCCCCGGCCATCTTCTGCAACAACACCGCCGTGGTGGGATGCACATGCACTCCGTCGGCAATCAGCCCAAGCGCAATGTCGCCGCGACGGCAGGCTTCCCCTAAGGGCCCAGGAGCGCGGTGGTGCAGTCCTGGCATGGCATTGAAAGCGTGCGTGATCATCTCGACGCCCTGCCTGTATGCCAGGGCTGCCTGATCAGCATCTGCGGTGCTGTGACCCAGAGCCACATGGATGCCGAGCTGTTTGAGTTCGCTGATCAACTCCTGAGCGCCCGGTTGCTCCGGCGCCAGGGTGATCAGGCTGATGTCGGTTTCAAATCCGGCGATCCGTGACTTCAGGGCCGCGACGCTGGGAGCAGCGATGTGCTCCAACGGGTGCGCACCCCGCCGTGCTTCTGCAAGGAACGGGCCCTCAAGGTGTGCTCCCAGCAGCTGGCAGCGGCCAGCTTGATGCCGGTCACGGGCCTGCCGGAGCACCGTCAGGGATTGGCGTAGAGGGGCCACAGCACAGGTGACCAGGGTTGGAGCAATCGCCTCGACCCCATCGCGCCAAAGCAGCTCCAGCAATTCAAGGAGTTTCGGCAAATCCTGTTGCGTGAGCTCCGTGAAGGCCAGGCCCAGTCCCCCATTGATCTGCAGATCGATCCCCCGACGACTAAGCCTGTCTCCATGCCAGCTTTCCCCGGCCATCGCCCCACCGGCCGGCATAGGACCAGCGGCGATGATCAGATTGCGATCATCCAGGCTGAGCCAGGACAGACCTGCAGGGTCGTGGTTTCCGGGGCGCTGGGGCAGGCGCACATCGGTGATCCGACGCATGCGGTTGGGCCGGCTCAGGCCGGTGCGGGACGATGACAGTCTCGCTGTCCTTCCGGTTCTTGCCTGTGGCCGAGTTGCCATCCCCCTCCATTGATCCAGGTTCCGCGCCCAGGGTTGCCGTCATCATGGGCAGTGATTCCGACCTTCCCAGCCTCCACCCCGCCGTCGAGGTGCTGGAACAGCTGGGGGTGGCGGTGGAGGTTCGCGTGCTCTCGGCTCACCGCACGCCTTTGGAAATGGTCAGCTTCGCCCAGCAGGCCCGCCAGCGTGGGCTTGCCGTGATTGTGGCTGGTGCCGGTGGCGCAGCCCATTTACCTGGAATGGTGGCCTCGCTCACCACTTTGCCTGTGATTGGCGTACCGGTGCAGAGCAAAGCACTGTCAGGTGTCGACTCATTGCATTCGATCGTGCAGATGCCCGGTGGGATTCCCGTGGCCACGGTGGCGATCGGCGGAGGTCTGAATGCAGGCTTGCTGGCTGCACAGATCCTTGCTGTGGAGGGTGGTGAGCTGGCAGAACGACTGGAGGCCTATCGCAAGCAGCTTCATGACAGGGTCGTTGATAAGGACTCCCGCCTGAAGGATCTGGGCAGTCGTGACTATCTCGGGCAAATGACTTGATCCCCGGCCATTGCCAACGTTCGTTGTTGCCGCAAGCCGGCATTTTTGGTGCCATGAGGTGAGTGCCGTTTTCAAGCTGAGCTCCTGTTGATCCGCACCTCCTTCAATCCATGACGTCCTGGCCAGCCTGGATTCGCTGGGGATTGGTGCTGCCGTTGCTGACCCTCAACCTGTATGTGATCCGTCAGCTCCTCCTGCCGCTGGCACCCTTCCCGGGCCTGTTTCTCACCGCCGCGCTGATCGCGTTTCTGCTGGATATTCCCTGCCGATGGCTCACCGGCCGAGGGATGCGCCGCTGGGTGGCGATCGTGCTGGTCACTCTCGCCACGATCGGGGCACTGGTCTTCGCAGCGGTGACCCTGGTGCCGCTGCTGATTGAGCAGCTTGGCCAGTTGATCAATGCTCTGCCTGGACTGCTCTTGGCGGCCCAGGAGTGGGTGAACCGTCTCCAGGAGTGGGCCTCAATCCGTGGTCTCCCCACGGAGTTTGGTGACCTCAGCAGTGATCTGCTCTCCAGGGCAAGCGCCGTAGCCAGTCAGCTCAGCCAGAGCTTGCTCAGCATTCTCGGCGCCACACTCGGCACCACTATCAACACGGTGATCGTGGTGGTGTTGGCCGTGTTCTTCCTGATTGGAGGTGAATCGATCGCGAAGGGTCTGGCCCGCTGGCTGCCGGATGCGTGGCGTTCGTTGGTGACCAGCACCCTGGCTCGCACCTTTCGTGGCTACTTCGGCGGGCAAGTGTTGCTGGCGCTGATCCTGGCCTTGGGTCAGATCGTGGTGTTCACTCTTCTCAAGATCCCCTATGGCGTGCTGTTTGCCGTGCTGATCGGATTCACAACCCTGATCCCCTACGCCAGTGCTTTGACGATCGTTGCGGTGAGTGGGTTGCTCGCTTTTCAGGATCCCAGTACAGGCCTGGAGACTCTGGTGGCTGCGATCGTGGTCGGTCAGATCGTTGACCAGGTGATTCAGCCACGTTTGATGGGAAGCATCGTTGGGTTGCAGCCGGCTTGGCTGCTGATTGCCCTGCCCCTGGGAGCGAAGGCTGGAGACCTTTATGGCCTTGGAGAGTTGTTGGGTCTGCTGCTGGCGGTGCCTGTCGCCAGCTGCCTCAAGACGTTTGTGGATGCCTGGGCAGAGCGTCAGGGCATCCACGCGGTGGTCAGCGAGGTCAGCGCTGGGCAGGAATGATGTTCCGAGAGATCAGCTCGTTCACCACCTGATCCACGCAGTTCGCCAGGTCTGCTGCGCCGGTGTCGACACACAGTTCCGGAGTGTCTGGTGCTTCATAAGGGCTTGAGATCCCCGTGAACTCCTTGATTTCGCCGGCACGTGCCTTCGCATACAGGCCTTTGGTGTCGCGCTGTTCGCACACATTCAGATCAGCGGCACAGAAGATCTCGATGAAATCTCCGTCGCTCACCAAGTTGCGCGCTTTGTCGCGGTCAGCACGGAACGGAGAGACGAATGCCGTCAAAACGATTGCACCGGAATCCAAAAACAATTTGGAGACCTCACCGATACGGCGGATGTTCTCCTCACGGTCGGCATCGGAAAACCCCAGGTCCTTGCAGAGGCCATGGCGAATGTTGTCGCCGTCGAGCACATAGGTGCTCAGTCCTCGCTGGAACAGGGCTTGATTGACCGCATTGGCAAGAGTGCTTTTGCCCGCACCGCTCAGGCCTGTGAACCAGAGAACGGCGCTGCGGTGTCCCCGTTGTTCAGCGCGGGCTGCTCGATCAACCGATGCCTGATGCCAGGCAATGTTGGTGGAAGCACCCTGGTTGGTCAGCTGGCCGTGGCTGGACGAAGCGGTCATTGGGATCCGACGGTCTGGGGCCGCCATTGTCCCTCAACTTGTCACTCAGCTTGCATCTCTTTGACCCTGGTTCTGCGTCAGCCCCCAGCGCGCTTGGGACGGTACCCCTCCTTGTTGAGCAGTTCCAGTGCGAGCTCCACCTGATCGCCCTGAAGTTCGATCAGGCCGTCTTTTGCGGTGCCACCGCTGCCGATGCGTGTCTTGAGTTTCTTCAGCAGTGCTTTGAGACCGTCCTGGTTGAGCTCGAGACCGCGAATC
>QCTE01000036.1 GCA_003211275.1 Synechococcus sp. AG-673-A03 | reverse complement strand
AAGATCCCAATCGGAAGGGATCTGCGACACCAAGACTTGAAGCAAAGCATCGTCGCCGAGATTGTGCTCTCCGTAATAACCACAGAGCAGCACGCACAACTTCCGCCCACTGCGAAGCGCCTTCACCAGCAATCAACAGTTGATCTGACCATTATCCGAGTCTTCAACCGTTACGGTGAACGACACCATTGAAATGACATGCACGCGCTTTCGCTGGGGACGTGGTGGATTCATTGGGCTTCAGTGGCTGAATGGCTGATGGCCATCGTGCTGATTCATCAATACAAACCCGATGGGCAGACAGCTTCAACTCAGCGGATCGCCTGGGCGATGCTTCCAGCTCTGGTCAGTGCAATGGCAGCGTGCACCTGGCATCTCTACGACAACGCTGAAGAATTGCGCTGGCTGGTCACACTCCAGGCCTCTTTCACCCTGATCGGCAACGCCATGCTGGCCTGGGCCGCATGGTCGATCAAAGCGCCAACAAGCTTGGAGGATCAGATCTGATGCCTGACTTCGATCCATCACCGTTATTCGCACTCTCTCTGTTTCCTTATCTGATTTTTCTGTATTACCTGGGTCAACGTCGGTTGCTTCCCACCCTCAGCCGTCGTGGCTTTCAGCTCACACTGTTGTTTGTCGGAATCACCATTGCAGCAGCGGTGATTGCTGATCTGAAATTTGGAACTGAGCTGGTGGCGATCGATCCGCTGCATGGCGGAGCTGAAGCTTTCCTGACGCTCAGCAACGCCGTTATCGTGGCAGGACTGATCGGGTATCAAAAAGCACTGCGATGAACAACTTTTACAAGTTTTAGGCGTGTGTGCCTAAAGGCTGGAAGATAAATCGTTGCCTCTGATCTTCATGCTCGCTCCACTCCTGGCCATTGCTCCCGCCACGCTGACCTGGTCTCCAAAGGTGGGGCTTGTGATGATCGTCTGCAACGTCATTGCCATCGTGATCGGCAAAAAAGTGATCAAGTACCCGAATGAGGGAGCTCAGTTGCCCAACCCGGCATTCTTTGGGGGCATGAGTCATGCTTCACTGCTGGCCACAACAAGCCTTGGCCACGTCATTGGCATGGGTGCAATTCTTGGCCTTGCAACCCGAGGGGTTCTTTAAAACCACTCTGAACTGATCATTCGAAGTGAAGGGAGTGGCGAAGCCACCCCTTTTTTGTGGTTTCAGCTACGAACCGAAGGGACTTCAACGCCAGTTTCAGAGGAGGTTTGAACCTGGGTGGGCATGAAATTGAATCGTTGGCGGATTCTCTCAGCCATCTGATCAGGGAGCAGACCAAGCGATTCGAAACTCTGCTGTGGGGTGGCATGGTCTACCAGCACATCGGGAATTCCCAGCCTCATGACGGGCAGATGAAGTTCAGCGTCCTGAAGGGATTCAATCACTGCGGAACCGAAGCCACCCTCCAACGACCCTTCTTCCATCGTGACGACACGACCAATTCGCTGGACCAGAGGATGGAGGAGTGCTGTGTCGAGAGGCCTGAGGAATCGAGCGTTGACAACTGTGGATTGAATCCCCTGAGCAGAAAGGATTTCAGCTGTTGCCATCGCTTTGGCATTCATGGCTCCGTAGGCCACGATCACGAGATCATCTCCAGACCGGAGAACTTCACCACAACCAATCGGAAGCGGTTCCCATCCTTCTTCCATGAGGGGGACACCTTCACCGGGCCCCCTCGGAATTCGAATTGCGCAAGGTCCGTCGTGCTTGAGGGAGCTGACCAGCATGCGTTGCAGTTCAGCCTCATCCTTGGGCGCCATCACCGTGAAGTTGGGGATGGAGCGCATGTAACTGATGTCGTACTGGCCCTGATGGGTTGGGCCATCGGCGCCAACGACGCCAGCACGGTCCAACACGAATGTGACCGGCAGTTTCTGAATTCCGACATCGTGGATCAACTGATCGAAAGCCCTTTGCAGAAAAGTGCTGTAAATGGCGACCACGGGTCGAAGACCATCCGACGCCATACCTGCAGACAGAGTCACTGCATGCTGCTCAGCAATACCCACGTCGATGTATTGATCCGGCAAAGCCTTCTGCAATAGGTCCAATCCCGTGCCGGTGGCCATTGCCGCTGTAATCCCCACAACGCGGGGGTTCTGCTCACAGATTTTGACCAGAGTCTGTCCAAAAACTTTGCTGTAGCTGGGCGGTTTGGGAGTTTTGCTCGGGCGGGCTTTACCGGTATTGAGATCAAAAGCCGACTGGGCGTGATACCCCACCTGGTCGGCCTCCGCATAGGGGTAGCCCTTGCCCTTGGTGGTGAGCACGTGCACCAGCACCGGACCACCTACACGGTGGGCTTCCTGGAACGTTCTCGTCATCTCGACAATGTCATGGCCGTCGACGGGCCCCATATAGGTGAAGCCAAGTTCCTCAAACACAGCACCAAGCTTGGGCACCGCCAGACGACGCATGCTGCCCTTGAGTCGGTTGAGTTCAGCCGGAAGATCACCGCCCATGAAAGGCAAGTGACGCATGCTTTCTTCCACGCTCCCAGACAAAAACTGCATCGGAGGGCTGAGCCTCATCCGGTTCAGATGACTTGAGAGCGCCCCAACCGGTGGGGAAATGGACATGTCGTTGTCGTTGAGCACCACCAACAAGGGTGTGTTGGGCATGTGTCCCGCATGGTTGATGGCCTCGAGGGCCATTCCGCCAGTAAGTGCTCCATCACCGATGACCGCAACACATTTGTGGTCTTGGCCAAGGCGGTCGCGGGCCATGGCCATGCCCAACGCAGCTGAAATGGATGTACTGGCGTGACCAGCGCCGAAATGATCGAACGTGCTCTCACAGCGTTTGAGATATCCAGCGACGCCACCCTTTTGTCTGAGTGAATCGAAATCGGCGTAGCGACCTGTGATCAGCTTGTGCGGATAGGCCTGGTGGCCAACATCCCAGACCACTCGATCACGATCCAGATCAAGAGTTTGATAAAGCGCGAGTGTGAGCTCAACAACTCCTAGACCAGGGCCAAGATGACCACCGCTATTGGACACCACTTCCAGATGGCGCTGTCGAATTTGGGCTGCGACATCTTCAAGCTCTTCCACGGATAGACCATGCAGCTGATTGGGATGCGATAGATCGCTCAGGTGCATGAGCCTCCCGGCAGATTGAGTCAATCTACGAGGCGTGCCTGCCGCCCGTGAAAGCCTCTGGTTGTCAGACTGATTCGATGGATGATTACCTGCAGAGGATCCTGCGCGCGAGGGTTTACGACGTCGCCCGCGAAAGCCCGCTCGAGCCAGCGACGAATCTCAGCCGGCGTCTGAACAATCACGTTTGGCTCAAACGTGAGGATCTGCAACCGGTCTTTTCCTTCAAACTGCGCGGCGCATACAACCGCATGGCTCAGCTGTCGGACGACGAACGTTCACGTGGTGTGATCGCCTCGAGCGCGGGCAACCATGCCCAGGGTGTTGCACTCAGCGCCGCCCATCTGCAATGCAGAGCTGTGATCGTCATGCCGATCACCACACCAAGCGTGAAGGTGGAAGCGGTTCGTCAGCTTGGCGGCGAGGTGATCCTTCACGGAGAGACCTATGACGAGGCCTATGCGGAGGCCCGAAGACGTAGCGAACAGGATGGCCTCTGTTTCATCCATCCTTTTGATGATCCGGAGGTGATCGCCGGCCAGGGAACCGTGGGAATGGAAATCCTGCGCCAGAGCCAACAACCCCCAGATGCGATTTATGTGGCCATTGGTGGTGGTGGCCTGATTGGTGGGGTGGCTGCTTACGTCAAGAGCCTCTGGCCTGACATCGAAGTCATTGGCGTTGAACCCCATGACGCTGCTGCGATGACCCTGTCACTGGAGGCCGGAGAAAGAATCCGCCTGCCTCAAGTGGGATTGTTCGCGGATGGAGTCGCTGTGCGAGAGGTCGGAGAACACACCTTTCGACTGGCGCAGAAGTATGTGGATGCCATCGTCACGGTGAGCACCGATGAGATCTGCGCATCCATCAAAGATGTCTTTGAAGACACCCGATCCATCCTTGAACCGGCCGGTGCACTTGCTGTTGCTGGGCTGAAGGCCGATGTCTCAAAGAGGCAATTAAAAAATAAGCAGCTTGTGGCGATCGCCTGCGGCGCCAACATGAATTTCAACCGTCTGCGCTTTGTTGCGGAACGGGCCGAGCTTGGTGAAGAGCGTGAAGCCATGCTCGCCGTGCAGATTCCGGAACAGCCCGGCAGCCTGCGCAAGCTGTCCGAACT
Source organism: Synechococcus sp. AG-673-A03 (assembly GCA_003211275.1). Classification (GTDB taxonomy): domain Bacteria; phylum Cyanobacteriota; class Cyanobacteriia; order PCC-6307; family Cyanobiaceae; genus Synechococcus_C. The sequence goes on along the minus strand of QCTE01000036.1, from coordinate 14,575 downwards.
CCTTCAAAAGCGCAGCCTCACGGAATTCAGCTATCGGATGGGCGCTGGTGATCAGGCCCACATTTTTATGGGAATTCAGGTCAAGGATGTCCAGGACCGATCGGATCTGCTGGCCTCCCTGCGCAGCAATGGATATGAGTGCCTGGATCTCAGCGACGACGAACTGGCCAAGGTGCATCTGCGACACATGGTGGGAGGCCGTTTGCCGCAGAAGTCGGAGGAGCCAACTCAGGAGCTGCTGTACCGCTTTGAGTTCCCGGAACGGCCAGGTGCGCTGATGCGGTTTGTGAATGCGCTCCATTCCAATTGGAGCATCAGCATCTTTCACTATCGAAATCATGGTGCCGATGTCGGACGGATTGTCGTGGGTGTTCTGGTCAGCCCCAACGATCTCGAGTCATGGCAGACGGTCCTCAAAGACCTGGGCTATCCAAGCTGGGAAGAGACATCCAACCCCGCCTACCGGCTTTTTCTGGGTCCCTGATGGCGCTCACGGGGATGGGCGTTACCTTGACTTGTCGGACTCAAGGCTGCTGGCTTGGACCAGGGAAGCGACCAACCACAAAGTCACAGCTCCCAGGACGTTGCGTCGCTGGTATCACTCCCCGCTCGTCTTGAGGCGATCCTTTACCTGAAAGGGCGTCCAGTAGCGCTGCAGGAGCTGTCGTCCTTGGTTGGGCTCTCCGAAGCGGAGACCGAGCAGGGAATGCTGATCCTGATTGCTGGCTACGCCCAGCGAGACACCTCTCTGGAGATCAATCAGAGCAACGGTCGTTACAGCCTGCAATTGCGTCCAGGTCTGGGTGAACTCGTGCGCGATCTGCTTCCAGTGAATCTTTCCACAGCCACGCTCAGAACCCTGGCCACAGTTGCGCTCAAGAAAAGGATTCTCCAGTCGGATCTTGTCGATCTCAGAGGTTCAGGGGCCTACGACCACATCAAGGAACTGGTGAACCAAAACTTCATTGAACGCAAGCGTCAAAGTGAAGGGCGTTCCTACTGGATCACCCTCTCCGAGAAGTTCCACAGAACCTTCTCCGTCCTTCCAGACCTTGGCGGTGGCTCCGAACCATCCCAGGCTGCATAGAGTCCTTTTAATTCCGCGGTTTCCATGGCCACCGAGCTTGTGTCCACAGTCCTTCAGGTGCTCTCCCAGACACTTCAGATCTATTCGCTGGTCTTGATCGTGCGAGTACTTCTGAGCTGGTTCCCCAATCTCGACTGGGGAAATCCCGTGCTCAGCACCGTGAGTTCGATAACCGATCCCTATCTCAATGCCTTTCGCGGCTTGATCCCACCGCTCGGTGGACTGGACTTGTCGGCCATTCTTGCTTTTGTTGCACTCAATCTGATGCAATCGCTGCTGATGAGAGCAAGCATGATTGCTTATGCAGGTGGGGTCGGCGCCTACGGCTGAGCGCAAATCGTTGAGCCCTTACCGATGATCACCCTCCCCCTGAAGAGTGCCGCGGTGGGACCGACTCTGGAGTTTCCTGAGGTTGGCTGACGCCACTTCTTCAAGGCTGAGCCCAAGTTCTGTGGCCAGTTGCGCCAAGTACCAGAGCACATCACCAAGCTCCAGGGCCAGATCCTCGGTGAAGCGCTCATCCACAACGCCTTCACGATCCCGAATCAGTTTCTTCACTTTGTCGGCGACCTCACCGGCCTCGCCTGTCAGGCCCAGGGTTGGATAGATGAGATTGTTCCCGGCATCGGGATAACGAGCCGTCTGGCGTGATTGTTGTTGGTAGTCGTTGAGGAGCACGGAAGGTCAGCAGAGGGTTGAGGGCATGACGGTAGATTCCGCTGGTTTCCGGCGCCAAGGATGGCCGAGCTCGATCTGACACGCAGAACAAAGATCGTCGCCACGATCGGCCCAGCTACCGAGAGTCCCGAACGCATTCGGGAATTGGTTCAAGCAGGCGCGACAACATTTCGACTGAACTTCTCGCACGGAGACCACTCCGAGCATGCCGCCCGGGTCGCCACGATCCGTCAGGTGGCGCATGAGCTCGGGGTTCATATTGGAATCCTGCAGGATTTGCAGGGACCGAAGATTCGACTAGGTCGCTTCGAAGAAGGTCCCATCACCCTTGGCAAGGGCGATCACTTCGCTCTCACCTCCAAACAGGTTCGCTGCAATCAGACCGTTGCCACGGTCACCTACGACAGGCTGGCGGAAGAGGTCACAGCAGGCAGTCGCATCCTTCTCGACGATGGTCGGGTGGAGATGAAAGTCGACCGCGTGGATGAGGTTGACCAGACCCTTCACTGCGTTGTCACGGTTGGCGGAGTGCTGTCCAACAACAAGGGAGTGAATTTCCCGGATGTTCAGCTGTCGGTGAGAGCACTCACCACCAAGGACCGTCAAGATCTGGCATTCGGCCTGCAGCAGGGAGTGGATTGGGTCGCACTGAGTTTCGTGCGCAATCCATCGGATATGCAGGAAATTCGTGAACTCATCAGGAAGCACGGCTTCTCGACCCCAGTGGTCGCGAAGATCGAGAAATTTGAAGCCATTGATCAGATCGACGCCATCCTTCCCCTGTGCGACGGCGTCATGGTGGCCAGAGGTGATCTTGGCGTCGAAATGCCGGCCGAAGAAGTCCCTCTGCTGCAGAAGGATCTGATCCATAAGGCCAACAGCCTGGGAATTCCGATCATCACGGCAACCCAGATGCTGGATTCGATGGCCTCGAGCCCTCGGCCAACCAGAGCAGAGGTCAGCGATGTGGCGAACGCCATTCTTGATGGCACCGATGCAGTGATGCTCTCCAATGAAACTGCAGTGGGAGATTTTCCCGTCGAAGCGGTGGAGACGATGGCCACGATTGCCCGGCGAATTGAAAGGGACTATCCGCAACGCCCGATCGACTCGCATTTGCCAAGCACCATTCCCAACGCCATCAGCGGCGCGGTCAGCAGCATTGCCAGACAGCTGAATGCTGCGGCAATTTTGCCGCTCACAAAAAGTGGTGCCACGGCCCACAACGTGAGCAAATTTCGACCCTCGACACCGATCCTCGCTGTGACATCTGAAGTGTCAGTGGCCAGAAAATTGCAGCTTGTCTGGGGCGTGACCCCATTGCTGATCGAAACTCAGCAGAGCACCACCGCCACCTTCACGCTCGCCATGGGAGTGGCACAGGAGCTGGGCGTGCTCAAGGACGGGGACCTCTGCGTTCAAACCGCTGGCACACTGGCAGGCGTCAGCGGCTCCACGGATCTGATCAAGGTGGGAATCGTGAGTGCTGTGCTGGGTCGTGGAACTGGCTTCGGCAGCGGATCCATCAGCGGCAAAGTGCGCATCGCAACCTGTGCCAGTGACTGCGCCAAGCTCGAGCCCGGCGAGGTTCTCGTGGCCACCGACACGAATGCTGACTATCTCGACGCGATTAGAGACGCCGCAGCGGTGATCACCGAAACACCCGCAGAAAGCTCCCATGCAGCGGTGATTGCTCAGCGTCTTGGTATCCCTGTGATTACAGGCATTGCCAATGCCACTCGCGATCTGCTGGAGGGCGAGGTTGTCACACTGCTCGTCAAGGAAGGAGCCGTTCATCGCGGAACCGGCAGCAACATGGCCGTGAAACTCGACACGATGCTCTAAGCCTGAGCATTCATCCATGGCGAGCAATCTGCCCATCGCCGAAACCGTCGGCATGGCTCTCAACACCCTGAAGGCCAACAGGTTGCGCAGCCTGTTGACCATGCTCGGGATTGTGATCGGCAATGCGTCCGTGATCACGCTTGTTGGCGTTGGGCGTGGTGCGCAGAATCTCGCTGAAAGTCAGTTGAGCAACCTGGGCGCCAATGTGCTGTTCGTGGTTCCAGGCAGCAACGACACAAGGCGGCAAGGGGTGGCGTTCCCGCGCACTCTGGTACTGGAGGATGCTGAGGCCATTGCTCAACAGGTCCCTAGCGTCAAGCGAGTGGCTCCTCAGATCAACGCCAACGAGGTGGTGCAGTCAGGGGCGAGAAGCAGTACAGCCGCCATCTTCGGAGTGACACCGGAGTTCTTGCCGGTCAGAAGTTTTGAAGTGGGCCGGGGACGTTTCATTAGCGAACAGGACGTCCAGGCAGCACGAACCGTGGTGGTCATCGGTCCTGATCTGCGCGACAAGCTCTTTCCAGGCGGCGGTGCCATCGGTAGCTCTCTGCGCATCCGTGACCAAAGCTTCAGCGTGATCGGAGTGATGGCACCAAAAGGAGCTGTCTTCGGGTCCAATCAGGATGAAAACGCTTACATCCCTCTCAGCACCATGGTCAGCCGCTTGACAGGGCGCGACCCCACCTATGGAGTCAGTCTCAGTTTCATCAGTGCAGAGGCCAGGGATGAGAACAGCACAAGTGCGGCAAAATTCCAGATCTCTAATCTTTTGCGTCAACGACATCGCATTCTTCGGGATGACGATTTCGCAGTTCGCTCTCAGCAGGACGCACTGACAATCGTTGGCACCATCACCGGTGGACTGACCTTGATGCTTGGCGCCATCGGAGGGGTTTCGCTGCTCGTCGGCGGGATCGGCATCATGAACATCATGCTGGTCTCCGTGAGCGAGAGAACCGAGGAAATCGGCCTGCGGAAAGCACTCGGTGCACGCAGCTCGGATGTTCTGAGGCAGTTTCTGGTCGAATCTCTGGTGCTCTCCAGCCTGGGAGGGGTCATTGGAACGGCAGCCGGTTACGGGGCAATCGCAGCGGTGGCCATGCTCACCCCGCTTCCCGCAGCCATCGGTGTGCCAACAGTGCTTCTGACAGTTGGACTTTCAGGTTCGATCGGACTGTTTTTCGGTGTTGTTCCCGCACGACGTGCGGCTCGACTTGATCCGATTACGGCTTTACGCAGTCTTTAGGTAGAACAACTGCACAGTTTGTAACCCCAAACTCTTACGATCGTCGAATCTTCATCAATGCCATGAATCAGCGCTGGCGGCAGATCCTTCTCTGGGGACTTCCCATCACTGTTGCTCTGCTGCTGGCATTGCAATTCCTCGGCAGCGGAGCGTTGAGCAACCTGAAACCAGGTGGCCCAACTGAGGCTCCCCGCAACACCGCAGTCGCCAGGATGAGCTATGGCCGCTTCCTCGATTACGTGGAGGCAGGGCGTGTCACATCCGTGGACATCTATGACGGTGGACGTGATGCAGTGGTCGAGGCGGTTGATCCTGATCTCGATAACCGAGTCCAGCGTCTAAGAGTTGATCTGCCTGGTTTGGCACCGGAGTTGATCAACACCCTCAAGACTGAGGGCATCAGTTTCGACGTTCATCCACCCAAGACCGCGCCCCCTGCTCTAGGGATCCTCGGCAACCTGCTATTCCCACTGCTGCTGATCGGTTCTCTGATTTTCCTGGCACGTCGCGGCAACAACATGCCTGGCGGTCCTGGACAGGCAATGCAATTCGGAAAAACCAAAGCTCGTTTTGCGATGGAAGCCGAGACAGGCGTGATGTTTGACGACGTCGCAGGCGTCAACGAAGCCAAGCAAGACCTTGAAGAGGTGGTGACATTCCTGAAGCAGCCAGAGAAGTTCACTTCCGTTGGAGCTCAAATCCCCAAGGGTGTGTTGTTGGTGGGCCCACCTGGCACTGGCAAAACACTCCTTGCCAAGGCCATTGCTGGCGAGGCAGGTGTTCCCTTCTTCTCTCTGTCAGGCTCCGAATTTGTGGAGATGTTTGTTGGCGTTGGAGCCAGCAGAGTGCGAGACCTGTTCAAGCGCGCTAAGGAGAACAGCCCATGTCTGATCTTCATCGACGAGATTGATGCGGTTGGACGTCAGCGTGGTGCTGGAATCGGTGGTGGCAACGATGAACGTGAGCAAACACTGAACCAACTGCTCACCGAGATGGATGGTTTCGAAGGAAATAGTGGAATCATCATCATTGCCGCAACCAACCGTCCTGATGTGCTCGACTCGGCGCTGATGCGTCCTGGTCGTTTCGACCGTCAGGTCACCGTCGACGCTCCTGACATCAAGGGCCGTTTGTCGATTCTCAAGGTTCATTCACGCAATAAAAAACTTGCTGAGGACCTTTCTCTTGAAAGCATTGCCCGCAGGACACCTGGTTTCACGGGTGCCGACCTGGCCAACCTCCTGAACGAAGCAGCGATCCTTACAGCTCGTCGCCGCAAGGAAACAATCAGTCTTGCTGAAATTGATGATGCCGTTGACCGCATCATCGCGGGATTGGAAGGTCACCCGCTCACCGACGGACGCAGCAAGCGATTGATTGCTTATCACGAGGTGGGACATGCCCTGGTCGGCAGCCTCGTGAAGGACCACGATCCCGTTCAGAAAGTCACGCTGATTCCGCGAGGACAAGCTCAAGGGCTGACCTGGTTCTCCCCTGATGAAGAGCAAATGCTCGTCTCCCGTTCTCAGCTCAAAGCACGGATCATGGGAGCACTTGGAGGCCGTGCTGCTGAAGATGTTGTGTTCGGATACGCCGAAGTCACCACGGGTGCTGGCGGAGACATCCAAATGGTTGCTTCAATTGCTCGCCAAATGGTGACGCGTTATGGAATGAGCGGACTTGGCCAGATGTCCACCGATGGTGGAAGTCAGGAAGTGTTCCTCGGCAGAGATCTGATGACGCGAAGCGACACCTCTGAAGGCACGTCAAAGCAAATCGATGAACAAGTTCGCGGCATTGTGATGCAGTGCTACGAAGAAACTCTGAGTCTTGTTCAGGGTCAGCGCGAAGCGATGGATCGTCTCGTTGAATTACTGATTGAAAAAGAGACGATGGATGGTGATGAATTTCGAGAAGTTCTCGCTAATTACACCACAATTCCAGAGAAAGATCGTTTCTCTCCAGTACTAAGCTAGTCCAAAATCATCAACTCTTTTGATCCAGGTTCAACAATGAACCTGGATTTTTTGTTGGGATCAATTTATTGATCTCAAGAAATTAGACAATAAAAAACTCCCAAACAGGGAGTTTTTTGGATGAAAGCTTCAAGAATCAAACTGAATGAACAGGTCGTTTATCGATCACGCTATCAATTAATCCATAGTCCTTTGCTTCAGACGGGGACATAAAGAAATCACGATCGGTGTCGGCCTGAATCTTGTCGAGAGATTGACTGGTTCTGTCAGCAAGTTCTCTGTTCAAGCGATCCTTCAAGAACAGAATTTCATCAGCTTGAATACGAATATCGCTGGCCTGACCCCTTGCACCGCCAAGAGGCTGGTGGATCATGATGCGCGAATGCTGAAGACTGCTGCGTTTCCCTTTGGTCCCTGCACAAAGGAGAAAAGCACCCATGCTGGCAGCAAGGCCGACACAAACTGTCTGTACATCAGGCTTGATATGTTGCATGGTGTCAAAGATACCGAGACCGTCGTAGACAGACCCCCCTGGTGAATTGATGTACAGGTAGATGTCCTTTTCGGGATCCTCTGCTTCGAGGAACAGCAACTGAGCAACGATCCTATTTGCTGACTCGCTGGTGACCGCTTCACCAAGAAAAATGATTCGCTCGCGCAACAAGCGCGAATAGATATCAAACGCCCTTTCCCCGCGTCCGGATTCCTCAATGACGATGGGGATCATGTTGGGCCTGCTGAATTGACGAATCCTAACGGCGGCAACAGCAGCGCTATGGTCTTGCCTTAAAGACAGCCTTAAAAGAGCTTGACTGGGTCCCAGACGATCGCTGACAGCAAGAAAGCCTTTCACACAGCTTTCCCTTACGTCATTCCTTCGCTGTATCGACGCACAGCTGATGAGCTGCTGGTGGAACTTCACCTGCTGAGTCACCAAACTCACTTCAGGATCAATGCGTTGTTCGCCGTTGGCCTGTGTCAGGTCTTCCAGGCCTTCACGAAGGGATATCGCCCAGAGACACAACTCGAGCCATTGTTTGCGGCTCTCTGCAGCTGTAATGGATTTGATGGCGATGAAATCAAAGCTCTCGCGCAAGGGAGCAGCAAAGCCGTCAAGGGACACACCGTTGACGATGTCCAGGCCTGGTTGAAATCAAAGGGGAAGGGTGCTCCAGAGCCTTTAGCAAGTGGTCTTTCAGCAGTGACCGGAGATGAATTCCACTACTCCCGTCTCGTCGCCGTTGGATTGTTCAGCCTGCTCTCCGAAGCTCAGGGGAACAAGAGTGATGATCCAGAGGAACTGAGCAAAACCGTTCACGCCATCGGTGAGGAGATCGGATTATCTCGTCCCCGCCTGGAGAAGGATCTGGGGCTCTATCGCAGCAACCTCGAAAAGATGGTTCAGGCCGTTGAGCTCATGGAGGAAACGCTTGCTGCTGAACGACGCAAGCGCGAGCGACAGAAGGCTGAAAAAGCTGCCAAGGATTAAGAGTCAGGAGTGAGAGTCAGCCGACCATTGACTCTCCACCACGACTGTCTGGCGAGCTGGCTACCCGCTGAGATCTTGAGTGGCTTGATTTCCAGATTCAGGCTCGATGCTTTCTGCACAGGTTTAGGCCAAAGTCCTCCAAGCAGACCAAGCTGGGTTAGACGCTTAGGGTCGCCTGTGACTCTGAGCGAGAAGCGCTTGTGCGGCATCTGAGTTGAAAGGAAGGGCTGAGCAGCAGGTTCAGTGCCAAATCCGATGCTCAAGACAGGTGCTTTCTGACCTTGGATGATCAGCCAGCCACCGACGGTGGTCGGATCGGGATCATCGCGTCGCTGCCAAAGGGTGGAAGTCTTACGCTCTGGTGACACCTGACCGTCCAGGGGCTTCTGGAACCCCCTGGAGGCAAGGCGATCCGACACTGCGTTCAGAATCGATGTCCACTGCTGCGGACTCCCGGTCAAGGGCAATTGAACCTGTAAACCAGCCTTGTAAGCTCCGCTCGAACGGGTCTGAAGCCTCAGCGAGAACGGAAGGTCAGCGATTTTGCTGCGCATCGCGCCATTGATTCCGTAATGCTCCTCAAGTGGAGCCTGAATGATCTGACGCGACAGCAGTGTTCCCAAAATCAGATCCACACGATCGCCATCAACCTGAAGCAATCTGAGCTCACTGGATGTTGTACCGGTGGTGTTCAGATCAGTGGATGATTGATTTGAAGACGCTTCGATCAAGCCTGAGGACGTTAAGGAGCTCCGCATGGTGAGCGAACTCAATGGTCGACGACCGATCACACCCTCCCAGAGAAGTTGATTGGCCTGCAGCCGAAGCTGAACACAACCTTCACGACCCTGCTGAAGGAGCGGCGCAAGCGTTCCACTGAGTGATGCGAGCGCATCAGCGTTCCAGATCACCCCTGGTGCCTCTGACAGCGCCTGAAGGCAAGAACCCCAAAGGCTGCCGGTCTTCACTTTGGTCGTTGAGACCTGGTTGGTTTTCAAGCGTTGCAGCAATTGCTGGCGGTGCAGTGCATCGGAGGCAAGGACCTCCATCGAGCCCACACGCTGGCGTTGCAGCCCCTGAACCTCGGGAGGAAACGTCGAAGACGCCAGAATCAGATAGGCATCACCGTCCTGTGACCATCCCTGCCACCAAATGGAACGGCCGTAGCGACGCCAAAGATCCGAGGCTGGCTGGACACCCAAACGCTCTGCCCAGAGCGACGGAACGGCTCGGTTCGGATCGCCACGGAAACTCTGAACAAGAATGAGCGCCCCGGACAATTGAGCCAAGGAGGACGTTGAACTGTCATAAGCCCAGTGCAGACGACTATGCGACAGACGCAACCCGATCAAACCGGATCCCACAAGCAGCGAGATACCCGCAAATGTGGCTGTTGAACGCAACAGCTGGTTGCGACAACGCTCCCACCTCTGACTCAAGAGAGCAGTTTCAAACACACGGTCACCGACGCCGACGCCGATCTCTCCACTCAATGGTGGACAGATAAATCACAGATCCGCTAACAAATACCAGCAGTGCTACAGCTGTAACAGCGAGTCCTTGGTTGACCAGAGGAGACTGGAGAGTCTCGTACACGTCAGAAATTAATGGAGCCGTCACCGTTACGACCCCAAACCACCATGGCGATCGAAAAGCTGAACACAGCTGCGAGAGAAGCCCAGCCCAGGGTGAAAAGCATTGTGGATCTCTTGGTTGACGGCAGTGTAACTAAGCTTCCCTGCGGATTCATCCCGTCTGTTCACGAGACATCATGACTTCGTCATCACCCGGTGCAGCAACGGTTCTTGAACGCCAAGGGACAACGCAGCGCTATCCACAAGCCCGAGTGATCGTGCTCGACGATGACGTCAACACGTTTGAGCATGTTGTGGAGTGCCTGTGCAAGATCATTCCCGGCATGAATGCTGATCGAGCCTGGGCTCTGGCCAGACGCATCGACGGAGAAGGTCGTGCCGAGGTCTGGTGTGGTCCCCTTGAACAGGCTGAGCTGTATCACCAACAGCTTGGTTCGGAAGGGTTGACGATGGCTCCTGTCGAGCGCTGCTAAGGCCCCAACTAAGGTCAGCGAATCGCTTCTGCAACCCGTGGGATCAGCACGGTTCATCGTCCTTGCACTACGACTAGGCCTATTTCAGGCTTGTCTTGGCGCTCTCTCAGTACTGACCCTTGGCATCTTCAACAGGCTGCTGATCGATGAATTTGAGGTGCCTGCCGCCTTGACCGCGCTGGCTCTGGGCTGTCAGCAGCTGGTTGCCTTTTCAAGAATCTGGTTCGGCCAGCAATCGGATCGCTGCCGCTGGAATCAACTACGGCGTACACCATTCATTGTTGGCGGTGCAGCGGCGTTCTGCGTCCTGACATGGGTTGCAGGCCACACCGTCCTCTGGCTAGCGGCAGCATCCCAATCCGGTAGTCAGGCCGATGTGATCTGGAGAGGTTTGATCCTCGCTCTGGTGTTTGTGCTCTACGGCTTGGCCATTGCAGCCAGTTCCACGCCGTTTGCAGCGCTGCTGGTTGATGTGAGCACTGAAAAACAGCGACCTGCGCTGGTCTCCATCGTGTGGTCGATGCTGATGGTGGGGATCGTGGCGGGAGCGATTCTGCTGAGTTCGTTTCTTGGCTCCTCATGCGCCACAGCCGAGTTGGGCAATCTGATCTCCGGAGTGGAACGATTGATCACGGTGGTCCCACTGGTGATCTTTACGCTTGTCGTGGCTTCAATCGCTGGAGTAGAGCCACGCCTGAAACCTGACAACGGCAGACACCAGTCGCGACTGGCGGCAACTCAGGAAATTTCTCTGAGTGGTGCGTGGACTGTGCTGAAAGGATCTCCACAGGTGGGGTATTTCTTTGCTGTTCTGTCCCTGTTTACCTTCGCGTTGTTTCTCCAGGAAGCTGTCCTGGAGCCCTACGGCGGAGCCGTTTTCGCCATGGACCTCTGTACAACCACTCGGCTCAATGCCGTCTGGGGTATCGGAACATTGCTGGGCATTGCTGCAACAGGATTCCTCATCACTCCACGCCTCGGCGCCCAACGGACAGCTCTGACTGGTGGAGTGTTCTCAGCACTGTTTGTGCTGATGATGATCGTTGCGGGGTTGCTGGCTTCAACACCACTGTTCCGAGCAGCATTGTTTCTGTTCGGGGTTGGAGCCGGGATTAGCACCAATGCAAGCCTCACGTTGATGCTCGGTCTGACCTCGCCACTGATGGCAGGAACTTTCATCGGTGTCTGGGGGCTTGCCCAGGCCTATGCGCGAGGGCTCGCCACGATTAGCGGCGGAGCGCTGCTGAGCCTGTTCGGAGAACTCACTGGATCACAAAACAGCTTTGAGGCTTACGCCGGAGTGTTTGTCGTCCAGGCGATCGGCCTGCTCGCCGCAGGTCTGCTGCTGTTACGCGTGGACACAAAGCTATTTCAAGCCAAAGTCGAACAAACACTCAGCTCGGTTCTGGCAACTGAGCTCGACTGAATCAAGTCGTTGATGAAGTTGGTGTTCAAGCAGCAGGCTGCCTGCTGCTGCGAGCTAAACGAAGCATCTCCGTTGTTTTGATGCGCCTGTTGCGAGCTGCCAACACGTAGCGAAGAACCTTGCCAGGACATAACGCCAACCCACGGACTTCATCACCGTGAACCTCCGCCGTTAGAACCCTGGCCTGGGGGCCGCAGCGATCCTTCAAAGGACCGGTCACCTCACAAAGCAGCATGTCGACAGATCGGAGCATGGCTGGCAGATCGCTCTCTTCTCTGTAGCCAAATCCACTAGCTTCGTCCAACACAATGTTCAGTAAGCAGCAACTCTCTGTGGCGCGCCTGGTCATCACGCACAGCACCTATGTAGAAGGGTTGATCCCCTGGCTGAAGGTTCTTGCCAAGGATCCAGAGATCCAGACGATCACTCCCGGCGTGATTTCCAGGGTGCGGGGCCACAGCTCTGGCCTGCAGTTACGAGTTTCGATACCGGTCACAGGCGGCTTCAAAATGCTGGCGCGCAAAGGCACGAGTGCCCAAGAAGTGTTTGTCGTCACGCAACTTGCCAAAGATGAACTGCTGAGGCGCATCAAGACCAGCAGTCCGTAAATCAAACTCACCTCAAGACAGCAAAAATTCTTTGAGTTTGCTTCAAGACATGATTCAACCAGGAATTTCAATCGAAATGTAGATAAAAAGGATAACGATCATCGCAAGAACGTAGACGATTCCTTCATATCTGGCCCATCGTAATTTCCATTCATATGGCAATCCAAAAAGCCACGACAACAATGTAATCGCGATAAAACCATACTCATTGAGTGTTGGCACTTGGTGATTCACCCCCTTGTCGACTGCGGTTGAGATTAAAAAATAAAGTGCAACGTAATCGAGGATCGAACCAGTATTAAACAGCAAAGCTTTTTTGCTGACAGGACTGATTCGCTTTTCCTGAAGAAAATGCTCATTCTTGAAGCCCAAACATAGCATTATTGCCTTGTGCATTTTTACTACAGAAAAGAAGACTACCAAACAGGACATGAACAGTCATTCCAAAATCTCATACGTCAAGGACCAATAAAGAAATAGAGCAAAAAACCAATGGGCATTCGATGACACCACTGGTATTACTGAGTAAAGAGGCAAGCCGGAGAACTTATTTCCAAATCAAGGTTCGGATCAATAGGCTGAAACAAAGTATGCGAGCATTCCAAACAACAGTATTAACGGAATTAAACCTTAGAGTCCTGCGATGAGACAAGTCATGATCACAAAAGAGCCTGTGACCCTCATTGGCAATTCGGCAATTTTGCCAAAGGACCTAGTGAAGCGACTAGAAGACGGCAGAAAGGCTGAGCTAAAGCACCAATTGGGAAAAGTCAGCAATCCTGATTCATGGAAGATCAATCCTGCACCATGGCATCCAATCAAGGGGAACAGGTATCAGGCAGTATTTTACTGGAACGAAGAAAACACGCCTGAAATCGTCGATCAAAACTACAAAACACTCAAAAATCAGAAACTATCAATGGATAGCCAGGTCACGGCAAAACTCATCTTTGTTCAGACCGGCTATTTCCTGAAAGACGAAGAAACAATTGGAACTCGTCTTAACTTGAAGGGCTTACAAGTCATTCACGATGATAGAACAATAATGTTCCAGGGAAAAACTGACGACAACGCGTGAAAGCATCACGTGAGAACCACAAAAATCTCAATAATGGAAATGCTTAACAACAGTCCACTCGCCTTTTTTTCCCGCTTCATCGCGATAGCTTCCTTTTTTGATCGCGTTATTTTCATAACCTAAAAACTGAGAGGTTTCTTGTTCCGATTGGCAGTAGCGAGGACTAATCGCAACACTTTCAAGAATTGTCTCTGAAGCGTAAGCTAATTTTTGCTTTTCCCAATCGATAATTTCATCATCCCAAAAAGCTGCATCCGGCCTTGGATTCTCTTGTTCAAATTTGGTTCTTTTTTCAAAACCTAATAACTCACGCTCGTGAACAACCTTGGCTTCCTGCGCCTCCCATTCACGACAAGCACTCTCAGCTTCAGATCTTGACGTGTAATTGATCGAACAGGAGGGAGCCACGATCAGCACAGCAATGGCGACTGCCAAATGATGACGTCTCACAAGCGCAAAGCTTCAGAACACAGGGTGTAGCTCTTCTTCCACGGCAGACGCATCGTGATGCTGCTCTTGGTGGTGAAGCCAACGAGCCTGAAGAATCAGCGGATCAATGTCGCATTCCAGAAGCCAGCAACGCTCAAGGCAACGCCGCCATAGCGGTTCCGGTCCGGAGACAAAGCGGATGATTGCGGCCATGGCATCAGGGCCCGAACCCAGAAAGAGATGAAAGCGACTCCTTAAGGTTGGCTTAAGGCAAGCACTTTGTGCAACAGACCGGGGGAAGCCAATTCTCGGAGCTATTGCAGCAAACGATCAGAACCAGAAATCCTGTGTAATTGGTGTCGATCCAGTGCAGACGAACTCTCTGCTTGGCCTCATGGATCAATGGGGTGGACCACCTGACCGTGCGAGCCCCAGTGTTCGACCTGGAGTTACCAGAAGGGGCAACAAAGTGAGGATTCGTTTCCGGCTACAAGGCCGGTTTACGGCACCTTCACGACAGTCACCCCAAGTCGAAAGAGAGTCAGATCAGAGCACTAGAGAAAGGCTGTCACCAACCAGGTAGTCCGAACTCAATTTAAGGGATTCGGCCAGATCTCACGAATTTGCTTCAGAAGCCGTTGAGCT
>QCTE01000035.1 GCA_003211275.1 Synechococcus sp. AG-673-A03 | reverse complement strand
GACGTAAGCCTCCTTCTCACGTTCAGGTGGTCTTCCATCCGCCTGACTTCCGCATCGTTTTCCAGGCTTCGATAGCGTTTTGCATATGCATGCGCCTGTGGGACTAAGGAACAGATTGGTTGGCCTGATTCCGCGCTGGACACAGGCGACATCATGTATGGACCTGCTTCCGTTCGATGCTGCGTTCTCTATCAGCTATTGCATTGGTCATTTGTTTAAGCGTTATCTCGCTTTTGACTGCTTGCTCAAATGACGGCATTTCGTTGTCGAATCGCGTTGTTGATCGAGAAGCGGGTTTGATAAAGCTGGGCACCATGGATCAGACGCCTGATATGGATCAAGAATTAATTAATTTTGATCGATTGTAGTCAACTAAATATGGTGAAAAATATTTGATAGCTTTATGTGCTTTGGAATACAGGCGAGACGCGCTGTAGGTTTTCGGGAAAGGTTCGGTTTTACGCATTCATTCAACGAAAAAAGTTACTTAGGGTTTTCCCACTAGTTTTTTCAGAATGAACACAACTGATCTGCTCGTTCTATTCATCAGCTTTGCAACTGCTTGCTTCACGCTCAACATCTACAAGATCAATCGAGCCGCTAAGCAATGACAGATAACATAATAGTCTTGTTTCTCGTAAGCTTTTCTGCTGGAGTACTCGCTTTGAGTATTTACAAGCTCAATCGAACATCTCAGCAGTAATCCGCAGAAAACCATTTTCTTGGTACGTTCCGAATGGAAATCCACACCGCCCACGCCGAACCAATTGGTGAATTCATTCGTGAGGCAAAACACAAGCCATTTCGCGCTTTAGCTTGCCCAATTGGTCCCAGCTACAGACTTGCTGGTCAAACAACACCAATCAAAGAAAAGATTTTGCACTGAACTATATACGGCAATCCCACCCACGGCTGTCTGCTTTGATTAATGGATTATTTAAGCCACTTATTTGTGGTGATGATAGCTGAGGAGGGACGGGCAAATCTCTCCTCCTTTTCTTAACCTCACCAAGCAACGTGCTTTATCTGTTGATTGCTTTAGCAAAGACTGCGATGTTCTTCGGTATCGCCAGAAGCGATTAACAAATAGAGAAAAGAAATCCCCCGCTGAAGGCAGAGGTTTATAAAGCTCTGGGTGAATGTTTCATTGTTTCCACCATGACCAATTGGGCATGAGCTGTTGGATTCGCGTTGGTGAAGCTGCAGACACTTCCTTCCTAATCATTGATCAGCCAGCCAATTCCAATCTTTCGGTATGTGGTGATCAACAAGTTGGCGGCCCCTGTTCATCATGACGGTCGATGGCGAAATGGCCTTGCAAATGCTGGGCAAACTGTGACCTGCAATCAGTTGTTCATGCCAGAAACCACCAATCCGAAAGTCGAACTGACGTGTCTGCAGGGTTGGCGGATCTGGAACGACTGGTGGGGCCACTGATGGACTGCTTCGGCACCTCCGATCCCGAGATGACCGCCGCGGCCGTGAGGCTGCTGCTGACTCACCTGAACTGGAACAACAAGCAGCTGCTGGGAGCGACGGTGCTCGATCGCCTGGATGCCGATCTGTTGTCACGGGATGTCACGGGCTCAGGAACTTGTCACGTTTTTTGTCACGCCACCCCTAAGCAATAAAAAAGCGAACTCTTAAGGTCCGCTGCAGTGGAATGATTATGGGGGCCTTCCAGCCCCCGCGAGTCAATTGGGTGATAAGGCTGACTTCACCCCATCTCCCTTAAGGGTCAGGCAGCAACAGGGGCTGCTTGACGGGAGAAACGAACGATGTTGTTCGCAGTTACGGGTTTGCTCTTACCGAGCAGGCTTCAGTCACCCTCCTCATGCCCCGTCGAAACCATTGCAGCCCCGAAAAGGGGGAATGGAGCTGAGCGGAATCGAACCGCTGTCCGAAACACTGGTGTGGATCACCTAGTCCGGTCAAGACCGAACATTGTCATTCTGACAGCAGTGGTGAAGCGGAGCAGAGAGTCTTGGGGAGTGAGTACCGACATGCGCCGCAGTTGATTCGTGGCGTCGCCGTGTTGCCCCAAGGTCTCGAGGAGATCGGCAGCCAGGAATTGCAGACACTTGGTGCCAAGCAGGTCACACCATTACGCCGTGCCGCAGCATTTCAAGCCGACATGGCTTGTTTCTACAGGCTTCACTTGCAATGCCGCCTTCCCTTCAGGCTATTGCGGGAGATGGCACGCTTCCGCTGCGACGGTCGCGATTCGCTTTACGACGGGGTTCAACAGGCCCTCGACTGGGAGCGCTGGCTGCATCCATCGATGAGCTTTCGGGTGGATGTGACCGGAACGGCCCCCGGGCTGAACCACAGCCACTTCACGGCACTCCAAGTGAAAAATGCCTTGATTGATCGCCAGCGTGATCTGTGGGGGAAGCGGTCGTCCATCGATCTGGATGAACCCGATCTCTGCCTGCATGTTCACCTGCATCGTGGTGAAGCGAGCCTGAGCCTTGACGGCAGCGGCGGCAGCCTGCACCGCAGGGGATACCGAGCAGCCGTGGGGGTAGCTCCGCTGAAGGAGAACCTGGCGGCTGGGCTGATCAGATTGACTGGCTGGGACGGAAGCACCCCACTCACCGATCCCTGCTGCGGTTCGGGAACGCTGCTGATTGAAGCCGCCGCGATGGCACTTCAGCGATTCCCTGCTCTGCATCGCAACTTCCTTCTTGAGTCATGGGCGGATTTCGATCCAGATCAGTGGGAGGCAGAGCAGCGCAGAGCCCAGAAACGGCAGCAGCCCGTCAACAATCCACCACGAATCCTGGGCTATGAGCAGGACTCAGAGATTGCCCAACAGGCACACGACAACATCAGGGCAGCGGGTCTGGAGGACGTGATCGAAATCGTTGAAGCCGATTTCAGGGATGCACCGGCTCCGGAGGCGGACCATGGCGTGGTGGTCTGCAATCCGCCCTATGGGGTGCGACTGGGCCACACCACTGAGCTCCAAGAGCTCTACAAAGAGCTGGGAGCGGTATTGAAAAAAGATTACGGCGGCTGGGATCTATGGCTGCTCAGCGGCAATCGAGAACTCACCGGAGCCCTGCGCCTCAAAGCAAAGCGCAGAATCCCTGTGAATAACGGTGGATTGGATTGCCGCTGGCTGCATTACGAGCTGAACAGGCGCTCATCGGATCCAATCCTCAAGGAGAACTGAACAAAGGCGATTCATTTACCGAGGACAGCCCTCGAGGTTCGTATCAGACCTTCCAGTGTCTGAGGCAGATACGGACCTTTGGCGAGCTGACCGCCAATCCGCAGGCTGAATCCGGCCACCACCACATTGAGAATCGCCATCGCCAGCAGCGCTTGGATCAAGGACCAACCCCAGGATTCCAGCATCCATACCAGTAGGGCGGCTTCTCCAGCCACAAGGGCCAGCAGCATCAGAGTGCCCCCCATGGCAAGAAACACACCGCCACTGATCAGGCGCCGTTTCTCGCGATCCACCTCCTGCAAAGCAATACGGACATGCAGGTCCATCACTGAGCCCGCAAGTGCCGTGACCCTGGCGGCAGCGCCAAGGCCTCTGGAGCGCGGTTGCTCGGAACGGGGCAGTTCACTCATGAGGATCTCCGGCCGCCGGTCAGTAGGGCACCCACCAGAATCCCTACACCAGCAGCGACAGCCAGTGACATCAGGGGTCTGTCGCGCACGGGTTTCTCAAGCTTCGGCCTCAGCGTGCGGTTGAGCTCATCGAGCAGATGCTCAAGCTGCTCCTCCAGGGGATCAAGGTTGTCAGCCAGGTTGCGGGTGCGATCTCCGGCCTGATGCAGCAAATCCTCAAGCTGGACAGTGACCAGGCTTGTAGCCCTGTCGCTCTGGGCAGAAATCAGATGAACCACCTCATCGAAACTGCCGCGGGTGGCTTCAAGGGCTTGATGGGTGACTTCAGGCCAGAGCTTTTGGATCTCTGGCAAGAGACTCTCAAAGCGATCCCGAAAGCGGTTGGCCAAATCCTGGGAATCCGCAGGCGCATCGGCTGATGAGGGAGCTGAATCCATGGCGATCCTGACGGCCTACCGCAGGGTAAGGGTGGTAACTCTGAGATGACACCCATTGGCATTGATGGGCTATCAGTTGCGCTACGCCCTCTTGGAGCATTTAGGGGCCCCGGATGACCCGGATGGCTGCCACCTCGATCTCTTGCTCGAGGACGGAGAAAGCTGCCGCAGCTGGCGGTTGGAGGCGATTCCGCAACTGAACGGTCCTGCGGTGCAAGCCACACCATTGCCCCCCCATCGACTGGTATGGCTCGATCGGGAGGCAGCTTCCGTGTCTGGCAACAGAGGTTGGGCACGTCGTGTTGTGGCAGGCGCAATGCGCAGCGCTCTGCCCTCGGATCTCACCCAACCCATCCAGGTGGAGCTGGAAGGGATGGCTTTGATTGGCCTGAGCGAACCGGTTGTACTGGAAATCACAGCAGAGGGGTGCCGCATGCGCACGCCATCAGACAAGTGCACTGCAAACAGCACTTGAGCTTTTTCAAGGCTCCGCTAATTTCAGATGGCTGACAGCCGTGGCCCCTGTTGGTACACATCAATCAGGTCGGGCTGACACAGTTCAAGTCCTTCGGGGGAGCAATGAGCATCCCCCTGGAGCCCGGTTTCACTGTGGTGACCGGGCCCAACGGATCTGGCAAGAGCAACATTCTCGATGGAGTGCTGTTTTGTCTTGGACTGGCCAACAGCAAAGGCATGCGTGCCGATCGGCTGCCTGATCTGGTCAATAGCAATGTGCTGAAGGCCGGCAAATCAGCAGAAACGACAGTGAGTGTTCGTTTCGACCTCTCTGAATGGCAGCCTGACGCCGCCGAGGAAGGACTGGAACCCCCAGAAGAGGGTCCTTGGATCCGTTCAGATCAGACGGAATGGACCGTCACGCGCAAGTTGCGGGTGATGCCAGGAGGCTCCTACAGCAGCAGCTACAGCGCGGATGGGGTCCCGTGCAACCTTCAGCAATTACAGACCCAGCTGCGCCGACTGCGCATCGACCCTGAGGGCAGCAATGTGGTGATGCAGGGGGACGTGACCCGCATCGTTTCGATGAGCAACCGCGATCGGCGTGGCCTGATCGATGAGCTGGCTGGTGTGGCGCTGTTCGACACCCGGATTGAACAAACCCGGCGAAAACTCGATGAAGTTCAGGAGCGCCAGGAGCGTTGCCGCATCGTTGAGCAGGAACTGCTGACGGCCCGACAGCGACTTGAAAAAGACTGCGCCAAAGCCAGGGCTTATCAGGAACTCAAGGAACAGCTCCAGCAGGGCCGCAGGCAGGAGCTGGTATTGGCCTTCGAAGCGGCTCAGGCTGAACGCCGACGCCTTCAGCAGCGACAAGAACAGCTCAGCGCCAAGGAGGAGAGCGATGCCCGTTCGATCGAGCAACGTGATGTCAGCCTTCAACATGCGGCGGGACAACTGCAGACCCTTCAGGAGAGCGTCAAAGCCCTCGGCGAGGACCAGCTGCTGAGTGTGCAGGCAGAACTGGCAGGGCTGGACCCACAGAGCCGCGAACTGGAACGGCAGGCAAGCCAGCATCAGCAGGAGGGAGAACGCCTGCAGGGACAGCGCCATCAGCTGCAAGCTCGCCGCGGCCAGCTGCAGGCTGAAACGGAAGACCTGCGCCTCAACAGCAACAACGGATTGCTGGAGAAAGCCGAGCAGGACTGCAGAGATGCCGAAGCAGCAGTGGAGCTCTCCCGCCGGCGGCTGGGAGAAGTGGCAGGACGCTCAGGCACCTGGCTCGAAGAGCAAAAGCAGCGCTCCGGCCAACGCCAGGAGCTTCAAGGTCGCGTCACACCGCTTCAGGAGGAACGTCAACAGCTGCTGGAACGACTCCGGCAGGACGAAGAGCGACAACTGGAGCTGGAACAGGATAGAGATCAGGACGGGGCGGAAGATCAGCGGGTCCAGACCCTGCTGGAGCAGCTCGAGCAGGAATGGCAGACGCTGCTGGAGTCGGTTCGCAGTGGCAGAGAGCAACTTCAGCAACTGCTGGAGTCGGTCGCGATCCAGCAACGCACCCGTTCCAGACTCGAGCAGGAACAGACACGACTCGAGCGCGACATTGCCCGCCACGACAGCCGCCGGGAAGCCCTTCAGGAAAGCAGGGGAACTGGCGCACTGAGGCTCCTGCTCGAATCGGGCCTGGAAGGAATTCATGGCCATGTTGCGCAGCTTGGTGAAGTTGATCAACGCCATCGCCTGGCCCTTGAAGTGGCTGCCGGGGCAAGGATGGCTCAGGTGGTGGTGGACGATGACCGCATTGCAGCCCGCGCGATTGATCTGCTGAAAAGTCGCCGCGCCGGTCGACTGACCTTCCTGCCGCTCAACAAGATCCGAGCTCCTGGCGCGGGAGCGATGGCTGCTACGGCTCGTGGACGCCGACCCCAGGTGGATGAAGGGAGCGGCCTGATGGGACGCGCTGTCGACCTGATCCGCTACGAATCGATTTATGCAGACGTGTTCGCTTATGTCTTCGGTGACACTCAGGTGTTCAGTGATCTGAACAGTGCCAGACAATTCCTGGGCCGTTCACGGGCCGTCACCCTCGAAGGTGAATTGCTTGAAAAAAGTGGAGCCATGACCGGCGGCAGCTTCTCGCAGCGCGGAGGCGGGCTGAGCTTCGGCGCCAGCAGTGATGGCGATGAAGCGGCCCCATTGCGTCAGCGACTGCTGGAGCTGGGAGAGAGCCTGGCCGCCTGTCGGCGGGAAGAACAGAGGCTGGTGGAGGCCGTGGATCAGCAGCGGCCCGCATTGCGGCAGCTGGAACAGCGCCAGGCCGCTCTGGAAGCGGAACGCCAGGCCGCCAAGCGTTCCCATGGACCACTGCTTGAACGCGTACAGCAGCGTCAGCGCAAACTCAGCGAGCTGCAGCAGGCCCAGCAGAAACACCGCCTGAGGCTGGATCAGCTCGAGACGAACCTGAATCCGCTGCAAGCGCAACTCAATCAGCTCAATTCCCAGGAATCCAGCCTCGAAGCCAGTGGTGATGCCGAGGGCTGGCAAGCTCTGCAGCAGGACCTAGAGCGGGTGGATTCTGGCCTTGAGGCCGCACGGCAGCGACGCGATGCACTGCTGCAGCAGGAACGCGACCGACAACTCTCACAACAGAGGCTCGGAGATCAGCAGCAGGCCATTGAGCGGGAGGAAACGTCGCTTCAGCAGGCGGTTCAGGCTCTCTCGGAAGCGCATGGCCGGTGGCGTGAACAGCAACAGGCGTTGAAGACCCGCAGAGATGCACTGGAAACTCAGCAGCAGGAACTGCAAACCCGGTTCGGGGAAGAACGACGCGCCAGAGATGAAGCCGAGGCTGCCGTCGCTGAACAGCGGCAAGCACTGCAGCAGGCCCGCTGGGAACTGGAGCGCCTTCGCGAGGAGCGCAGCTCACTCGAAGAGCAACTGCGCAACGGCGGACTGCGCTTGGAGGAACTGCGGGCAACGCTGCCTGATCCACTGCCGGAGATCACCGACGAGCTGCGTGAAAGTGGTCTGGAGAGCCTTCAGGAACGCCTGCAGCAATTGCAGTTGCGCATGGAAGCTCTTGAACCGGTCAACATGCTGGCTCTGGAGGAGCTGGCAGAACTTGAACAACGCCTGGGCGACCTGGGCGAACGGCTGGATGTGCTCAGCCAAGAGCGGGAAGAACTGCTGCTGAGGATTGAAACCGTGGCCACGCTGCGTCAGGAAGCCTTCATGGAAGCCTTTGAGGCGGTCGACAGCCATTTCCGCGAAATCTTCGCCAGCCTTTCTGATGGAGATGGCAAGCTTCAACTCGACAATCCAGACGACCCTCTCGAGGGTGGCCTCACACTCGTGGCCCATCCCAAGGGCAAAGCCGTCAGACGTTTAGCAGCAATGTCTGGTGGAGAGAAGTCGCTCACCGCACTCAGCTTTCTGTTCGCTCTGCAGCGCTTCCGTCCTTCACCGTTCTATGCCCTCGATGAGGTGGACAGCTTCCTGGACGGCGTCAATGTGGAACGTCTGGCGGCCCTGATTGCCCGTCAGGCCGAACAGGCTCAGTTCCTGGTGGTGAGCCACCGCCGCCCCATGATCGGAGCCTCCACACGCACCATTGGCGTCACCCAGGCCCGCGGTGCCCACACTCAGGTGGTGGGACTTCCCGATGCAGCCTGAACAGCCAGCGCGGAGTCCTTGCGCCAAAATGTCACGAATCCCTCCGGCTGAGGCCCGCGGTTGAGCTTGTCGTCAACTCCGAATGACCCCCTGGCGAACGTGCCCAGTGACCGCCTCTGGCTGAGGTCGGAACTGATGGGAACGCAGGTGATTACTCGCGACAGCGGTCGACGCCTGGGCGTTGTGGGAGAAGTGGTCGTGGATATTGACCGCCGTGAAGTGGTGGCCCTGGGATTGCGCGACAATCCGCTCACCAGGTTCCTGCCAGGCCTACCGCGCTGGATGCCCCTCGACCGCATCCGCCAGGTGGGGGATGTGATCCTTGTCGACTCAGCCGACTCCCTGAGCGAAGGATTTACCGCTGATCGTTACAGCCGCATCATCAATTGCCAGGTCATCACGGAATCAGGGCAGCAACTCGGCCGAGTCCTGGGCTTCTCGTTCGACATCGAAACCGGTGAACTGACCACCCTGGTGATGGGGGCTTTAGGTGTGCCACTGCTCGGTGAAGGGGTGCTGAGCACCTGGGAGATTCCAGTCGACGAGATCGTCAGCAGCGGCGCTGACCGGATCATCGTTTACGAGGGCGCCGAAGACAAACTCAAACAGCTCAACAGTGGATTCCTGGAAAAGCTGGGAGTGGGAGGCGCCAGCTGGGAAGAGCAGGAGCGGGAGCGCTACCGCCTCAATGTTGTGCCCGTCGAGAACCAACTCAGCTCTGGGCAGCCAGCTGAGACGGCACCACGCCAGCTTGAAGCCTCTCAGAGCGAACGGTTTGAGGCCGAACAGCCGGAACTGGAATATGTGGAGCTGGAACAGCCACGGGAACAGGACATACGCAGGCGCCGTTACCTCGATGAACTGCCCATCGATGAACCCGAGCCCTACAGGGATCCAGAGCGCTATTCCAGGCGCGAGCCGAGGCTTGACGATCGTCGTTACCGGACTCAAGACCAGGACGAACGGGCTTACCGGGAGCCCGAGCCATCCAGCTATGGGGAACGTCCTCGCTTCGACGAGCGTCCCCGTCCGGCGTCCCGCCGCCCCGTGGAACGCCCCGGTGCGCCACTGGATGTGGAACCGATGGATGTGGAGCCTATGGAAGTGCAACCCATGGAGCGCCAACCCCTAGACCTGGAGCCAAAATCGCGCGAACCATGGAACAACGAGCCACCGGAGCAGGCATCCGGAAAGCCCGTTGAAGATCCCTGGTGAATCAATCAGGACAGTGGAAGAGTCTGATCAAGAGCAATCCGATCAAGAGTCATCGCCATCCTTGAACTGCAATGAGGCACTGTTGACGCAGTAGCGCTGACCGGTGGGTGCTGGTCCATCGCTGAAGACGTGTCCCAAGTGCGAATCGCAGCGTGCACAAAGAATTTCCCTGCGCACCATTCCATGGCTGAAATCTTCCTTGGTGACGATGGCCCCGGAACTGACTCCCTGCCAGAAACTGGGCCATCCGGTACCGGATTCAAATTTAGTGCTGGAACTGAACAAAGGGACGTCACAGCAGACGCAGTGGTATGTGCCGCTGTCCTTAAGGTTCCAGTAAGCACCTGTGAAGGCTCGTTCCGTACCCCCCTTGCGAGCCACCTGGAACTGCTCAGGAGTCAGTTGTTGTTTCCACTCCTCTGGGGAGCGTTCAACGCGATCGCTGCCGGAGGTGGATGGAGTGGTCATGCATTGATCAAAGATGCGAGTCAAAAGCTAGTCGGAAAGAGCCTTTGGCAGCAGGCTCCTCACCTCTTCAGCCAGAGCCGCCACCGCTCCCGGCTGTCCGCGTAGCGCCCTGAGATCCTCGCGCTGACCCTGCAGCCGCTCAGGTTGCTGCAACCAGCCCGAAGCTTCGACTGCGATCTGCTCGGGTGTGATGGCGCCGACCCGCTCAGGGACCACCATCCGGCCTGCGGAAATATTCGGCCAGGCCAGCAGGCCATGGTTCCTCATCCTCCAGGCGCTGAGCAGAAGACCAATCAGTCGCCGTAGTCCAGGCAAGCGGGCCAACAGGCCCATCCAACCGTCCCAGGCCTGCATTACACCCAGATGCTGGGTAGGCACCAGAACAATCATGGGCACTCCCAGAGCTCCCAGTTCAGCCGTGTTGGCACCCACCGTGGTGAGTGCCAGAGAACATTGACTCAGCACTCCATGGGCAGGAGGGTCCTCCTGAAGATGGATGAGTGTGCCGGCCTTGGTCAGCAGTCGCCTCCAAGGCCAGCCATCCCCGGGGGGGAGCACCTCGCTGACACCGGCCTCATAACCCTCCGCAATGCGATTGGCAGGGCCTACGTAATGGAGAAGGTCCTCAGCACTGGTGGTGGGTGCTACGGGCAAAAGGAATCGACAGCCCGGGCGTTGTGCCCTCAAGCGATCGGCGGTTTCAAACAGAAAAGGAACGCCCACGCTGAGTTTGGCTGGCTTGGATCCCGGCAGCAGCGCAACCCATTCCCCTTCAGGCAAAGGATTGCTTGCTCTGGCATGGCTGGACAGGTCGGCCATCAGATCACCCACAACCCTGCAACGCGAACGAAAGCGCTTCGGCAACTGCTGTTGCACCTCTGGAGCCATCGCCGCAATGCGGTCATTCCAACGTGGCCAACGGGCCACCCATTCGGCGTAGGTGATGTGTCGATAACCGAGTCGTGCGGAGAGCAACACGCTCCAGAACTGATCTCCACCGAGAAAGACCACCACTCCTTGATCAGGCCAGTGAGCGAACCGAGCCGGATGAAGCAGCAGAGACCAGAACTGAGCCGCAGGAATAATGCGATCAAACTGCTGCCAGCGGCCGGCAGCCTCAGCCTCCATGCCTGTGGCGTTGGGGCATGGCACCAGCACCAACCTCAGGCCGAGAGGAGAATGCACGGCTCTGGGCCTGAGCAGCAATTGTTGGTGCAGCTGTTCCGCCAACGGGCGAACCCAGGTACTCAGCTCGCCGGGTCCGTTGGACACGAACACCACAGAGAGCGTTGGATCCGTGGATCGGAACGTCAAGCGAAACGGATCAGCTTTTGGAAGAAAAATGCGGATGGCGAGACTTGAACTCGCAAGGCCGAAGCCACACGCCCCTCAAGCGTGCGTGTCTACCAATTCCACCACATCCGCGTGGTCGATTCAGCCCCTCGGGCTTCATCGGTGGTCGATCATACCGGCTGGGGTGCCCGTTAATGCTCTCCCGGCTGACCCTTCAGGAGAGGGATGAACGCCCATGCACGGACACTGATACGATCCGCCCTGGCTTGGTAACTGCGGGATGCCCATCGGCAAGGTGCTGATCGCCAACCGCGGCGAAATTGCTCTCAGAATTCTGAGGAGCTGCCGGGAGATGGGAATCGCCACGGTGGCGGTTTACAGCACCGTTGATCGCAACGCTCTCCACGTTCAACTGGCCGATGAGGCGGTTTGCGTTGGCGAAGGGCCGAGCAACCGCAGCTATCTGAACGTCCCCAACATTCTTGCGGCAGCTACCTCCAGGGGCGTTGACGCCATCCATCCCGGCTACGGATTTCTGGCCGAAAACGACAAGTTCGCGGAAATGTGCCGCGACCACGGCCTCACCTTTGTGGGACCGTCTCCCCATGCGATCCGCTCGATGGGCGACAAGTCCACCGCCAAAATCACAATGCAATCGGTGGGTGTTCCCACCGTTCCCGGCAGCGAAGGGCTGCTTTCAGGAACCAAGGAAGCGGCTGAACTCGCAGCCAGCATGGGTTACCCCGTGATGATCAAGGCCACGGCCGGTGGCGGAGGCCGAGGCATGCGCCTCGTCCAGAGCCCTGATCAGCTCGACACGCTCTTCAAGGCAGCACAGGGGGAGGCGGAAGCAGCCTTCGGGAACCCCGGGCTCTACATGGAGAAATTCATCGACCGGCCGCGTCACGTTGAAGTGCAGGTATTGGCCGATCGCCACGGCAACGTCGTTCATCTCGGCGAACGGGACTGCTCGATTCAGCGCCGCCATCAGAAACTGCTGGAAGAGGCGCCCAGCCCTGCCCTTGACCCTGAGCTGCGTCGACGCATGGGCGAAGCGGCTGTGGCTGCAGCACGCAGTATTGACTACGAGGGCGCCGGAACCGTCGAGTTCCTGCTGGACCGCAGCGGCGGGTTTTATTTCATGGAAATGAACACCCGCATCCAGGTGGAGCACCCAGTCACTGAGATGGTCACAGGCGTTGACCTAATCACTGAGCAACTGCGCATCGCCGGAGGCGAGCCGATCAGCGTTCTGCAAAAAGACATCCAGTTGCGTGGTCACGCGATCGAGTGCCGCATCAATGCAGAGGATGCGC
The DNA here is from genome assembly GCA_003211275.1 of Synechococcus sp. AG-673-A03. Classification (GTDB taxonomy): domain Bacteria; phylum Cyanobacteriota; class Cyanobacteriia; order PCC-6307; family Cyanobiaceae; genus Synechococcus_C. The sequence goes on along the minus strand of QCTE01000035.1, from coordinate 6,439 downwards.
GCCATAACTTCCGCCCCGCACCGGGACGGATCACCGGTTGGTTACCCCCTGGAGGTCCTGGAGTGCGCGTCGACAGTCACGTGTACACCGGTTACGACATCCCACCCTTTTACGACTCCCTAATCGGCAAGCTGATCGTTTGGGGAACTGACCGCACCCATGCGTTATCGCGCATGAAGCGAGCCCTCAATGAGTGCGCCGTCACTGGGATCCCTACAACAGTTGAATTTCACCTCGAGATGATCGAACGACCGGAATTCATCAATGGCGACGTCCACACCAAATTCGTTGAACAGGAAATGCTCCCCTGAGCTCCACCTGAACGCTGGCGGTTCAAGCGATGGCTAGGGAACGCATCAGGATCTGTGAAAGCACACCCTGCTGACCCACCAACAGCTCACGCACGAGGCTGACCAAGCCAAGCCAGATGACCGGTGTCACATCGACTCCCCCGATCGGTGCCACAACACGGCGAGTGAGGGCCAGCACAGGCTCTGTGAGCCAGATCACAACAGCCCAGACCCCTGAGTTGGAGTCTGCTTTGGGATACCAGGTGAGCACGATCCGCATCAGAAACATCAAGCTCCATGCGGCCAGCAGCAGACCCAGGATCAGATGCACTGTCGGCAGAACCTGAAGCAGGGTCGGCGTCACAAAGCTCAAAGCAACGGGATCAGCATCGTAGAAAGTCGCCAACGATCCCTAAGATCGCTGTTGCCTTGATTCCAGGGTTTGGTACCGGCCCGATCGCTATGACTCCCTCCCTCACCAATTTTCTTCTCAGCCTGGTCGCGGGTGCCGTGATCGTGGTGGTGCCTGCTTCCATCGCACTGTTCCTCTTCAGCCAGACCGACCAGGTGGACAGAAAGCTCTGAAGGGACTGGCGCTCTTCGTAAACTTGAATCAACAGTTCTCGGTTTCGAAGAATCCGGCGAACCCATTTCGAGGTCCTAATCGTGGTTAACGCCAGTCTTAATTGGGCCAGCATCGTTGGCATCGTGCTGGCCGTTGGCGGCGCAATGCTGTATTTCATGCGCAGCTTCAAGCCTGCTCTCGCCCGCGATTACGACGTTTTTTTTGCAGCCATCGGCCTGCTCTGCGGCGGAATTCTCTTCTTCCAGGGCTGGAGACTCGACCCGATTCTCCAGTTCGGACAGTTCCTGTTGGCCGGCACAACGGTTTTCTTCGCTTACGAGAGCGTTCGTTTGCGAGGAATCTCAGCGGAGCAAGCACGCCGCTCGGCCTACTTCGATGACGAACCGCCCGCGAAGGGGCAAGCCCCGGGAATGCGCGGCGGATACGACGACTCTTACGACAGTTTCGACGAACCTCAGCCTCTGAGACGCCGCTTCGCAGGCCAGGAATTTGACCGCAGTGAAGGCCAGGAGGACGACTTCTACCGCCCACGCCGGAATTCCAGAGCAGCGATTCCCGAGCAAGCCGCTAGTCGACGACGTGGCAGGCCTGAAGAACCCTCCAGCTGGAGGCAGGACAGCGAGCAGGATCGGCGCATGGCCCGCTTCGGCAATCGAGACGACGACCGCCCATCCACAGGCCCCAGCTTCGGTGATCGCCGCAATCAGCGGGAGGATCAGCGACGCGGCAGCCGGCCCAGCGCGGCTTCTGCCCGCGAAGGAGGCCCGTCAACCGCCTCCTCTCGCACAGCCTCCCCTCGCCCTTCCGAGGAGTCACAGGGCTCAGTGTCCCGTTCTCCTTTCATCAATCGCTCAGCAGCGGCAACACCGCCCGGCGTTCCTCAGGGAACACCGTTCCGTCAGGCTGCTGAAGATGCGGCCTACAGCCCAAGCAGACGTCAGCCTGGCCAGGAAACCCCGTCCAACACGCGTCCCCAGGATTCAGGACGAACACCTCCCCGCAGTTCGCGTCCACGGGACAACAGCTCCCGCTTCGACGACTGATCCGCTCCCCTGCGCTGCTGCTGCTAGTTGGCCTACTGATGGCCGGGTGTAGCGGCAGAACTCAGCGGGCTCCAAGTTCCCTTCTGCCTGAACAGCAGCAGGAGCCCGCCCTCAGTGGAGACGGCAGCAAGCTGGCTGTGATTGTTGACCAGCGCGGCAGACCCACCGTGCAGTTGAGGGACCTTCGTGGCGGCGGTCGTCTGCAGCTGCGCCATCTCAACAGGCAACAGCCGCACAGCTCTCCTTCCCTGAGTTGGAACGGTCGCTATCTGGCGGTGATCATTCAGCGCGGCAACCGACGGCTTGTTTTGATCGAGGATCGACTCAGTGGCCGAGCCCATCCGCTTCGCCTCCCCTCAGGTCGTTCTCCCGTGCGACTGAGCCTCTCGCCAGAAGGGCGTCAGCTTGCGTTGCAGACCGCCGATCGAGGACGTTGGCAGGTGGAACTGCTTGATCTCAGCGGACTGCTCGAACCGGATCGACGCGGTGGGCTGCGCCGCTCCAATCCGGCGGAGCCTCAGCCATGAGAGCTCAATGGCCACGATTGACGGCGCTGCTACTTGGGCTTTGCCTGATGGGCTGTGGTCCATCCGGCCTACGCCCTGAGCGTGGCATCAGCAGTGCCCTGCAGCGCAGTTCCGACAGCCGGCGATGGCCCTCCATGGGCAACCGCTGGTTGGCGTCGATCGCCAGTCGCAACGGTCGGGAGCGCGTCGAGCTTGTGGATCTTCGCAACGGTCAGCCGGTGCCGCTGCCTGGCATCAATCAGGCGGATGCCCAGCCGATCAGTGTCAGCGTCAGCGCTGATGGCAATCGCATTGCCCTGATCCGCAGCCGAGATGGACGCACAGAACTGATGCTCTACCGCCGGGGTGTGGGAATCCTGCAACGCTTACCCATGGAACCGGCCGGAGTGCCCAGGGAGGTCAGCCTGGATGGATCAGGACGTCTCCTTGCTGTGCAGGTGAGCCGCCAGGGGCGATGGGATGTGGATCTGATCCGTTTACCTTGATCAGCGATTGCCGCTCAGGGCACCAGACCCGACCAGTGCAGAAAGGTGTCGTGGCTCAGCGCTTCCACAAGCAACACTGAAAGAAAGCCGATCATGGCGAAACGGCCATTAACACGCTCTGCATAGCCGCTCCAGCCGAATGCAGGAACATCACTTGTGGTTGCTGAGGGTGTCTGGTCGGCAGGAGCCTCAGGCGGCTTCGCTGAGTCGGTCTCGGAAGTCATCAGGGATCAAACGCGGCCGAATTCATAGCCTGCCGCGGGAAGCAGACGCCATCCTCCCTTGCCATCGAGTTCGAGAACCGTGTCGTGAAACTCTCGAAGGGTTGGCCTATGGCCAACACTGATGAATGAGATTTCGCGTCGGCAAAGCAGTTCATAAAGGTGCCGTTCCGTGGCCACGTCCAGAGCGCTGGTTGCTTCGTCAAGTACCACCATGTGCGGAGCATTGAGCAGCAACCGGGCAAAAGCGAGACGTTGCTGCTCACCAAGGGACAACAGGCGCGGCCAGTCCTGCTTCACATCCAGATCGGGATAGCGATTGACCAGATCAGGCAGCCGCACTTCCTGGAGAACGGAGCGGAACTGATCAGCATCAAAGCGATCGGGTTGGAGTGGATAGGCCAGCTGTTCACGCAGGGAACCCAGCAGCATGTAGGGCTTCTGGGGGATAAAGAGCATGTCGCCGGCGGGAGGACGCTCCAAATAACCGTCACCACTGACAGGCCAAAGTCCACTCGCCAACCGCAGGAATGACGTCTTGCCGCAACCTGAAGGGCCCACCACCAGCAGCCGCTGGCGGGCCTCCATGCTGAGGCTGAGGTCTTTGATCAGAACCCGGTCGCTCTGAGGAGGCACCAGATCAACATGACTGAGCAGTAACCGACTTGCCTCGATCTCCTTGGCGTCATGCAGAGTGCCGAGTTGATCGTCTTCGCTGCGGTGCGTGATCTCATCAACCCTTCCCTGGAAGCCCTCGAGTCGGGAAATGCTGGCTGAAAAGGCTGCTAAACGATCAATGTTGTTAACGATGTAGCTGACTGAAAAAAGCACCTGAGAGAAGGCGATGCTGGCCTGTCCGAAAACACCAAAATCAACCTCCTTTGCGAAGTAGATGGGTGCAATAACCAGCCAGGGGAGAAAGCGAGAAAAGTAATCGTAAGAACGCTGAATCACACTGATCAGCGCCTCCCAGATGATCAGTCGGTTGTAGTTGGTGATCGCGCCGTCCAGTCGGCGATTGGCCTCCTTCCCCTCTTGCTTTTCGCCGCCGTAAAAGGCAATCGACTCGGCGTTATCGCGAATATGGACCAGCCCGTAACGGAAGTCGGCTTCCAGCTTGAGCTGCTGATAATTCAAGGCCACCAGCTTGCGACTGGCATAGACAATGAGCGTGGTTCCAACGACCGAGTAGACGATCAGCAGCTGGGCAAGACGACCATTGATGCCCCACAGCACAAGGATGAAACTGAAGAAGGTGAGCAGAGCCGTGATCACCTCCACCACCACACTCAAGCTGGTGATCGTGAAACTGCGGGTATCGTCGGCGATCCGCTGATCAGGGTTGTCGATATCAGAAGCGTTCTCATCGTTGGGATTGAGAACGTAGTAAGCCCGGTTGGAGAGATAGCGACCCAGTAAACGCGAGCTGAGCCAGCGCCTCCACATCAAACCCACCTTGGGGATCAGATAGCTCTGCACCGCGCGAATCGGCAGGGCAAGAACCAGGCAGAACGCATAGATGGCGACGATGTTCCAGAAACTTGAAACGTCGTAGGCAACCAGTGCGTTCTCGATATTGCGGGCGATATAGCTGATGCCGACGTTGATGCCGTTGATCACCAGAATCAGCAGGGCGATCACACCAAGCAGCAACCAGGGAAGCCAACGGCCTTGCCGGAGTTTGCTGCGGAAAGCAATGAAGAAACCGGCACCCGCCAGCGAGCAGGCGAGCACGACCGGACCAATCCAGCCTGACCAGATCGATCGAACGATCTCATCAACTCCGGGGAGAAAGCGGTCCTGCAGTGTCGGGATCAGTTGATCCGTCAGGGCCACAACGATCGTGAGCAACACGAGCGTGACTCCGATCACCACTAGCAGCAGTGAGAGCACCAGCAACAAGAACTGCCAGGTGCGAGTTTCCTCCACAGGGAGGAAATAGGGCTGGGCCAGGCGCTGCAGCTTTCCCAGCTGCGCACCCAGTCCCTGGGCAGGACGCCGAGGGGTGGTTGTCATGAAGTCATTCTCACTGAATCTGCATCAACCGGGGGGCCAGTCCAGTGCGCGACCTCCGATCACGTGCACATGCAGATGAAACACGGTCTGGCCGGCAGCGGCACCGCTATTGATCACCGTTCGCCAATCCTTGAGCCCCTCCTGCTTGGCTACCCGAGCCGCAACAAGCAGTAGATGTCCCAGCAGAGCAGCATGCTCTTCGCCGACATCCTGAAGACCCATGACCGGCTCACGCGGAATCACCAGCACGTGAACGGGAGCCTGGGGAGCAATGTCGCGAAAGGCGAGGCAATGCTCATCGCTGTAAACCTCATCGCAGGGAATCTCACCCCTCAGGATGCGAGAAAAGATCGTGTCCTCGGCCATGGCACAGGGGCTGGGGGTCGTGCAGGTGATGGGACAGGCAGGGCATCAGATCCTTGAACCGCTCATCATTCCAATGCTGGCACGCTGCCTCAGTGCGTCCCTTCTCGGTTTCGATGCCATTCCTGTGACCGTCGAGGTGGATCTGGCTCCAGGGTTGCCTGGCCTTCAGCTGGTGGGCTTGCCGGATACCGCCATTCAGGAGTCGCGGGAGCGCGTGAGGGCCGCTTTGCGCAACAGCGGATTTCGCGGCCCTCTCGTGCGGGTGGTGGTGAACCTGGCACCTGCAGACCTGCGCAAGGAAGGTCCCGCCTTCGACCTTCCCATCGCATTGGCTTTGCTGGTGGCGAGTGGGCAGCTCGATGCACCTGTTCTCAATGGGCTTTGGTGTGCCGGAGAGCTGGGGCTGGATGGCAGCATCAGGCCCTGCCGTGGGATCCTGGCCATCGCCTGCCAGGCGGCTGAGCAAAATGCCCGCGCGCTTGCCGTATCGGCAGATGATGCAGCCGAGGCCTCCCTGGTAACCGGCCTGCTGATCCGCAGCGCATCCACGCTTCGAGAGCTCGTGGAACGTCTTCGTAGTGGCCGAAATGGAGCGCATCAACGCGGCAGCCAATCCGCTCAACCAGTCATTCAGAAAACCGCTTCAACCTCTGAATCAACCCAGCAACTGCTGCACCTTCCTGGACAAGATCTCGCTCGTCAGGGACTCGCCATCGCTGCTGCCGGAGGTCACCATCTGTTGTTGGTGGGTCCGCCGGGATGCGGCAAAACAGTTCTGGCCCATCAGTTGCCGTCTCTGCTTCCTCCTCTGGACAGGGAGGAAGCCCTGGAAATCACCCGCCTGCATTCGATTGCCGGACTCATCCGTGGGAAAGGGCAGCTGATTCAACAACGACCCTTTCGAA
>QCTE01000034.1 GCA_003211275.1 Synechococcus sp. AG-673-A03 | reverse complement strand
CAAACGGTTGACACCGAGGCCGAAATCGAGATTCTCTTCGAAACCACTGGCCTTTGCACGTGGTCCGATGTCGCGGAAGGCGCCAACTCTGCTGCGGCAGACCGGACAGCGGAACGTAAAGGCATCCAGCTGCTGAAAAGCAGTGCCCGATTCGATGCGCAACTTCTTGACGCCCTCTTCAGGGTCGTAGACAAATCCGCAACTTCTGCATTCGAAACGGTGTGTGAGTGGATCACTCGCTTGTTCCGCCAGAGTCTTTTCTGGGGCGCGCACCTTGACCTCTGTTGACGTCTCGACTGGAGGATCAGCTTCAGTGACTTGCTCCATCTCGCTATCAGCAATCTCGGAAGAAGCAATCTTGGAACCAGAAATTGTCTGATTCGCAGGGTCCTGCGGTGCTTGTGGTTCGTCGCTCACCGCTGATTGACCCAAGGGGGATACCACTCTATCGACGCCAGCTGGCCAAACGTCAGCTAGAGGCTGCAAATGCCAGACTGCAATCCATTCCGTTCAGCCCAGATGTTTGTCCTTCCGGGGTATGACGCCTTTCTCGGCTTCCTGCTGATCGCTGGAGCCGTGCCTGTGCTCGCCCTGGTGACCAACAAGCTTGTGTCGCCGCGGAGCCAGGTCGGTGAGCGCGAACTCACCTATGAATCGGGTATGGAGCCGATTGGCGGAGCCTGGATCCAGTTCAACATCCGCTACTACATGTTTGCGCTGGTCTTCGTGATCTTCGATGTTGAGACGGTTTTCCTCTATCCCTGGGCCGTTGCATTCCATCGACTAGGTATTTTGGCTTTCATAGAAGCGCTGGTGTTCATCGCCATCCTCGTGGTGGCTTTGGCGTATGCCTGGCGCAAGGGCGCCCTGGAGTGGAGCTGATCCCATGACCTCATCGATCGAACGAGCTGCAACAACTGGTGAAGCCCCCTCGATTCAGGCGGTTCGTGATCTGAGGGAGTCCAGCTGCGGCCCGGTGGCTGGCTCGGCTGATGGGGTGCCGACTGTCACCCAGGACCTGAGTGAAAACATCATCCTCACCAGTCTTGATGATCTGCACAACTGGGCTCGACTAAGCAGTCTCTGGCCACTTCTCTACGGAACTGCCTGTTGTTTCATCGAATTCGCCGCCTTGCTGGGATCGCGTTTCGATTTCGACCGATTTGGTCTAGTGCCACGCAGTTCACCGCGCCAGGCCGATCTTTTGCTCGTCGCTGGCACGGTGACCATGAAAATGGCCCCTGCACTGGTGCGTTTGTATGAGCAGATGCCCGAGCCCAAATATGTGATCGCCATGGGTGCTTGCACCATCACCGGGGGCATGTTCAGCTCAGACTCAACCACGGCTGTACGTGGCGTTGACAAGCTGATTCCCGTTGATCTCTACTTGCCAGGCTGTCCGCCCAGGCCAGAAGCAATTTTCGATGCGGTGATCAAGCTGCGCAAGAAAGTGGCCAATGAATCCGTAGCCGATCGCCGTCTGTTGATCCAGACACATCGCTATTGCACGGTTGAGCATGCGATGACTCAGGTTGAGCCGATCGTCACCGGTGCTTACCTGCGTGCTGAAACCCAGGTTGCCGCACTACAGCCTGGTGCAGGTCTGCCGATGCCTGCATTGGAGACATCCGAGCCCGTCACGATCCCTGAGGAGTCATGAGCCCAACCCCAGAGAAAGAAACCAAGGCGGATTCTCCAGTTGCGACCGGTCCAGATCCAGGTCCCGTCAGCCAATGGCTCACTGAGCAAGGCTTTGATCACGCCGTGCTGGATCCTGACCATGTCGGGGTCGAGCAGATCGGTGTTGAAGCACTGTTTCTCCCCGTGATTGCAGCGGCTCTCAAAAGCCATGGATTTGATCATCTGCAGTGCCAGGGCGGCTACGACGAAGGCCCAGGTCAACAACTGGTCAGCTTTTACCACTTCATCGCGTTGGCAGAAGTTGCCGATGGTCGTGTGGATCAGTTGCGCGAAGTCCGTCTGAAAGTGTTTCTGTCCAGAGAGGGAGAGCCCACCATTCCCAGTCTCTACGGACTGTTCCGAGGTGCCGACTGGCAGGAACGCGAGACCTTCGACATGTTCGGGATCAATTTTGAAGGTCATCCCCATCCCAAGCGGTTATTGATGCCTGAGGATTGGACTGGTTGGCCTTTGCGCAAGGACTATGTCCAGCCTGATTTTTATGAAATGCAGGACGCTTATTAAAAGCGAATCAAAAAGACTCTTGCGCTTGAATGTAGATCTATTGTTGACGTGAATTAGCTCGCATTCGAAGATTTCTCTGTTTTGTGCTTTCTGTAAAAGCGCATCACTCCCAGGGCCAGGCTGCGGGGATCGTGACGCAGGGTTGCGGTGGGCCGACTGCCTTGTAGTGGTGCTTCCATCACGTCGTATCCCTCAACCTCCAGTTCGCGGCGGTTGCAGGTCACAGGTTCAGCTCCACGTGAGCGGTAGTGCTTGATCAGTGGTGATTCCCTGATGGGCTCTTGAGCGAGTACGGCGTCAAACAGTCGATTGCTGATGCCTAAAGAAGCCAGTTGCGCTTCGATGGCCCTGAGGTGTCCGCTCACATCCAGCCCATCCGTTTCTCCTGGCTGCGTCATCAGATTGCAGATGTAAAGCCTGGGAGCGCGGCTGCGCTGGATTGCGCTCACCAGTTCAGGGACCAGCAGATTGGGCAGCAGCGAGGTGTACAGGCTGCCTGGGCCCAGCAGAATCAGATCCGCTTGGGAAATGGCTTCCAAAGCTCTTGGCAGGGCTGGCGGGCGTTCTGGCAGGCAGCCCAGACGAACGATCGGGCTCGGTGCTTGTCCGATTGCCGATTCTCCTTCGATGCGGCGACCGTCCTCCAGTTCCGCCCATAGCCGAACATCCATATTGGTTGCGGGCACCACCTGACCCTGCACCGCCAGCACCCGGCTGGAGGCGGTGATTGCCGTTTCCAGGCTGCCTGTGATGGCGGTGAGCGCCGAAAGAAACAGATTGCCGAAGCTGTGACCTTCAAGGCCTCCCCCGGCGGAGAAGCGGTACTGGAACAAACGGGTCAGCAATGGTTCTTCGGTGGATAACGCGGCCAGGCAGTTGCGGATGTCGCCGGGTGGCTGCACGCCCAGTTCTCTGCGCAGCACGCCGCTGCTGCCACCGTCGTCAGCCACGGTGACGATGGCCGTGATGTGGCTGCTGTAGCGCTTGAGGCCACTCAGCAGCGTGGATAGCCCGGTGCCGCCGCCGATGGCGACGATGTTTGGCCCACGGTTGAGGCGGCTTTTGGCACGCAGTGCATCCACCAACACGGTGTCTTTTTCTGGGGCCAGGGCCTGTTGGATGGAGCCGAAGCTGCGGCTTTGCCCCCAAAGCAGCAGGCCGACGCCGACCAGCAGCACCAACGGCCCGGTAATTCCCCTTGGCAACACGCGAGTGATCCAGCTCAGGGATTCCTGGATGGCCCAGAGCATCCAGTAGATCGGCTGTAAGTCGGCCCAGACGGCAGCGCCCAGCAGCGCCAACATCAGACCGATCCCTGAGGTGAGCAGCCAGCGCTTCACCACCAGACCTGGCTGCAGCCAACGCACCGCCCGGCGGGAGCGCAGCATCAGATCGCGCTGCCGTGCTGCCTGCATGGCCCGGATGCGTTGACGGCGTCCGCGGTGGCTGGGGCTGGTCAAGTGCAATCCGGGGCCAGGGTCGTCGCTTCCCTTGCGATGAGGGAACTGTACGGAAGTTGTTCCTGATGGCCATCCCTATTGGTGCAAACGAGGCAAGATGGGCGCCTATCGCGCAAAAGCCCCGTGCAGACCAGGCTGGACCCGACATCTCCAGCAACCCAGACTCCAGTGGTGGAGATGCGTGACCTCACGATGCAGTGGGGGTCTAAGCCTGTGTTGGACCAGGTGTCGCTCTGCATGCAGCCGGGAGAGCGCATTGCCGTGGTTGGGCCTTCAGGAGCGGGTAAGTCCACGGTCCTGCGCTTGCTGGCTGGTTTGCAGGTGCCCACAGCCGGTGAACTGCGCCTGTTTGGGGAACCACAGGACTACCTGCGCCTTGATCAGCGCCGTCCGCAGGATGTGCGTTTGGTGTTTCAGAACCCTGCATTGCTGGCCTCACTCACGGTTGAGGAAAATGTCGGCTTTCTGTTGATGCGCCTCGGGCGCATGAGCCCTGCCCAGATCCGTGAGCGGGTTCAGCAGTGTCTCGAGGCCGTTGGGCTGAATGATGTGGCTGACAAATATCCTGGCCAGCTCAGTGGCGGTATGCAGAAACGGGTGAGTTTCGCCAGGGCTCTGATTGATGATCCCGATCGCGAAGAAGGGGCGATGCCCTTGCTGCTTTACGACGAGCCGACGGCAGGGCTTGACCCTGTTGCATCAACCCGTATCGAGGATCTGATCGTGAAGACCACCACCGTGGCCCGCGGCTGCTCCGTGGTGGTGAGTCATGTGCACAGCACCATCGAGCGTTCAGCGGAACGGATTGTGATGCTCTATGGAGGCCGTTTTCAGTGGGACGGCACGGTCGATGAGTATCGCTCCACCGACAACCCTTATGTCGTTCAGTTCAGGACGGGTAACCTGCGCGGACCGATGCAGCCCTCCGATCAATGAGCCATGCGCCGTAGTGTCCGTGAAGCCCTGGTCGGGTTTTCGATCGTTGGAGCGATCGCAGGATTTGCCGGCACCATGCTGTGGCTCAGAGGTGTCCGTCTGGGGTCCGAGAACTGGACTGTGACTGCCGACTTCGCCAATGCCGGAGGACTGGCGGCTCGCTCGCCCGTCACCTTCCGGGGAATCATGGTCGGCACGGTTCGATCTATCGACGTCACTCCGATGGCGGTGAAGGCAACGTTGGAGATCCACGCCGATGATCTGCAGCTGCCTTTGCCCGTGAAGGCTTCGGTCTCTTCGGCCTCACTTCTTGGTGGTGATGCACAGGTTGAACTGGTCACAACCGGTTCACCGCTGCCCAAGAATGCTCCAAAGCCGAAATCAGGCCGTTGTCGCAACAGCGGAATTCTCTGCAACGGCGCAACCATCCAGGGGGAGTCAGCGGCGAGTCTTTCGACCGTGACAGCCACTCTTGAGCAGCTGCTCAATGAAGCTCAGAAGTCGAACCTGATCCCTGAGCTGGTGGAGTCCACCAAGCAGTTCGGGATTACCAGTCAGGACGCTTCGAAATTTCTCAACACGGCTGATGTGGCGGCTGAAAACGTCGATACGCTGGTTCACCAGTTACGCGCTGAAGTGGCCAGAGCCCAGCCCACCATTGAAAATCTCAACAGGGCCACGGCTGAGGCTGCCGATGCTGCTGCCCATATCAACAACCTGGCAGGAGCGATCGACAACCCAGATACAGTCAGTGATCTGAAGCAGACCGTGACCAATGCCCGTGAGCTCACGGCACGCATCGATCAGGTCGGTGGTGATATCGAACAGCTCACTGATGACCCCCGCTTCATGAAGGGTCTTCGCAGCGTGATGATCGGACTCGGCACTTTGTTCGAGGAGGTCTATCCCGCACAAACGGGTGGATCGAAGTAGCTCTCAAGAATCAGGTCACGGCATTGATGGCATCCATGGCAATGGCTGCGATGGCCTGATCGCTGGCCTTGGGGAGTTGCACGTATTTGCCTCCCGCGGCTTCGGCGAGGTCTTTGCCCATGCCACTGCCGATGAATTTGCGCTCGGTGTCGATCACAAGCAGCTTGAGGCCCAGCATCCGGTAACGCGTCGCCACATCCAGCACTTCCTGTTTGAGATCTGGCTTTTCTTCGCCTTCCAGTTCAGGCTGGCCTAGGGATGTGCTGAGAGGCACGTTGCCACGCCCATCGGTGATCGCCACAACAACAACCTGGCCCAGATCGCCTGTGGCCAGGGCATTGGCGCCAACGCGGGCTGCCTGGGTCAGTCCGTGGGCCAACGGTGATCCGCCGCCGCAGGGCATCGACTCCAGGCGCCGGCGCGCTGCGGTGATTGAGCGTGTGGGCGGCAGCAGCACCTCGGCCTGATCGCCTCGGAAGGGGATCAGCGCCACTTCGTCGCGGTTTTCATAAGCCTCGGTGAGCAGCCGAATCACGGCACCTTTGGCGCTCTGCATGCGGTTCAGGGCCATGGAGCCGCTGGCATCCACTAGGAAAATCACTAGGGCACCGGCCTGGCGCTGCAACAGCTTGGCGCGCAGATCCGCTTCCTCAACAATCACGCTGCGCCCAGGCTGGCGTTCGCGCCTTGCTTTCTGGTAAGGCGCCGCAGCGCGCAGCGTGGCATCCACGGCGATGCGCCGCACGGGACCCCTGGGCAGCATCGGTTTCACGTAGCGGCCGCGGCTGTCGCTGAGCACCACCGAACGACTGCCACTGCTGCCGCTTTTGCTCTTGGCGGCGTTGAACAGCAACAGGTCGGGGTCGATGGAGATTGCCTCCGGATCGAGCATGAACTCTTCGGGGACCGACGGCGGTGCCTCGTCCTGATCCGACTCGTCATCATCTGAGTTTTCGTCGTCGCTGTTGTCGTTGGAGTCCTCCTCGGGCGGGTCGTTCTGATCCTGATCAGAGCCTTCTGGCGGCGGCGGTTGGTTTTCCGGGTTCTGCTCGCCTGCCTCCGGCGGCGGTGGGTTCTGATCTTGAGGGGGTTCAGGCGGCGGCGGTGGCTCCATCTGCTGATCCGGCGGTGGCAGTTGCGATGCACGCGGCGCGATCACCAGGGCCACAGCCACCTGCAGGTCGTCTGCGTCCACCTGTTCACGGCCACTGAGGGCTGCATGGGCTTTGGCGACGCGCACGGCATAGAGCTCAGATCGGTGCCCCTCCACGCCGCCGCGAACTGCTTCGGTCACGAGGTACTCGATTTGTTCATGGCTGATGCGCACGTCCGGCAGCCATTGACGAGCCAGCAGAAGCTGGGTTGCCAGAGCATCGGTGTCCTCTTTCCAGCGCTCGGAGAAGCTGCGGCTGCACTGGCCATGGCTCAGCACCGCATTGGTGATTTCCACGCGTTCCTCGGTGCTCACCAGCTGATTGGCTGAGAGGGCGATCGCAAAGCGGTCGAGCAGGTGGTCGCGGACGTTGCCCTCTTCGGGGTTGTAGGTGGCGATCAGCAGCGGCCTGCAGGGGTGGCTGAGGCTGAGGCCTTCCCGTTCCACCTGGTTTTCTCCGGCACCCACCGCGGCCAGCAGAAGATTAATGATCCCGTCATCGAGCAGGTTGAGCTCATCGACGTACAGCACTCCGCGGTGAGCTTCTGCCAGCAACCCCGGTTGAAACACGGGGCTGCCGCTGGCCAGTGATGCGGCCACGTCGACGGCACCAACAAGGCGGTCTTCGGTGATGCCGAGGGGCACCTGCACGAAGGGAGCCGGAATCACCTTGGAGGGTGGTTCGTTGCTCAGCCGCTCTCGCCAGCTCTCATCCCATTCCTCAGGTCGGGTTGGGTCGAGGTTGAGGCCTGGTCCTGCAGGCCCATCTGCGCTGTCTTGATCCAGCACCTCGATCGGTGGCAGCAGGGCATGTAGGCCCCGTGCCAGAACCGATTTGCCGGTGCCTCGGCCGCCGGCGATGATCACGCCCCCCAGGCCGGGGTCCACCGCTGCCAGCATCAGTGAGAGTTTCAGCGTTCCATGGCCAGTAATGGCTGCCAGTGGGAAGGCACGGCTCGCCTGTTCCCGAGCAGCTGTGCTGGCCAGTCCGCTGGCGACCCCTCCACCTGAAACCATGAATGTTTGCCAGCCCTGCGCGTGAGCGCCAGTCTCGCTGATCAGGCTCAGTCTCTTGCCATCGCTCTCGGGGCGAACCTGCCCAGTGCAGCGGGTGCGCCTCGCCAGACGCTGATCACGGTGCGTCCGCAACTGGAGCAGCTCGTGAGCGGCTGGGCCAGGGTTGCATCAGGAGAGATGCGCTGCTCCTGGTCGCCACTGCTTCAGACGGCTCCAGTGGGCGGGCCTTCAGGGCAGCCGCTGTACTGCAATGCCGTGGTGCTTTTCGCAGGTGTGCAGCGCTCCGCCTCCGAGGCTGCGGCACTGGAGCTGCTCACGGAGCTGCATCAGCTTGAGCGACGTTTCGGTCGAGATCGAGACCACGAGCTGCCATGGGGTCCGCGCACTCTCGATCTGGATCTTCTCTTCTGGGGGGAATGGCGCCTAGATCATCCGCGCCTGGTGTTGCCCCACCCTCGTCTGCATCTGCGCCAATTTGTGCTGGAGCCCTTGCTGGCAGCCATGCAGCGATCAGTCGGCTGGTGTCCTGATTCAGACCTTCAGCAATGAAGAGGTCAGGTCGATCACCCCATCAGCTTGTTGGATCAGAGCCGGGTCGTGGCTGCTGATCAGCACCAGTCGCTCTCGTGATCGTTCAGCGATCACGTCTCGCACCAGCTGGCTGGCGCTGGCATCAAGAAATGCTGTGGGCTCATCCAGCACTTCCACCGGTCGGCTCCGCAGCCAGGCTCGCAACAAGCCGAGGCGATGGATCTCACCGCCCGAGAAGGGGGGCTGGGCGAGTGACATTCGGGCATCCAGGGCTTCCTGTCTGTCCAGTAGGTGGCTGAGACCCAGGCGATGCAGCCATTCCTCAACGGTCTGGTCGGGAAGATCAGCGCCCAGCAGCAGGTTATCGCGCAGGCTGGCTTCAAACAGCACGGCATGTTGTGGTGCGCAGGCCATCAGGCCGCGTAGCTGTCGAGCAGCCGACAGCCCCGACAGCTGAAAGGTTGTGTCTTGGCAGTGAATCGTCCAACAACTGCTCTCTTCATCTCGGAGTCCGCTGATGCGATCTAGAAGATTGGTCTTGCCGCAGCCTGAAGGCCCTGTGATCACGACCAGTCGGTTGGGTTCAAGGCTGATGGATGTGGGTGTCGCTGCGCCAGGGTCTGTGCTTTGCCAGTGAAGCTGGCTCCAGCGAGCCAAGCCGAGTCTGGGCAGCGCGTGTTCGCTTAAAGCCGTACCGCTGGTCCGTGAAGGATTGGACCGCAGTTGATGGCGTCGCTCAAGCAGAGCCTCGAATCCAGGCAGGCAGCCAAGGCACAGGCGTCGGGCCTGCACCACAGCGCTGAGCGATGTACCGGATCGGTAGGCCAGTACCAGTGTTGTGGCCAGCACTTCAGCTGTGAGAGTGTCTCCCTGCATCAGCATCCAGAGACCAGCAATGGCGACCACCAGGGTGTCGCGCCAGGCGTTGTAGCCCGCACGTCTGCGCACCCGTTCCTTCAGCAGCCAGCGGCCTTTGGTGGTTTCCTGTGCAAAGCGGTTCAGCAGCCAGTCCTTAGCAGCAGCGGCACGTAAGGCAGTGAGTCCATGCAGGCCATCCCCCACGGTGCGTTGCAGGGCTGCATTGAGGCGGCTCTGGATCCGGCCCAGCCCCCAACTGCCGGAACGTTTCAGCAGGGCCGCGCCGGCGGTTGCAGCCAGTGCCAGCAGCAGCGGCCAGGTAGCAGTGCGTCCCACCAACAGCACGCTGATGAGATAGATCAGCATGGCCAGCAGCGCCTGAACCATGCGCAAGGCCTGATCCAGGCTCATGGCAGAGCGAGTGATGTCGGCCATCAGCAAGGCCAGCAGATCACCTCGGCCAAGCTGATCCAGCTGCCGGGAGGAGGCTGAGAACACCTCGTGCAGCAATTGCTGCCGAAGCCGATCGGTGAAGCCTGAGCGCAGCCATTCCCTGCTGACGGCAACTCGCGCCTGGATCAGACCTCGAGCAAGGATCAGGCCTACCAGCAGAGCCAGGCTGGACGACAGGGGCAGCCCCTTGAGCAGATCTGGCGATGCAGCGGACTCTGTCCCCGAGTTCAGCAAGAGGCTGACGGCCAGTCCAAGACCAGCAATGTCGAGCAGGCTGCTGAGCACGCTCAGCAAGGTCTGCAAGCTGAGTTGTCGCCAGCCAGCTTCCCGCGCCAAGGCCTTCAGAAGCTGAAGCTGCTGCAGCCGGGGGAGCACTTTGGGTGGCGAAGACTTCAAGGCTTGACCAGTGAGTGCGATGCGGAAACAAGCGAAAGTCGTCCGTCGATCCTGACGCCCACCCGCCATGCTGGTGCCCGCTGTCCTGAGAAGCCATGGCCCCGCTGCCGGCTCCAGAGCCCTACGAGCTGCTGGAGACCATCGATGCCCTGGATGCGCGCAAAGTGCGCTTCGAGCGCAATCGCATCCGGTTGCCCATGGGGGTGGAGGGCAGCTTCGGGATCATTCGGCATCCGGGTGCATCCCTGGCCGTGCCGATCACAAACGAGGGTCAGGTTGTGGTGCTGCGTCAGTATCGTTTTGCTGTTCAGGCCAGGCTGCTGGAGTTCCCTGCCGGCACGCTGGAGGATGGAGAAGATCCGCTGGAGTCGATGAAGCGGGAGCTCGGGGAAGAAGCGGGCTTTAGCGCCGCGCGCTGGGATGCCCTCGGTTCAATGCTGCCCTGCCCTGGCTATTCCGATGAGGTGATCCACTGCTTCCTGGCCAGGGATCTCACAGCGCTGGAGAATCCCCCCGCGGGTGACGACGATGAGGATCTGGAGGTCCTGCAGATGAGTCCTGCCGAACTGGATGCTCGTCTGAGCTCAGGCGAAGAGTGGCTCGATGGCAAAAGCGTGACGGCTTGGTATCGGGCCAAGCAGTTGCTCGGTTTCTGAATTCGCGACAAACGATGAGTACCCCTCGCACGCTGTTCTGGCACCGCCGCGATCTGCGCCTGGCAGACAATTCAGGTCTCCGGGCGGCTGTCGCTCTAGGCCCGGCTGTGACCGGTGTATATGTGCTCGATCCGGCTCTGGTCACGCCGCCACCCCAGCTGCCGCCGATGGCACCGGCCCGATTGTGGTTTCTGGTGGAGAGCCTGGTCGAACTGCAACAGCGCTGGCGTCAGGCGGGGAGTCGTCTGCTGGTGCTAGCAGGTGACCCTGTTGTGCTGCTGCCGCAGCTGGCGGCCCTTCTGGACGCGCCCACCATCGTTTGGAGTCGCGATGTTGAGCCCTATGCCCGCGAGCGCGACCGTCAGGTGGCCAAGGCCCTGCAAGCCGATGGGCGCAAGCTGCTGGTCGACTGGGACCAGCTGCTGGTGGAGCCGGAGTCACTCAAAACCGGCGGAGGTGACCCTTACCGCGTGTATGGACCGTTTCTGCGCAACTGGCGCGGTCAGGTCGAACGGCTCGCCCCACGCACCACAGCAGCTCCAGAAGGCCTACAGGATCTGACCCAGTCTCAGCTTCAGCAGATCAGCTCTGCAGAAGGAGATCTTGGTCGGCTCTGCTCCCAGGGACAGTCCGAGCTGGAGCGTCTGCGCAGCAGCCATGGCTTCGCCGGCACGGACTTGTGTCCTTGTCGCCCTGGAGAAACCGCGGCAGCGGACCAGTTGGCGACGTTTGCTGACGGTCCCCTGCTTGGCTACGAGCCTGACCGTAATTTCCCTGGGCAACAGGGAACCTCTTCGTTGAGTGCGGCTCTGAGTGTTGGCACGGTCAGCCCCAGACAGGCCTGGTGTGCTGCTCAGAGCGCCAAACAGATCGTGCGCAGTGATGAACAGCAGCATGCGATCACGGTGTGGGAGCAGGAGCTGGGCTGGCGTGAGTTTTACCAGCAGGCCTTGTTCCATTTCCCCGAACTGGCTGATGGGCCTTACCGCGAGCAATGGACGCGCTTCCCATGGGAGAACAACGAAGAGTGGTTTGGCTTCTGGAGAGAGGGGCAGACGGGGATGCCGATCATCGACGCAGCGATGCGTCAGCTCAACCAGAGCGGTTGGATGCACAACCGCTGCCGCATGATCGTTGCCTCTTTTTTGGTCAAAGACCTGATCTGTGATTGGCGCTGGGGCGAGCAGGCCTTTATGGAGCTGGAGGTGGATGGCGATCTTGCGGCCAACAACGGTGGCTGGCAGTGGAGTGCCAGCAGTGGAATGGATCCAAAGCCCTTGCGAATTTTCAACCCTGCGACGCAGGCATCAAAGTTTGACGCCGAAGGCGACTACATCCGCCACTGGTTGCCGGAGCTACGCCACGTGAACACCAAGGATCTGCTCAGTGGTGAGATCGGTGCACTGGAGCGACGCGGATATCCCGAGCTTCTGATTGATCACAAGAAACAGCAGGCCCACTTCAAGGCGCTGTACGCCACGATCCGCTCCTGAGCTCAGGCCGCCACGCTGCAGGTTTGCGAATCCAGAGGGGCGGTTTGGATGAGCAGCGTGCGAAGCACGGCAATCACCTGTTCCTGCTGTTCGCTGGAGAGCTCCGGGAAGATCGGCAAACTCAGCACTTCGCTACAGAGCTGTTCGGTTACCGGCAGACGGGTGCCTTGCTGTTGATTGGCGTAGGCCGGTTGGCAATGGATTGGAATGGGGTAGTAGATGATCGTGCTCACACCTCTCTCCTGCAGGCTCTGCTTCAACCAGTCGCGGCAATGACTGCTGGGCAGTCCGAACTCACTGGGGCGATGGTTCGCATTGGAAGAGATGTCAGTCGGGCAGACCGTGACACGCACCACAAACTGATTCCAGCCATGGCCGTTGCCTGCGGATGCCTCGGGGAGCAGCAGGCCTGGCACGTCCTGAAGCGCTTCTCGGTAGCGCTGGGCGATCTGCCGACGACGCTCAACCCACTGGTTGAGCCGCGGCAGTTTCACGTTGAGCACAGCGGCCTGCATGGCATCCAGTCGGCTGTTGTATCCGAGCTCCGTGTGCAGGTAGCGGCGGGGCATGCCGTGCACCGCTAGCTCGCGCATGCGCTGTGCAAGAGCTGGGTCGTGGCAGGTGATGGCTCCGGCATCACCTGCTGCTCCAAGGTTTTTGGTGGGGAAAAAGCTGAAGCAGCCCATATCGCCCCAGCTGCCGACGGGTCGCCCGTTCCAGCTGGCACCGGTGGCCTGGGCACAGTCTTCAATCACAGTAAGCTTGTGATCGTTGGCGATTGCCATCAATCGCGTCATGTCCACAGGCCGCCCAAACAAATGCACTGGGATCAGGGCTTTGGTTGCGGGCGTGATCGCAGCAGCAATCTGATTGAGATCAATCAGGTAAGTGCGTGGATCCACATCCACAAACACGGGCGTCGCACCCACAGCGCTGATGGCTTCGGCTGTGGCGAAGAAGCTGAAGGAGGCTGTGATCACCTCATCACCGGCTCCGATACCAAGGGCTCTCAAGGCCAGGATCAGGGCATCGGTGCCGCTGTTGCAGCCGACGGCGTGGGCCGTGCCGACCACTGCGGCAAAGGCTGTCTCAAACGATTGGATTTCGGTGCCTCCGATGTATTGCCCACTGCGCAACACACGCAGCGCGGCTTCATCGAGTTCCGGCCCCAGGTCGGCGAGCTGCTGACTGAGGCTGAAGGGAGGCACCTGCATGGAGGGCACCTTAAGCCGATGCCCCGAACCACGGTGGCTCTTGTCCGGGATGCCACTTGATGTTGCAGCCAACGGATGGCTGCTGGTCTTGGTTGACAGGCTGGCCACTCAGGACCGCATCCACTGCCCTGCGCAGATCGCGGCCATCCAATGCAACCTCGTTTCCTGGGCGGCTGCCGTCGAGCTGGCCGCGATAGCGCAGGATCTGAAGGCCCGCATCATCGGGGCTGAACAGATAAAACTCCGGTGTGCAGGCACCCTTAAGGGCTTTGGCCAGGTTCTGCTGCTCATCGAGCAGATAGGGAAAACGCCACTGCTGCTCGTATGCCTGCTGACGCAGGCCTTCGGGACCATCCTGTGGATGGGTGGTGAGGCTGTTGCTGGAGACAGCCAGCAGGGTTACGGCTGAGCCGTACTGCGCGGCGAGCCTGCTCAGCTCGGGCTCCACATGCTTCACAAACGGACAGTGTGCGCAGATCAGCATCAGCAGCAGCGGCTGTGCGGGCAGCTCGCTGTTGCTGAGAGTTGCTGCTGTAGTGCCCTCCCTCAAGCTTCCGCTCACCACGGGCAACTGGAAGGCAGGCAGCGCTTCGCCGAGGGGCAGCATGGTCGAGGGAGTGAGAGCCATGGCGAACGAGCAACAAATGGTGCGTCAGCTTTCATCCTGGTTCAGACTCCGGCCCTCCGGTGCAGAGAACGCGTGCTCAGGCGTGCCCAGGCAGGTGGGATTTCAGGCATCACCCTTGTTCTGCTGCTGACGGCCTGTTCGGGACCGCAGCGCACCAGTTGGAAAGTGTTTCCGCTGCCGCGGCGGATGCCCCATGACGGACTTGCGGTTGTGAGTCAGCCCGACGGCTTCGGTCTCCATTTCTTTCTGGAAACCGACACGGACGATCCTGCGGAATGCTCGCCTCGCTGGTTCCCCGATGCTGCGCGTCTGTTCAACGGCAATGGCACAGCGCCCTTCAGTGCAGGGCTGGCGCCGCGTGAGGAATTCTTCGCTGCTGTGCGTCGCAGCGATGTGCGCCGTGCGTTGCAAGCAGAGTTGAAGGCTCTCTGCCAGCAGCGTGTTCCCGAGGCCCGTTGGCAGTGGACGCCCCCGCCAACTGATGCCTCGGAGCTCATGCCAGTGCAGCTCCCGGCATATGAGCGGCGGGATCTACTGAGGGATTCCGCCGAAGAAAAGCGGCTTGAGGACGACCTACTGGGTGACAGTCAGAAGCCTTCCCAGACCACCGGTTCAGCTTCTCGCCAATAGCGACTGAAACGTCCAAGCCGCGGGGGTCGCGGCATGGTCACGAACGGTTCCGGTTCCAGCAGTTCCAGCGGACAGTGCGATTCGATCGAGACGGCGATGCGTTCTAAGCGGGGGTCGACGGGCAGGCTGCTCAAGACGCCATCGGCGTTGTGACGCTCGGCAAAGGCGATCACTTCCTTGACCACATCACCCTTACGCAGGGTGATGGGTAGATCCAGGGCGCTTTCGTACAGAAAGCCAAGCCGCTTGCGGCTGATACGGGCTTCCTGGATCCAGCGGGTATCAAAAACGAAGAGGGCTGGGCTGTTCGGCCGTTCAAGCAGTGCTGGGTTGCTGGAACCGAGTGCTTCCTCGTGCACCCAGATGACAGGTCGTTGAAGAGACATGGCTTATCGCTTGGGTCGGGCCATGGCCGCTTGGCCGCTTCCCTTCAACTCCTGCTGTCGGCCTGAGCGTTGCTGGTGGTTGCGGCTGCGTCGGGTCGGAACATCACGAATGGAGCCCTGGCTGGCGAACAGCTGACCTTCCAGCTGTTCGTAACTGCCTTCGAATGGACAGCGCTCACTGCTGGAACAACGTCTGCAGAACTGGCCATCGCTGAACCGTTCCAGATTGCCTTTGTTGAAAAAGTAGGGCTTGTGGCTGAAGCTGCTGGCGACCCACTGCCAACTCAGGTGGTTGCTGGAGGGATCTCCATCGAGAAGATGCTCCAGAAACCAGTCTGCGCCGGCCTTCCAGTGCACTTTGCGCCAATGCACCACGTAAGCCGCCATCCACATGCGGGCGTGATTGTGCAGCCAGCCACGGCTGGTGAGTTCGCTTTGAAATCCATCCATGCAGGCCAGGCCTGTTCGTCCTGCGCGGATGTCTTCAGGGAGCTCCCCGGCATAGGAGGCGGGATCATGTCCGGTTTTCAGCTCTTCTTGGCTGTCGTGGATGCCATCGCCGAGGTCGCGCCACATCCGCTGCCAGAAGTCGCGCCAGCCCAGCTCGTTGATCAACTTGCTGCCCTCGTCGCGGCTGCGAATGCGCTGGAACACCGCGTCACGCACTTCCGCCAGGCTGAGCACACCGTGGCGGATGTAGGGGGATAAGCCAGTCACCGCGCCTTTGAGGTGATTGCGGCTCTTGGTGTATCGCCGGGGGTCGATCCGACTGAGTGTTGTCTCCGCGGCGTCTCGACCTCCGCGCAGTGAGCTGAGCCTTCCGCCGGCTTCGGGAAACTGCTCAGCCAACAGGCGATCGAGGGCTCTGCGGTCCGCAAGGTCTCTGGGAAGATCCCCCGGCCGTTCAGACCATGACAGAGAAGTTGGGATTGGTTGCGGGGGCACCGGACGATCGATTTCTGGGCTTCATCCTGTCGATCCAATGCCTCAAACGCGACCACTCCTGGGAGTTCGGGTCGGGGATGGTGGAGAATCTCCCCAAAGTTCAGCGAAGACCGGTCCGATGCTTCTCGATCTCACGGGCAAGAAGATCCTCGTTACCGGCATTGCCAACAATCGATCGATTGCCTGGGGTATTGCTCAGCAGCTCAAAGCGGCGGGCGCCGAGTTGGGCATCACCTATCTCCCAGACGACAAAGGTCGTTTTGAGACCAAGGTTCGTGAGCTCACTGCTCCACTTGAACCCTCGTTGTTCCTGCCGCTGAATGTTCAGGATGCCGCGCAGATGGAAACGGTCTTCGCAGAAATCAAGCAGAAGTGGGGTGTCCTCGATGGGTTAGTGCATTGCCTTGCTTTCGCGGGCAAGGAAGAGCTGATCGGTGACTACAGCGCCACCAGCTCCGAGGGTTTTGCCCGTGCACTCGAGATCAGCGCCTATTCCCTGGCTCCCCTCTGTCGTCATGCAAAGCCGTTGTTCAGTGAGAAAGCCGGGGTGGTCACCCTGACTTATCTGGGCGCTGAGCGAGCCATCCCTAATTACAACGTGATGGGTGTAGCCAAGGCCGCTCTGGAAGCGTCCGTTCGTTACCTCTCCGCAGAACTGGGTCCCGACAAGCAGGTGCGGGTGAATGCCATCAGTGCAGGCCCTATCCGCACCCTGGCCAGCTCTGCCATCGGCGGCATCCTCGACATGATTCACAACGTGGAGGAGAAAGCGCCGCTGCGCCGCACCGTCACACAGACAGAAGTGGGCAACACCGCTGCATTCCTGCTGAGCGAGTTGTCGAGCGGTATTTCCGGCCAAACCATCTATGTGGATGCCGGCTACTGCATTAACGGCATGTGACTCTGCACTGAAGGGCCTTGGTCTGCGCCGTCTATTTCGGCATGATCGGAACAGCGAAGTCGCCGCCTCCGGAGCTGAACAGCATGCGTACGGGTGAGATCCATCGAGTCACCGGCGAAACCGATGTGAAGGTGCGCCTGGATCTGGACGGCAGCGGCAAGTGCCAAGCCAGCACCGGTGTGCCCTTCCTGGATCACATGCTCCATCAGATCAGCAGCCATGGGCTGATCGATCTGGAGATCAATGCGGTGGGTGACACCCATATCGATGATCACCACTCCAATGAAGATGTGGGAATTGCTGTCGGGCAGGCCCTGGCACAGGCCTTAGGTGATCGCCGCGGCATCGTGCGTTTCGGTCACTTCGTCGCGCCGTTGGATGAAGCACTGGTGCAGGTCGTGCTCGATTGTTCGGGACGACCGCATCTCTCGTACAACCTCACGATTCCGAAAGAGAAGATCGGTCGCTACGACACCGAACTCGTCAAGGAATTTTTCGTTGCGGTGGTCAACAACAGCGGCCTCACCCTCCATATCCGTCAGCTGGATGGAACCAATTCCCATCACATTGTTGAAGCCTGTTTCAAGGCCTTCGCAAGGGCTTTGCGCATGGCGACGGAGATCGACCCCCGCCGCGCCGGTGCGGTTCCCAGCAGCAAGGGTGTGCTTGAGCAGGCTGGAGCGAACTGACACTGCGCCGCGCTTCACAGTCCGTTACGAGAGGATGGTTGCAGCTGTAGTTGTTCTCCGTGACCGTCGCTCCCGCCGCTGAACGCTTCAACCGTTCGGAATGGGCCAGTGCCTTCCGCAACGTGGAGCAGGAGCTCACCGAGGTTGCGCTGCAGCCGGCGAGGGGCAAGGTGCCATCTGAGCTGCTGGGAACTCTCTATCGCAATGGCCCTGGGCTGCTGGAGCGTGACGGTCAGCGCGTTCACCATCCCTTTGATGGTGACGGCATGATCACCGCGATTCAGTTCAATGCTGAGGGGGTCTCACTCACCAATCGGTTTGTGCGCACCGCCGGCTGGCAGGCCGAGGAAGCGTCTGGCAAGGTGCTGTATCGAGGGGTGTTCGGAAGCCAGAAACCCGGAGGTCCGCTGGCCAATGCCTTTGATCTGAGATTGAAAAACATCGCCAACACTGGCGTTGTGCAGCTTGGTGACCAACTGCTCGCGCTCTGGGAAGCGGCCGAGCCCCATGCACTCGACCCCCAAACCCTCGAGACCCACGGCATCAGCCTCTTGGGTGGTGTTCTCAAGAAAGGCGAGGCCTTCAGTGCCCACCCTCGATTCGATCCCGGCCATCACGATCGGCCGCGCATGGTCACCTTCGGGGTCAATACCGGCCCTCGCAGCACCATCCGCTTGATGGAATTCGCCACCGAAGATGATTCCGCCGCCGGGATCAAGGCCGGAGACCTCCTCAGTGACCGTCGTGACAGCTTCAACGGCTTCGCCTTCCTGCACGATTTCGCCATCACACCCAACTGGGCGGTGTTCCTTCAGAACGCGATCGACTTCAACCCTCTGCCTTTTGTGCTCGGCAGGAAGGGTGCGGCCCAGTGTCTGCAGTCCAAGCCCGATGGCCAGGCCAAGTTCTGGTTGATTCCACGGGACAGTGGCGCTTATGCAGGAGAGTCCCCGCGAATTCTGGATGCACCCGAGGGCTTTGTGTTTCACCATCTCAACGCCTGGGAACAGGAGGGCGATGTGGTGGTGGAGAGCATCTATTACAGCGATTTCCCTTCGATCGGTCCCGATGTCGACTTTGCCGCTGTTGACTTCGATCTGATCCCTGAGGGGCTGCTTGAGCAGTGCCGCATCAACCTGCAGAACGCCACGGTGGAGACCACGCGTCTGAGTGAACGCTGCTGTGAATTCGCGATGGTGAACCCCGAGAAGGAAGGTCTGCCCTGTCGCTTCGCCTGGATGGCGGCCGCAGCGCGTGAGCAGGGCAATGATCCGCTTCAGGTGGTGAAGAAGCTTGACCTGATCAGTGGCGATCGCCAGATCTGGAGCGCCGTGCCCCACGGTTTTGTCAGTGAGCCCTTGATGGTTCCCAGGCCTGGTGCCAGCGCTGAAGACGATGGCTGGGTGCTGGAACTGGTGTGGAACGGCGATCGGGAAGGTTCCGATCTTGTGATCCTTGACGCTGCAGACCTGCGCGAGCTGGCGGTGTTCGAGCTGCCGTTGGCGATACCCCATGGCCTGCATGGCAGCTGGGTGGATGCCCGCTGAATCAGTCGGATTTGGTGGTGTTTGAAGCGGCGCTGATCATGGTTCGGAAAGGTTCTGAGGCGGTGCCTGACTTAGACAGCGACTCAAGGTCTGTCCGCTCTCAGGTTTGTGATCACTTCTGCACTGAAACCATTAGGCATGTCGTCATTCGCAGCACTGTTGCTGATGCAGTCGGCTGCCCTGGTTCCGCGTAGGGCAAATGCTGAGATTCAGGGTCCTGTTTGCCGTGGCACCCTTTTGCAGCTGAATGTGCGCGAGAGCGGTGAAAGCCGCACGGACCGTTTCCGCTTCAATCTGCGCATCGAGGCGGAAGCCTCGACCAGCGCTGCCGCACTGGAACAGC
>QCTE01000033.1 GCA_003211275.1 Synechococcus sp. AG-673-A03 | reverse complement strand
TTCACTGGACATACATCAGCAGAACTAGGCGAGCGTGAGTACGGAATTGGTTTGGCACAGATGCCTGACAAGCTGAATGAATATATGAGTCGAGTAGATTTAAGCTGGCTAAACAATTGATAGCACTGACTTGTCAACAAGAAAGTAAGTTAGAATATACATATTGATAGTAAGTAAATAGAAATGAAAGTCGTTAATCCACTGAGTAAGCGTGATGGATTGATTGCATCACGAGCATTTACAGCGTTGTTCAAAGAGATCTATGAACGTGGCGTTGAGGAATATTTCGACCTCGTCAGGGATCACGGAGTGGCATTCATTGACAGCTGTATTGAGACAAGTTTGATCAATGACCACGAGGCGAAGACCTCGAAGCGTGACGTCCTGCTTGGAATCCTGATGGCTGCATCACGGATGATGGAGCAAAGCACATCAGGTCAGGCAAGGCACGAGCTTCAAGCGCAGAACGAGCAGAGTCAGTTCGGTATGCAGTTAGCGGACAGCATCTCAGACGAGTCAGTCGATCTTGTTGCTGTTATAGACAGGCTGATCAACTTGAACTGTCACTACAACACTGTCCTTTATGGCAGACGGGAGCTGAACGTCCACTACACAGACAGTGAAGGCTCTTCAGTGAGAGACGAGAAGCAGACAGCGGAGTCAGGGGGGATGACATAAGAAATAAAAAAAGCCCCCGCTGTTAAGCGAGGGCAAAGCTCTAAAGAGTTGAGTGTCCTTCCCAATATCCGATCACTGTTATCAAGGTCATTATCGAGAGAAGTGCAAATACACCAGCCCAATCAACATCAACCATCCGCCTACCTCCGGGTCCCTGTGGACCTATTTAAGGACGGATGGACGATTGGCACAAGCCAGGAAAACCGAATGACACATTCGCTCTTTGAGGAAACAAAAAAGAGCCCCCGCGTTAGCGAGGGCAAGGGAGTTACTAGGTTGACTCGATAAAGCCAAGTAAATCAGCTGATGATTCCAACACAGCTGAACATCACACCCAGCACTTTGTTGACGCCAGACAAATCAATCGTAGATGCTTGATTGAAGATGCTGACTTGCTCGATAATTCCTTTGCCGGTCAGGGCTTCGACAGCCAAACCAATACCAAGACCGAGCATTGCAGCTCTTCCGTTCAGCTTTTCGCTGAAGGATTTGTATGGGTCAGGTGTGGTCTTGTTGGTTACGTCGGACATAAGACAGGTCACGATGAAATAATAATAACGAATGTAAAGGGAGGTGCGTGGCATAGCAGAAAGCCAGTCACTCACAAGCTTTACGGTTGAGCAGATGATACAAGTAAGTGGTAATACTTACGTGAATAAACAGAAAAAACCCCTGCACTAGCAGGGGGAGGGGTGTCAGTTAGTTGACTTGATCTGATCAAGCAGCTGATCTAGTTCTTCAGGCGGGACTTCGAAGGGTTGCTCCTCCTGGTCCACTTGCTCGGTGACTTGAGGTGAATCCTCGTTGTCCTGAGCAGTGCCGTTGGCCCAGCTGATGGCATCCAACATATCGTCGTATCCCATCTTCCCTTTGCCGAACTCCTCCTTAGGAATCTCGACACGGTGGAAGGCTCCGTTCTCTGCATACTGAACGTTGACAAGGGTGGCCCGGCCCTTGGGCACCAGTGAGATGGTGAGCTGGTCTCCTAACTGATGACGTGTCAGGTAATTGAACTGCTGCAGGAAGCTTGAAGCAGACCAGCTGTTGAGGGATGTGCGATACACATCGCTGCTGCCATCAGCAGCGATGACACGGACAAGCAGCTTGTCGTCTGGATCGAAAGACTCATAGGTTTGAGTGACGATCTTTAGGTCAACCAACCAGCAACGCTGGGAGTTAGGCATCCAAAGCTTGGAGCCATCGTCGAGCAACATAAAAGCCGCACGACCGCTGCTTTCAGGACAGCTGCCACCGATGAAGAGCGTGGTCATCATCAGGGAGGACGTCACCCGTCTGCCTTATGCACCTCACCCCGAGCGTGTGCCTAGAGCATTCGTGTTCTACGGCAACACCAACAGGAGTGAGTTCATCAGTGATGTCGAAAGCCGGCGCACTTTTATGATCTCCATCCCTGAAGGCGAGATCATCGACTTCGAGTGGGTGCATCAGAACCGTGATGGTCTGTGGGGCAAAGCTCTTGAAGAGATTGCAAAAGGCACCAGCTGCACCTGGACCCGTTCTGAATACGAGCAGGTTCACGCAGACACGATGCAGTATCGGATTGAAGATCCCATCGAGACACTGCTTGATGACTTCCTTGCGACACGGAACAAGGTGTCAACAGGAGAGATCATCCGGTGTGTGCTTCAGGTTCCACCGCATATGCAGGAGCTGAGCCACAGCAGACGTGTCTCTGAATTGATGAGGGCAAGAGGCTGGAGTAAATACACAACCTCGATGAAGAACGAAGACGGAGTGAGCAAGTCAGTCCGTGCATTCAAGAGACCAGCAAACCAGTTACAAGCAAACGACACTTTGGATTATTGAAATGGAAGACAAAGAGTTTTACAAAGAGCTCCAGCTACGGACAGGACAGCAAACAATTCAAGCTTTGGCTGACAGCTTGAACGATGTTCTGAGGAAGGACCCAAGCCTTGCGATTGCTGCAACCGTGGATTCAATGGCAGCACTCAATACCTTGTTGTCTCAGCACACAAACGCTGACCGAGACACCATTGATATAGCTTGTGCGACGTTCATCACAGCATTGACGAATGCTTCAACACTTGGTTCAGCCAAGCTGATTCAATATAATCCAGACGAACAGATAGTTGATTACTCAGGACCAGATGATTACCTGATAGAGTGATCTGATGCAGTACCTGTCTGCGAGAGCAAAGACAATGCTTCGTTCTGCGATTACATCTACCGTTTCTCTCCTGGCAATAGCTCTTGCGATTCCTCAGATGGCTAGGGCTGAGTTCTTCTGGTGCGCAGCGAAAGGCTTCACCTGGACTGCTGACGCGGCAGGCAATGATCTCCGGGAAGAGAAGGCCGAGATCCGGTTGATGGTCCAAGTCGATGGACCAAACGGGAATGTGAAGTACCGCGAGCCTATCGAAGGAGATAATTGGGCACCTTGGGGTCCTTGGCGTACTGCAATCTCTGACCGGTATCGAGACGGAGGTTGGAAGGAAGTTGAACTGATAGAGCAGGTAATGAACACAAAAACTGAGTTCACAATATCCAGAGATAAAGAGTTTGATTTTACGAGAACGCAGGACACGGTGTTTCCAAAGCTTGTAACAAAAGCCGTAGGTAATTGCAGTCCTTATTAACAATTACCTTGACTAGTTCTGCGCCTGTTAAGCACTGCCAAAAGCATCGGCTAACATTATCAAGTCAAAGCTTTATGCCTAAATCAATGAAAATTGTTAACAGTTTGGTCTCACTCTCCCTGGCTAGCTTGTCACTCTTTTTCCCAAAGCGATTGCAGCCAAGGAAATACCGCTTGAATCCTGGAAATCAATAATGGATAATGTTAAATATCAATATGACAAAGGCAATATCGCAGGAGCCTGCACCAACGCAATTAACCTCGCTCACTTTATGAATACAGAAATCTACAACGTTAGAGACAATAAGCAGTTGCAGCAAGATGTGACGTTCTTGATGTGGGACTGGCCAACTTATGTTGGCAAGTATTGCGGTGGGAGGCCATTAGTTAAGAAGTCTAGATTTTGGAATGAACTCCAATAATCAGGAGCTATTGCACAACATCACTACCAAATACAACTAACGATAAGACCAGGCCGAGCCCCGACGCATACGTGCGCTGGGGTATTGTTGTATCAGATACTTTGTGATCACCACTACTCCCGTATTAGAAAGAATGCTGTATGAATCTCTCAATTGCATTGAGCCTTGTGAATATACCTCCTCATTCATTCATCAAAAAAGATGCAGGGCCAATCAAAGAATGGTGGAAAAGCAGGATCATTATGTTGATTGATTCCAAAAACGAAGAGGCCGCTCAATCTTTGTATAAAGAATTTCATATAGATTTCAGGCCCAAACTTCCACAGCGTTACTAATTAATTCAAGACAGGAGTAGATGCAGCTTCTGATATACAGACCGAGCCCCGACACATGCGTGTGCTGGGGCTTTGTTGTATCTATTCGAAAGTACAACCCCGGCCAGCACAGAACTACTCTAAGTAAGGCGCCACCAATCTGTTCGCCTCTTCTGCTGAAAGAGTAAGATCATTGCACTCAGATCTGAAATAAGGCCGTAGTGCATGTACGGCTTCCGTTGCTTTATCTGAAGCTGTTCCCCATGTATATGCAGCCTTAAGATGTGAGTTCTCATTTATCCAGCCTTCTATTATTTTATTTGCTTGTTCTGGGTCGTACCCTTTATTCCTTACAAAGCAGTCTACAGCCGCAAGAATACCAACAACAGTGAGTTTATTTTCAAAATTTTTGTCTTTTGCTTTTGATGGCAAGCCAGTGCAGGCGAAGCTGCCACTAAAGCAAAGATTGCTATCTTTGATCTCATAACTGGTGTGAAATCACAAGTAGGTACTTACCTAACTCTAGTGGAGAAGTCAGACCAATAAAAAAGACCCGGACATCTGTCGGGGCTCGGGGGGTGTGAGGAGTTGGGTATCTCGGTGAGGAGAAAGCCAACTGCCTCAGGTATAGCCCAAGCTTGTGCCGTTCACCTCACTGGTTACAACTGGTTGCATACCGGTAACTAGTCAATAAGAACCAAGCGTGAGGAGAAAAGCTCACGGGGTGGAAACAAGGACACACTCCCGCAGAGTTTTCAGAACCCCTGCATTTTGCGGGGGTTTCTTTTTGTCTGCGCTCAGGGCAAGAAAAAGCAGCACCATTACAGCGCTGCTTGTGATCACGAATCTGTTGCGACTGCTAGTTGCCTGGCAAGCAGGCCCAAACATCCATCGGGATTCCTCGCTTAACAGCGATCTCCGAAGTGGTTGCGATCAGTTCACTCAAGGCATTGATGGACTCGATAAGCAGGTAGCGCCCTGCTTGTGGTCAAAAGTTAGCCACAGAAGAACGAGTCGTCGGATTTATCCCTAGACATCGGCGTCCTCACCCCAGACAGGCATGGTTGACTGCCATCCATAGGAGCGAAGGTCTTTCCATAGGCTCGTGGCGTCATCCAGCCGCATAGAACGACGGCTTTTGAGCAGAGCAGGTCACGCTTGAAGCATCGGAGTATTAAGCTTTGTAAAGCACTTCCTTGGACGGGATCCTTCTGTGAAGGGCCGTGGGAAGCCCTTCTTTCTCAGACTTTCAAAGGGCTGCACCCTCAGCAATACAGCCCCTGCCTGTTGCCAGATATTTCTCACAGACAGACGAGACGCAACTGGTCTTCCTTCGATAGAGCCACGTGCGCCGACCATAAGCAGGTTGTGCACAGACGATTGATGAACGATGGCCGGTCTTGTGCTGACACTTGGATTTCTGCTCGCTGTATCTAGCTCTTTGATGATCTGCCTCAACCAAGACTGATTGGTGCGACCAAGAGCTCAGCGTCCTTAACAGCCCAGGCCCTTGAATTCTTCCAAGAGAGCCCTGTTGAGATTGTCATCACACCCAACTACGAGTTGCGGGTAGATAGTCCCTTGCAGGTAAGGCTTCTTGGCGACAGCGCAGACCGCTTGGGTTGCCCTTTGCCATTCCATCAGAACCGCTCGTGGAAGCTCCTTCTCAAGTGCTGCCTTGGACTCTTCCAAACTCTTGGAGGCACACCACCTCATTTCGGGGGTGTTATTCCCTGGGCACTTGATGTTTGGCTGGTCCGCCTTCGCTGGCATCAGCGGGAGCAACATCAGCAGGAGCAGGGCTTTCATATTCCTCGATGACCTTCTTCAGGACAGCATGGTGTCATCTGTCTTGGAATGCTTTGTTTGCTTCTTTTGTCTATGTCTCTACGGTTGTGGTGTGAGAGGGAGATCGATCAGGTGTGGTTACCTGCATCGATGGGTGGGTTCACGCTCACTGCCTCTCTCACACCTATTTGTTCATGTCATCTAACACTGATCTAATACACCATCTTTCCGGGTTGTAACCAATTTCTTTGTCTTCCCAGAATTCAGAGAATGGAACGAAGAAGTAATACTTATATCCGCATCTCATTGAACTGCAAATGACCTCGCTAACCCCATCTGTGCCTGCGGGGCAGTACAGAAGTCGTATTGCCTTTTGATTACTAATTGCAGAGAGTGATATCCAACCAGCAATCCCTCCTATCGCAGCAAGTGCCGCCTTATGGGATCTACGGAGAGGCATCTGCTATTGCGCTGCTTGTTTGTCAGAATAGTGATCATCAATAGGACTTCTTGTTTCATTGATTGATTTCTTGCCATTAGGAGATGAGGTCTCTTTTTGCTCTGGTGAAAGAGCATCAGCAGCAGTACGCAGTGCATCAGCAGTGATCTGGCGGGCGCCTGGATTGGTGAAGAGCACATAACCCAGACCAACCCCAACCAAAAGTTTCAGCACAGCGCTGCCTCATGTTCAGGAATGATCCGTCGGATCATCGAGAACGCCAGCCCTCTTGCGCCTCAAGGCTCGGCATCTGGTCCCCACAGAGGATCTGTCTGCTGCCAGCCATAGGAGCGGAGGCTCTTCCACAGCACGGTGGCCTCATCTAGTCGTAGATGTCTGCGGCTCTTCAGCAGTGCTGGCTCTCCATTGGGCATCGACCTACCCATATCCACGAACACTCGCTGGTCTCTGAGCCAGCTTTTCTCGTCACGGTGGAAGCGCATCGACCAATGGTTGTTGCCATCGATCAGCCAGCCCTCTCTCATCCTTGATTGCTCTTAGCACTCCAGTACTAGGCAGAAAGAGAGAGGCTTGTCGACAGATATCCGACTAACAACGCACAGATACACAGGTCGACAACTAACAACATCAATGTCTTATCCCTTGTCTTAACCAGATAGGACATTGGAGCAAGGATTATCCGAGAACCCTTGCTACTACTAAACCGCTACAAGTTCCCAACATCCAGCGGAGATCATGCAAGTTCATCGATATCCATTGGCATGACTGAAAGCGGTTGCTTCAACTGGAGTGTGACCAACCTTTGGCCAAACTGTGAGCCGATGGCGGCAGATGCTCGAGAGACCTGAGCTTCCTTCATCAACATAGATCGATCAGGCTGGCTCACAGACAGGCTTCAAAGACCCCACAAGAACAAAGCTTTCTAGGAAAGAACTCCTCAAGCCTGCGGACACTGGACACAACAGTCACTCACTGCAGCAATCCATCACGAGGCAACGCTATCCGAAAACTCGCGCCTTAAGAGGAACGACCGTTCACAGTTCAGACGAAACAGACAAGAAAAACAAGGGAATAGGACTTGCCAAGAGGCCAGAAGAAACGAATCACAGGCCAATGCCAACTCCCATTCAAGAATTTCAAAAGAACTAGGCTTGGTCAGCAGGAAGCACACACTCAGCTCAATGCAATGAAAACTCTTCCAATCTTTCTAGCGTTCGTAGTGAGCAGCTTGACGGCATGCGACAACAACTATCAGTCAGTGCTACAAGCAGAGAAAGCATGCGAAGACTGGGCTCGCCAAGGCATTGCATTCACCCTTGAGCCCAGCGGATACCTCGAGAGTATCGAATACAAGGGTGCAACAACCAATCGATTCTGCGAGAAGAAAGAGATCCAATACATCGGCTACGTGTTTGATCTCCCAGACGATGACAAACCTGTTTTTGCCGATGAGTTAATGAAACTTCGAGGCGATGCAAAACCCATTCAAAAATTCAGATGGTAAATAAACCTACAGACCTGAAGCCGATGCCCATTCATTGAGCAGACTGAAGATAGCAACCCTCAAATCATGACGTATGAGCAAGAGATCATCATCAAATGCGCGATCAAGGGAACTCTCGGAGGTCTAGACAAAAAGATGACAGCCGAGGAGCTCGATGAATTATTGAATAGCTCACAAGACTGGAGAAAGCACTTAGTGATTGAGGACATCACAGAAGTTGCGACCATCCATGCGGGTCGGAGACGCCCAGAAATCGATTAGCGCCGAGTCATTCCGCATTGAATCCATCAAGCAGTGCTGATATTGCTACCAAGCTCATCAGTTGGGAGCTTGGAGGCTTCGACAGATCTTGATTGAGAGATGGCATGGCAACTGGCGCAGCTGTATTTGAAAATTGATTAAGGAGGCTGGCAATCAAACACAGTTTCGCAAAGATTAACCAATCAGATGTGTTTCTATGCGAATCAAGCATCAAAACAGTGACGACAATTACATTGTGATCGGCGGCAGGCGGCGTTGGTTCGGCACGCCAATGTCTCCGGAAGATTCGCCAACCAAGCAAGACGCTTATTCTGAACAGACGTCATCAAGGAAAGAGAGCACTGTCGCCTGACAGGTCGCTGGACTGAGTTGATGATGCCCGAGCCTTTTCAATGTCTGATCTGTGGGCAATCAGTTGGAGTCTCGATGAAAACTTATTGGATTCGGCATGGCCATATGTTCTGTTCGCCTTGCTGGAGCGGAGTTCCACCCCTGAACGAAGAACTGCCAGAACAAAGACTTGCAACCCAACGTCATTTACTGATGCTGATCAAACATCGACGTTGCTGCACCTGATTGGTTTTCTACCACTATCAAATGTCGTTGGGGTTGCGATGGGTCACACATTGATTCAGCAAGTGAATTGATGCTCCGATGTCATTGAGGCTAAGGACCTGATCAGTTGGCTTATTTTGCGAATGCTGAAATCGTCTTAATCGAAATGGGTTATCCTGAGCACGATGGTCAACACTTAGGCATTCCACGAATCTGACTCGTCGTCATCGGGTGGCCCAACCAAGAGCACATCACAATCACGCTGATTCACTTGAACGACCAGGATTCGTCTCGGGGATTCGTCATAGCCTTTCTTTGCGGTAGCAACTGCCTCAACAACATCGTCCATCGTCGTAATTGCTCCTCTCTGCAAGTCTGATTGAGCTTCTTTCCATAACTGAGCAAATTCCTCTCCCGAGTCCATCAGCATCTTGTGCATGGCGTTCTCTGCTCCCCGTTCTTTCGCGAGAGCAATGAACTGCTTTACCAGTGGATTCGACATCGCCGACGAAACTCTGAGATGAGTCGAAAGGCCCGACAGAGTCGTCTGCATGACTTCGTTCTGCTGATCGATCACCACGCACTCGGCACTGAGATCAAACGCAGTCCTATTGCTCAGTCGCATCCAATGCGGCTCGATGTCACTCCAATTGCGCTTCATCGGATGATTCTGGCTGATGTGACAAGGGCCATCCATGGGGATCTTGCTCGAGTCGAGATTGAGAAATAGGCATTAATCCTTAATCGTCGAGAAGAGAAAAACGTCCATAGTTTGGATCCGCAAGGAGGCTCATGAAAGGACTACACCTGTCGCTCCCCCTGTTCGGATGCACGGTTGCACTTGCCGTCATGGTGATGACCTTTGTGGTGAAAGCAACTGCCTAAAGAGGCCTGACGTCGTCAGCTGCTGCTGCCAGTCGACTCGTCAGTGGGCCAGGATTGAGCAGCTGCAGGCCATCTCGAGAAGAGACAACGACAGGACGAATCGCCGTGAGCTGTGCCGTTCGAGGGACTGGTCGAACAGCAACTGGCACAGTGACACTGAAGTGGCTAGATTGTGGGAGTGAGGAGAAAAGCTCACGGGGTGGAAACAAGGACACACTCCCGCAGAGATTTCAGAACCCCTGCCTTTGGCGGGGGTTTCTTTTTGCAAGATCGTTAAGACCGTTGCACCTGGATCGTCCAGTTACAGCCCTATCGATCTGAGCGAGACGAACCGCCCATTCATCCGACACTCATTCAGCCTCTCCTCTCTCAGCTCAGGGCGAAGGATGCTGAGCTCATGACGGCGGTGCAACAGACAGCAAACCCGACTCGCTTTGGACTCTGATCGAAACGATTAAGGTCCAGCCCTCGGGAGGGGGATCGTGACGCATCAGCTGAATAATCGGGTGGTCGTGATCTGCCATTCAGACGAAAGCACGTGGCGACCGAATGGCATCGAAGGAGCTCCCATCGAGTCGTATTCAATCGGCATTGATCCGATCACGAGGAAGATTCGCAGCGAGCGCAGACCGGAGAGCTGCCTGCAAAGCTTCAGCCACAGCGCCAACGGCACGCTGATCGAATTATCTAGCGAGGGGACAGGGGTGATTGCCATTGACACCCTTGAGCTGCCGCGCAGCACTTTGGCGGTGGTGCGTCTGATTTCCAATCGCCAGGGCCATGACATCCACCTGGTTGAAGGAGTGAAAGCCGAGGATCTATCGGCATACAACTGGAGCCTGGAGGGCAAAGAGAGATTTCAACTGTTCAGGGATCCAGGTCCACCCGCGAGCTGGGTGGGAAACATCAATGACTGGCGCAGCAGCGATCTCTATCGATCCCATCAGCAGAATTTCGATCATCGGCTGGACCAGGAATTCGCATCAGCGGTGCACGCCCTCTCGATTCACATCACTGCCGATAATCAGAACATTTTTGATGGCTTCATCACTCGTGCCTGCATGGAGAACACCGGCTTGTTCTGGGACATTCGCAAAGCTGCGGCCACTTATGCACTGCAGAGAAGCTTCAGCCAGAACGACCTGAACCGAATGGTTTATCTGGCGCAGGAGGGGATCGCTGCTCAGGAGGTGTGCCTTGAGTGCACACCTCAGCAGTTCCTCAAAGCCCTTTTCGATCACTGCAAGCAGAGCGCAGAAGCCCTGAGCGATGAGCAGATCTGGGATGCGCAAACCAGGTGCGACCTGCTGAAGCTCGATCAGCTGATGCCAATCGTGCAGACCAAGTCGAGATACAAACCGTTCCTGTATCAGTGGCTATGGCGACTCGACGGCAAGCCCGATCCAAGCCTGATCGAAAACCCCGACCTCTACGAGATCTACCGCGAGGAGTTAATCGCCGATCGCGACAAGATCATGGCCGCCTTTGGAGTTGATGGTGCTCTGGAGGTCGACTATCGCGACCAGGTGATCAACTCCATGCTTCGAGATGACGGCTGGACCCTGGTGGAGACCGACCGGTTCGAAGAGGAAGAACAACGGCGCAGAGCAGGAGGGTAGTAGCTCAGCAACGGCATCACCCCTAGCTTGGGTCTCCATTGGTTCTGCTCAGCAGACAAGCTCACCTTGGAACGCATTGACGGACGAGTGCTGATTGGTGTGATCGGAGTGTTTCTCTTGGCGGCTGCTGCCTATGAGTACTCACTCGTGCAGGGGTTAGCGCCTGCGGCCTGACCCAACGGGTTCATTCTTCAGGGCTGCAGTCATAACTCACGATTCCCCCCTTGCGTTGGCGGAAGTCAGGCTGCTCAGGGTCCTCGACTTGCCACCACCAGCGACCATCTGTGTAACTGGGAGCCCCAGCATTGTTGGTACGAGGTAATTGCAGAGTGACGCCCCGCCAACTGAGCAGGATCACATCCCCAGGAACGGTGCCGTCAGCACTGTTGGGGATAGGCTCAGCCGTGGCACCGAAGGCGTCACGACCTAACTGGATGGGTTCCGCGGTGAGGCGGTCACCATCACAAATCCATGCCGCTGACACCGGCAGCTCAGCCGTGATGATCACGGTCAACATCAGCAGGAGCTGGAACAGTCGACGCCACAGAGGCTTGAGCCATCGCAGAGGTTGATCCACAGCAGCGCCTGGAAAACGACAGAGTGACACGGTCGCACCCTTGTGCAGGTCCAGTTCAATGCTCCCTCCCTTCGTTCCGTTCTGTCCAATCAGTGCCGCGAAGATTGCCGGTCTCAAGGCAACAGTGACTCTGTTGCTGATTCTGTTGATCAAATCCAAGCTGCTGAGAGTCAAGATGTCATTGCTCGGCTCTGTGCTCGGCTTGATCATGCTCACAGGATTTTTGTTGAGCACTGGTCTGCTCACCCTGGTGGCAGGTGGAGCCGTGGCCTATGCAGCGAATCAAAACAAGGAATGAGTTCACAGTCACCAGAAGACATGACCCTCCCCAACCGTGACCAGGTTCTCGCCGCATCAGCAGGCTGGGTGGCCGTGCTGCTGAATGTGTTGCCGGGACTCGGTGCTGGCTATCTCTATCAGCGTCGCTGGAAGGCCTACTGGATCACATCCGCCCTTGCCACTAGCTGGTTTGTTGCCGGTGCGGCACTGGCACAGGGAGCCGCAGCTGATGCGGAACAGCAGAATCAGCTGGTGGGTCTGCTGGGACTTCTGTTACTGGCTGGCATCACCGCAGCGGAAGCAGGTCTGGCCGTCAAACGGGTCCGCAATGCCAGCTGAGGGACTCACCCTCGCGGAAGACATCCTTCGCTTCTGGTTTGAAGAATGCAAGCCCTGGCAATGGTTTCGGAGTGATCGTGACTTTGATCGTTCGCTGAGTGAACGATTCAGGCCGCTGGCGGAAGCAGCTCAGGAGCAGGGGTTGATCGACTGGGAAGTCAGCCAGACGTCGTCATTAGCGCTCGTGTTGTTACTCGATCAGTTCTCTCGACAGATCTGGCGTGACCAAGCTCGTGCCTTCCAGGGTGATCTCCGTGCACAGCGCTTGAGCCACCTGGCACTGGATCAACATTGGCTTGAGCATGAACCTCAGAAGGCACGTCGACAGTTCTGGTTGATGCCCCTGTTGCACGCCGAACGCCTCGAGACGGTAAACAAGGCAATCCCTCTTCTGGAGAGATGGGTTGATATCTCAACAGCTGATGTGGCGCGGCGAAACCGCGACATGCTGATCAAGCATGGGCGTTATCCCTGGCGAGATGGAGCGCTGGGCCGGTGATCCATGGCGAACCAGGATTGTGTTGTGAGCTCTGTGAATGTCTCGGGTCTGTGCACTACCGGGTGCGCAGCGAAGCAACGAGAGAGTGGACTCTTGTGTGTGCAAACTGCTGGACAAGAATTGCTGCCCAACCGGGCTACAGATACGGAGGAACGCGCAAGGCGAATCGCCGAAGAACAAAGCGATGAGGCTTTGATTCAACACGATTCTTTCGATCTACACCAAGCTCGACTTGCATCGCCTCACGCAACTGGCATCATCAGCGCAGTTCGAGATGGATCTGAGGTTGGAGCAATCCAACCTCTTTTTTTGTGTGATTGCACTACCTAGCTGATGCCAATAAGAGCCACTGCGTTAGCAGTGGTTGAAATTGGAATGTCGGATAATCCCCATCACCCGGCCCAATACAACAAGGCTAGAGATCATCACCTCGGGACAGGTGTTCTTGTATACGTTGTCACGAACTTTAGATTCAAGTTCAATTTCGAGACAGGGAGGCACCCGCGATGAAGTCTTTTGATTGGACGTGATGGTGACGACGGAACTTGCCGTGCAAATGCAACCAGGTGTGTTTTCAATGCTCCGAAACACCCAGCTGTGGCTATACCTCTTGTAGTTGGCTCTCCTCACCGAGATTCCCAACTCCTCACACCCCCTGAAGACCCAATGGGTCTTTTTTTTTGCCTTGGGTCAGCTTTCTGATTGGCGACCCACAGAGGGATCACTGCAGTCGTCAT
The DNA here is from genome assembly GCA_003211275.1 of Synechococcus sp. AG-673-A03. Taxonomy (GTDB): domain Bacteria; phylum Cyanobacteriota; class Cyanobacteriia; order PCC-6307; family Cyanobiaceae; genus Synechococcus_C. The sequence continues at coordinate 5,890 of QCTE01000033.1, read as the reverse complement.
AGTCATAGTCCGATCTGCGTCGAGCTTTCGGGCGTTTGCCAATCCAGTGGATAGGGATACCCGCTGGATTGGACAGCGTTAATCAGCACACATGACTGAACCTTGCCGTCTCAATCACAGAGCCGCGCTGAGGTTGGCGTTGGGCCACCAGAGCACTTCATTCAGCCGCCATGACAGGCACGAATGCGCTCAATAGTCCAAGCAGCAGACTCTGAGCTGGGCCTGCCAAAGCAACTGAGCTGAACCAGGGAAGCCATACCCACCGGAATCAGCGTGATCGCGATCACAATCAACGCCACTCCCGTTCCCGGCGAGTGAATGTTGGCTTGAAAGAACGGCTTGTTACCCATAAGGGCCATTCAAGCAAGGTCAGCGCCCGAGTTGATTGGGTCAGGCCCTGCAGGCACCAATGGGCTTTGATCCAATCAATAACGCCCCTTACAGAGAGGGGCGTGATGGATCTGCTTCAAGGTTTTAAGGATCAGAACCACCTTTTCAGGCTCGAAAAGGTAACGGCTATGGCCCCTGAAGAGTCAGCTCACTTCGCAGGAGCTTTTGTGTCACCAGGCTGATTCTTGTGATGTTCAGCGTTGGGGTTATTGCAGCACATCGGCTTAATCACGACTTCAATTGTCCTAACAGCTGAATGATCTTGATCAGCTGAAAACTAACTGAGAGTTACATAACAGCGCCGAAAGGTAAGAATGATTATCACTCTCACCTCTGGCAATAGCACCCAGGCTCAGCCTGGCAATCAGGTGCAGACTGGAGGACTATCCACCACAACTGCAACCACAAGCACCTGCGGCATCATGGCAAGGTTCGTCATTGGGGTGGCCATTGGCGCAAGCATCAGAACAGAAACTTTGGCCGTTTTTTTGAACAGCAGACGAACCGCCAGCTTCGCAGTTACAGCTTGGACATGCACATTTCAAAACTGTTGCCATCAGCGAACATTTGCGTCTAAGACAGGTCTAACAGCAGATAGGGGTTGGTCGACCTAAGAACAACTGAAGATCACACAATTGCAAAGAGAAATGATAATGATTATCGCTTGGTCCATCAATCCTGAAAACGATTATCACGCTGGTGCGAAGTGGATATGTTGTGACTCCTAAGGCTGGCAGAGGATTCTGAATGCAAAGGTCAGAAGGAATTTTGAGGGATCAAGCAATGCAGAACGAACCTGGCAATGGCGCGGGACAGATTGGCTATGGGATGGACCAAGAGATGCAGGTTTAGATGCAGCAAGTGCAGCGCAATATGCAGATGGTCAGACCGCCCAGGCGCTGCTCAAGCCCTGACTGTTAATGATGTGTCTTGTCAGTGACTAGCTTTTGTTGCTTCCAGGCCTCTCTCAAGCCAGAGCTATGGCTTTCTTGTTGTCGTCTTGCACGCTTGTTTCCACAACAGGTGGGAACAGCATGAACACCAGACAAGTGAGAATTTCATCGAGACCATCGTCATCAAGGGCTTGCCGCGAGGATTCTCCGGAGATCGAAAGCCAGGCCATGAGCGTTGCCCCATCGCTGTGATCCACTCTGGTCATTTCGCCCTGATCGTTGTCGACCGTTTTCATGCCATGTCGATCCTCCAGGATCGCCACGACTCTCTCCAGTAGATGCTGGCGGTTGAGACCCTCCTCCGCCTCCATTTCTATGAAAAGGTCTGCCCCCTCGGTTTCAAAGCGGACGTTGTAGAGCTTCGCTGCCATCCGTCGCTCCTTGAAAGATCCCTGTTCAGGGTGTGCATGCAGTATCGGCAGGACCGGTGTTCACGGCAACGGACGTCGCTGTTCAGCTCAATGTCAGTTGCAGAAAAGCGTCGTGCACCTCAACCATTTCGATTGCGTCCTCATGGCTGCTGCAGCGGTAGAGCAGGTTGATGATGCGCCCGATCACCAGCTTTCGATCACCCACCTCTTGCCAGAGCCGCCGTATCAATTCCTGATCAGCCAGAACAAATTGTGCGTCGACCAATTCACGGGCAATGCTGAAGTAGGTCTGACGGTCATTGCGAGCACGGCATTCCTCACCTGCCAGCACGGTTTCATTCAGCAGTTCCTGCTCACTGAGCAGTTTCCGGGAGACCTGTTCTTTGCTGAGGACTGAGGGCAGGGAATCAATCTGTTGGTCTTTCATGCTTTTCTTTCTCTTCGCTCACTCTTCGGTTTGATTGGCTCGCTGAGCGCGAGAATCGGTGTTCCTACTCAGCTCAGCCGTGGTGAAAAGCGATCAAAACCAGTTGGCGAGGGTGATTCGCGACGATGGCGTTGAAGACGAACTCACGCGCAGGTGCTTCAGCACGTATGACGAAGCGTATGACGAACTCGAACGTTTTTATGCCGATCTCTGCTGTTCCGATGATCGGGTGGAGTATTCAATAATCCCAGCAACAGCGGAGGGTAATCATCATTGAAAATATCCTTCGGCAATGAGCTATGTCATTCATATAGCTTATAGCATTGTGTATTATCTACTGATATTTTAGAGAAATTGTCGATTCTTGTTGCTGCTGATTGGTTGTTTTAGGTTGATACAAGAAGCTTTGGCTTGCTCAATATTTTTTCGGCTGTTGATCTGCTCAACCACACAATCGCAGGTTTTATTGAGTTGGCCTAGCAGCAATTGTTTGTTGGCCTGCTGATACTCCTTTCGCATCGCCGCGGCGCAGCGGCTGAAGATGATGTTGTTCTTGAAATTAGCCTGAGCAGGGCCTGGCGCAGCAAGTGCAATTACTGCAAACGTGATCAATCCCCACCGTGGTTTCATGGCACCGTCATCTTTTGCTTCAGCGGCAGCTTAAACCTCAATGCATGGCAATTGCTAATTCACATCCGGTCATCAGTTGTTTCACCAAATGCTCAATGGTTGTCGTTGGCCCTGGCGTTGCACCTTTCATCACCAGCGTCATTCCCGACGTGATATTTGATCAGAAGTGCTGCCAAGTCGACGCCTTTCGAAATGATCCTTGAAGGCCCGTCGTGATTTCTCGGATGATGCGAGCCTGTTCACGAGAAGTGCTGTGTCGTGTGGCGACAACTCTCCATCAATCCCCCACTTCATGCAAGACAGTGGCGCTGGAGATTGGCCTCTCATCTGCACAACAAGCGGTTGGACTTTGTCACCCTAATGTCAGCGAACCCAGACAAATAAGCAGAGAAGCTGAAGAAGTGAGGCCTTGCCTGAGCACAAATCACCAAGAGATTGGCCTATTTGGCAGAAGCGGTCAGCAAAAACAGCAAAAAGTGCGACCAATTCTGGCCTGCGCTGCCTGAGGGTTCACGCCTGGACTCGCTTGGCTGATTTCAGTCGGATCGATTGATCCTGAGCACGGTTGCTCATACTTGGCAGTGCGTGACGGGCTGCACCTTGGTGGAGTTTTGACGAACTGGAATCAAGGCTCAGCCTTGGTTTTTGGCTAGGGGCTAGCTTGTTAGTCGTTGCCTTATTGTATGACTGGCGACAACAAAACATGCATTAACAGATACAGACTGACTCCAATCAGGACGGTAGGGAGTGTAAAACTCATGAAAATCCTCCGACTGCCTCAGCTTTATAGGAGTCATTTGCGCGAGCAGTAGCCTTTGCCACACAAAACTTTGTTCAGGCAATAATACTTAGGGCTATATGCTTAGCGGTATTCTTATTGCTAGAAGCAAACACTTTCCGGCATTCATTCAAATCTTCTGGTCAATCTTTGCTGCCAACTAAGTCTTGAATGACATCATACAGATCACTTGTTGACCAATCCAGACCTGATTGGCCCATGCCTCCTAAGGCGATCCATCAGACATATGCCTAATGGATCTGCACAGCAGAACGAAGCGATTCATAACGCCATCATGATCATACGATGATTCGACAATGCGCTTTCTAGCAAAGTGACCTGCAATTCTCATTCCTGAATAGTCATGTTTTTTGCTTGGATTAGACCCATAGCCCCACTGTGATTGCTGTAATAAATGTGCCTTTTGGTGTGATGCTCTTGCTGGCGATTCTGTTCCGCTCGATTAGTTTTCGCCTGGCCAACGTTTCAGATAAATGCCTGGGATTGTCAAGACTCTCGTCACTCGTCTCATCAACTCAGCTCTATTGCTTTGCCTGAGCCTGGGACTACTTGTCACGTCATGTTCCAACCCTGGTGTTGCTTTGAACAGCAACCCTGTTGTGTTGGACCCCGTCTCAATGGATAGTGCGGAAGCAGACCAGGCACTTGTTGATTCCGGTTCGTTGGATGACGTCATACTTGGTTCTGGTCTTTGAAGCTGAATTTGCGACCGCTTGCGCAGGAGATCCTGCCGGTTTGGCCTGCTGTGCTGAGTTCCTTTCAGCCGAATTTCTCCTGGCTTCAATCGGGCGTCTTCATTGGAGCGTGATGTCACTCATGACACCGCGCGATCACAAAATCCCTCTAGGATCAGCACAAATACTCAGCGCAAACGTTGCTCCGATGCTTTCCTTCCTCGTTTTGGGCACGGTGGTTGGTCTCACCATCGTTCTGCGGGCGACCAGTGACTTGGAATCTGAGGCCTGAACCGATGTGGTTAATCACGGCTTCACTACTGACCGGTTTCACTGTTGTTGCTCTTGTGCTCTGAAAACAAGCAGCGGATTGCGGTTCTGGCTTTTTGGTTGCTCCATGAGCTGCGTTGGCTCAGCGCTGCTGAAATCCAAGGCCAGACTTAGCCTTTAAGACTCATCGCATTAGTCCCATGGGCCTGATCGGCTGGTTGTTGCAATGGCCTGTGCGTGCTTTGGTTCTCCTGCTCGTGGCGGCAATGCCTCTGGGAGTTGAACTGGCTGGGTTCCAGGCAGCTCTTTCATCGGCCGTCACGATTGGCTTGCTTGGCACTCTTCTGATCCTGCCTCTGAAGTTTGTTTTGGCGTTGCCCTGGGCTGTGACCAGTCTTGGTGGATTGATTGCCCCGATCAGCTGGCTGTTCGATTGGTTGATCACCGTGATTCTCTTTGGGCTGGCTGCATCGTTGATTGATGGTTTTCGCTTGAAGGACGGACTGCGCAGTGCCGTGCTTGGGGCTGTGGCTTACAGCGTCATCAGTGCTGTATTCATCCGTGTTCTCGGTTTGGCTGATGTCGGGGTGATCCGCGCTGCGGCAGGAGGCTGACGCCTCGTTGCCTGGACCCAATCCAGACTGGTCCGCGAGATAAGCAAATACACCTGGTTACACAGCTTTACAAAGCGCCTATGATTCGTTACACAAATACACGATCGCGATGTCTGACTACTCCACTGCCATTTATGGCCTTACTGCATTCGCATTTTTGATCACCGCAGGGGTCGTCTATGTGCTGGCCCAGCCTTCGGATCTTCCTTCTATCCAAAAAGCAAGGAGCTGAACATGATGACAGCAGTCCTACCCATCGCATACACGGTTGCTTGTGCATTTGTTTTGTTGTCTGCGTTCCGCGGCATGGCGTTGGCATTCAAGCGTCAATCCAGGACAGGCGACAGAACTGGTTTGAAAACAACTCACCCGGAGTTGCTTGATGAAAATGGTTTCATCACCCAAGAGGAATTACTGGTTGTTCACTTCGGTGGGCTCGACGGTAATCCTTTGTCGATCAGTTCTTGAAGAGTGGATGGTGATCTGATGGAAGTTCTTACAGCGATTGCGATTCTTCCCTTTGTTGCCGCCCTTGCAATTGGCGCGCGTCAGGCAGAGCGTGAAGAAGATTAATTCTGGTTCAATCAATTTGAGGTTTGAGTCCATCTGTGGATCCAGCCTCATCGTCGAGGTTGATCAATGTTGACTCTCGCGTTCTGTGGAGTGTTGGCATTGCTCAATGTAGGATTCATTATGTTTGTACTTTTTGTTGATAAATTGTTTGTTTGATCATTTTCAGTGGTCAAAGAGAAGAGCTGTGTA
>QCTE01000032.1 GCA_003211275.1 Synechococcus sp. AG-673-A03 | reverse complement strand
CTTTGCAGGGACTGAAAAGCACTCTCGGCACTCTCAAGGACGAGCTGTTTGCCGAAGACGACTGGGATGATGACCCCTGGGCATCGCCACAATCCCGCTACGACCGCTACGACGGACGCATGAGCGGTGGACGAAGAGGGATGGACCCTTGGGATGATGACAACTTCCGCTGAACCGGACTACTGGTCATTGCTTGGTCTGGAGCCTGGTGCTGCTCCCGACGCGCTCAAGCGTGCATTCAGGCGTGAAGCCAGACGCTGGCATCCCGATCTGAATGGTAATGATCGTCACGCCGAAGAACGCTTCAAGCTGGTCAATGAGGCCTATGCGGTACTCAGCAACCCTGACCGGCGCAAGGAATGGCAAACGCGCCAACGCGGAGGAGTTGCTGCAACTGACCCGTTCAGCACTGGATTCCCCGATTTTGAGGACTACCTTGCTGTTGTGTTGGGGCTGGAACGAGAGCCTGTTCATCGAGAGCAGGCTCCAAGAGAACAGGTCCAGGACCTGCGAGAGCAGTCGTCAGACCCCAGCACAGGGACTGATCAAGCTTATGGGGCTCACTGGCCTGAGGCCTCGCCGCAACCACCCCCTCCGGTCCGCAGTGAAGACGATCTGGAAACGGTCGTTGATCTTTCACCGGATCAGGCCCTTCAGGGCACAACCGTGGAGCTGGAACTAGGCGACGGCACCTTGGTTGAAGTCGGAACTCCGCCTCGGGCAGGAGATGGTTGGCGGTTACGTCTGGAGGGTGTTGCACCCGGAGGACGCGATCATTTCCTGCATCTGCGTGTGATCACGGATGACGGTCTGCGTATTGATGGTCTTCGGGTGCATTACCGACTTGAGTTGCTGCCTCCGGATGCCGCGCTTGGCTGTGCCGTTGACGTGCCCACTCTTTCTGGCCCGGTGACCCTCCAGGTCCCTCCTGGTTCATCCAGCGGACGATTGTTGAGATTGCGCGGTCGCGGTCTTCAGCTTGAAGACGATTGCGGCGACCAACTTGTGGAAATTGTGATTGTGATCCCAGCGGCTCTGGATGACGATGAACGGGCGCTTTATCAACGTCTGCAGGAACTCAGTCTCGAGCGAGCCAACGCTTTCTAAGCCGCTGTTTCGATGAGAGACTGCTTCTGACGATTGATCAGCATGTTGGTTCACGTGCTCCTGTACGACGCAGGACAGGACAGCGAAGGCATTCACTCCCTCGAGCTTTCAGGTCAGACGGTGGTGTTGATGTTTGAGAACCGCGATGATGCTGATCGCTATGCCGGACTGCTTGAAGCGCAGGACTTTCCGACTCCCACCGTTGAAGCTCTCGATCGCGAGGAGATCGAGTTGTTCTGTCGTGAAGCGGGGTATGAGGCCCGATTCGTCTCTGATGGTTTTGTGCCTAAGTCGGATGATGAACGCCTGATGCTGGCGCCACCGAGTGCCAATCGTGACGTGGCCAATTGGCAGGAGCCGGACCAGGAGCCAACCCAGGGGCAGGGACTCCCATCCAAGGACGATTCCGATTCCTCCATCCAGGATCTTGATGATGTGAGGCGTCGCCTTGAGGGTCTTCTCTAACCATGGCTGACATTCCATCCATTGGCTCTGGGTCCAGCCCATCGCTGGTGTCTCCCTCGGATGACCGGGGTTATCTGCTCACCGAACAGGTGAATCCAGCGAGTGATCAACTTGATCAGCTCTCCACCGATGCACTGGTCGAGCTGTTCATTGACGAGGATCGAAGGCCCCAAGAAGCTGTGTTTGGTGCCAGAAGGGCTCTCAGCCAGGCCGTCGATGCGATTGCCGAACGACTTCAGCTGAACGGTCGATTGTTTTATCTGGGTGCAGGGACCTCAGGTCGGCTCGGTGTTCTGGATGCTGCTGAATGTCCACCCACTTTTTGCAGCCCACCGGAGCTGGTTCAGGGCATTCTTGCCGGGGGTGCGCCGGCGCTGTTGCGGAGTTCCGAGGGTCTCGAAGATCTTGAATCTGCTGCGGTCACTGATCTTCAGGAACGTGGTTTTTGCGGGGAGGATTGTTTGGTTGGTATCGCTGCGGGAGGGACGACTCCTTATGTTCGCGGTGGGCTCAGCTATGCCAAGCAGCTCGGAGCACTCACGATTGCCATGGCTTGTGTTCCCTCGGAGCAGGCACCTCTTCCTTGCGCGATCGACGTTCGTCTGCTCACAGGGCCTGAGCTGTTGACAGGTTCTACCCGCCTGAAGGCTGGAACGGCCACAAAAATGGCACTCAATATCCTCTCAACAGGGGTGATGGTGCGGCTTGGCAAGGTCTACGGCAACCGGATGGTTGACGTTGCTGCCAGCAACAGCAAGCTTGTTGATCGCTCAATTCGGATGCTCAGGGACCTTCTCGGTATGAAACGCGAAGTCGCTCTTGTTCTGTTGGAACGCGCCCAGGGATCGGTGAAACGTGCCCTGCTAATGGGCAGCTGTGATCTGGGGGCGAATGAAGCTGATGCCCTGCTTGAAGCTCATGCCGCTGATCTGAGATCAGCGCTGGCCAGTCAGGGCAAGTCACTCCCTGTTCAGGGTTGAACGCTTCCCCAGTAAGGACTGGTGAACAGGTCGAGGCGCTGACGTGTTGCAGCAGGAACCGCATCAGGAGCCGTCATCAGCGCATGCTCCAGTGCACGGTGCGCTGGCGATTCGGGTCGCTCTTTGGTGAAGTGGCCCATCAACCGTTCCAGAATCGGGCCGGTTGCCGTTGCATTGGCTTTGAGGTTGCCGACCACCATCTCCACGGTGACGGCGTCATGGTCGTCATGCCAGCAGTCGAAGTCAGTCACCATGCTCAAAGAGGCATAGGCGATTTCCGCTTCTCTCGCCAAGCGTGCTTCGGTGTGGTTGGTCATGCCAATCACATCGCAACCCCAGCTTCGGTAGAGCTCACTTTCTGCACGGGTTGAAAACGCTGGACCCTCCATGCAGAGATAGGTTCCACCACGATGCAGATGGTGACCCACGGGCATGGCTGCCGCTGCTGACGTTGCAAGCCATTCACTGAGGGTGGGGCAGAACGGATCAGCCAAGCTGACGTGTGCAACGCATCCATTTCCGAAAAATGACTGAGGGCGTTGCCTGGTTCGGTCGATGAATTGATGCGGCACCACCATGTCACGTGGTCTCAGGTGTTCTCTCAGCGATCCCACGGCGGACACTGAAATCAGCCAGCGCACACCGAGGCTTCGCATGGCCCAGATATTGGCCTGATAAGGGACTTCGCTGGGAAGCAGATGGTGCTGACTCCCATGACGAGCCAGAAAAACCACCTCAACGCCGTTGAGTGTTCCGACTCTCAGTGCATCTGATGGCTTGCCGAACGGAGTCTCGGTTTGCACCTCACGCACCGATTCCAGGTTGTTGATGGAATACAGACCGCTGCCGCCGATCACTCCCACCCGGGCGGAATCAAGCTCTGGACCTGAGGCTGTTTGACTCATGGCGTGGTTGAGGTCGGCCTTCACAGCCACCTGCCTAGCATGGTGTTTTCGAGTTGACGCCTTGACGACCGTTCTCATGTCCACGGACGCCGGCGATATCAAGCTGGAGCTGTTCGAACAGGATGCTCCCAACACCGTTGCCAATTTCGTCAAGCTCGCTCGCGATGGCTTTTATGACGGGCTTGCCTTCCACCGCGTGATCGACGGTTTCATGGCACAGGGCGGTTGCCCCAACAGCCGTGAGGGTTCACGAGGAACGCCCGGTACCGGCGGTCCCGGATACATGATCGATTGCGAAATCAACAGCAAGAAGCACGTACCCGGTGCTCTGTCGATGGCTCATGCCGGTCGCAATACAGGAGGCAGCCAGTTTTTTATCGTTCATGACGCACAGCCTCACCTCGATGGTGTCCACACCGTCTTCGGATTGACCGGTGATATGAAGGTGGTCATGGGCATCAAGAACGGCACACGCATTAACAAGGTCACCGTTCAGGACCAGTGAATCAATGCTGCCTGGTTTCCTTCGGGGAACCAGGCAGTGTCCTGCGACGCATCAGTCAACGAGCTGCGTTTTAGTTCTTTGCGCTCCAATGTCTGGGGTGGATGAGTGATTTGCTGTTCATTCACCGTATGTAAAAGACCAAGCCTTGAAGTTTCCGGCCAGCTCGCCATGGTTTCAAGCATTGCCTTGATCGAGCCTGAGTCAGGATCTGATCCCTGCAGCGACCAGACGAAACGTGGTCGTTCCCACATGGCCAGTAGGCGTGGTCCTTGTTCGGCCCGTAACTGAAGGCCACTTGTCATGCTGAGCTGTTCCACGCGGTGCAGCAGATCTGAAAGAACCCCGTCATCGGTGGAGTTGCTGTCGAGACAGAGAACCCAGTGAGAGCTGAGTTCGATGGCATCGAGCAAATGCCCCAGCTTTTCTTTTTTGGTGGCCAGATATCTGGCATTGAAATCACCGACAGGTGCTTTCATTGGCACACGATTCACCACCTCAAGTCCATAGCCGCCCAAGCCTGCAATTTTTCTGGGGTTGTTGGTGAGCAAATTGAGCCGGTGAATTCCTAGGTCGCTGAGAATCTGTGCTCCGACTCCGTAATTGCGCAGATCAGGTGCAAACCCAAGCTTCTCGTTAGCTTCAACCGTGTCTAAGCCGCCTTCCTGCAGGCTGTAGGCCTTGAACTTGTTGATCAGACCAATGCCCCGTCCTTCCTGGCGCAGATAGACAACAACGCCTTCGCCTTCTTTCTCGATGTGCTTCATCGCCATATGCAGCTGAGCGCGGCAGTCACAACGCATGGATCCAAAGGCATCACCGGTGAGGCATTCGGAATGCATCCGCACCAGCACCGGTTCGCTCAGGTTGTTGGGATCGCCTTTGACCAGCGCGACATGCTCACTGCCGTCCAGATCATTGGAATAACCAATGGCGAGAAACGATCCGAATTCCGTCGGCAGTGAGCATTGAGCCGATCGCACCACAAAGCGTTCGTTATCGAGGCGATAGCGAATCAGGTCTTCAATGCTGATCAGCTTCAGCCCGCGTTCACGCGCATAGATCTTCAGCTCCGGAAGACGTGCCATTGAGCCGTCCGGATTCTGAATCTCACAGATGACACCGGAGGGATAGAGGCCCGACATCTGGGAGAGATCCACTGCGGCTTCAGTGTGTCCTGCTCGCTTGAGAACACCTCCCGGCCTGGCTCTGAGCGGGAAAATATGTCCGGGTCGCCTCAGATCCGATGGTTTGGTACCTGGTTGGATCGCCACCTGGATCGTGCGCGAACGGTCGTCCGCTGAGATTCCTGTGGAAACGCCATTCTCAGGGCCCGCATCAATGCTGACCGTGAAGGCTGTCTGATTGGAATCGGTGTTGCGATCGACCATGAGCGGCAGATCAAGCGCATCCAGGCGTTCCCCCTCCATGGCGAGACAGATCAGACCACGCGCGTCGGTGGCCATGAAATTGATCTGTTCAGGGGTGGCGAACTGTGCTGCACAGATCAGATCCCCTTCGTTTTCCCGGCGTTCATCGTCCACAACCACAATGCACTCACCATTTCGGATGGCCGCGAGTGCATCAGGAATGGAATCGAACATGGGAGTAGCCCCCTCGGTATGAGCAACGGAATCGGGCAGCGGTCCAGATGTCCTGAAATCTTTGCCCATTATCGACGTCGGTACGATCGATCGATGTGCCGTCGCCGGAATGGGGATTCAACGGGTTGCTGTGGTGGGTGCCTCCGGGTATGGAGGTCTGCAGACCCTTCGCCTTCTGAACTCCCACGCAGGGTTTGACATCACCTACCTGGGAGGTGATCGATCCGCAGGTCGTTGCTGGAGCGAGATCTGCCCGTTCCTGCCGCTTGGTGAAGACCTCACCGTGGACAGTCCGGATCCTGATCGCATCGCCGCAGCCGCTGATTTTGCGGTTTTGAGTCTTCCCAACGGACTGGCGAGTCAGCTTGTGCCTCCTCTGCTCGACAAGGGCCTCAGGGTGGTGGATCTCTCTGCTGACTACCGCTACCGCAGTCTTGATCAATGGGCTTCGGTGTATGTGCATGAGGCCAGAACCCATCAGCGCACGGACGCTGATCTCTGCAAAGAGGCGGTTTATGGGCTGCCCGAATGGCATAGCCCTGAGATCGCCGAGGCCAGACTTGTTGCGGCTCCAGGATGTTTTCCCACCACCAGCCTTCTGCCTCTACTGCCATTTCTCAAACAGGGCTTGATTGAGACCGAGGGTTTGATCATCGATGCCAAAACCGGCACGTCCGGAGGCGGTCGGGCTGCGAAAGAGAATCTGCTCCTGGCCGAAGCATCGGAGTCGATCAGCCCCTATGGCGTGGTGGGGCATCGCCATACATCGGAAATCGAACAGCTCGCCAGCAGCGTGGCCGGATGCCCTCTTCAGATTCAGTTCACCCCTCATCTTGTGCCAATGGTCAGGGGCCTTCTTTCGACGGTCTACGCACGATTGAGGGATCCCGGCCTCACCGCTGAAGACTGCACAACGGTTCTCAAAGCGGTGTATCGCCACCACCCCTGCGTTCGCGTGTTGCCTGTAGGAACCTATCCAGCCACCAAATGGGCCAAGCACACGAATCAGGCTCTTCTGTCCGTGCAGGTGGATGGACGTACAGGTCGTCTGGTGTTGATGAGCGCCGTCGACAACCTGATGAAAGGACAGGCTGGCCAAGGGGTGCAGTGTCTGAACCTGATGGCGGGACTACCGGTGAGTGAAGGGCTCCCATTGGCACCCTTTTATCCCTGAGCTGTGGCTGCTGTTCTCCAGCGTTGACCGGCGAGGGCCGTCGCCCAGGGAAGCAAACGGTGTTCCTGCGCCTGAATGCGGCGGCTGAGTCGCTCCCTGCTGTCACCACTCAGGATTGGGACGGCAGCCTGAGCCAGGATTGGGCCGGCATCCACATCGTTCAGCACTTCGTGCACCGTGCAACCTGTCACGGTCGCGCCTGAGCTCAAACACTGACCGATTGCATCCATGCCCTTAAAAGACGGGAGAAGGGAGGGATGGATATTGAGCAATCTGCCCGGGAAGGCATCGATCAGCACCGGGGTCACGATGCGCATCCATCCGGCCATTACAACGGCTTCAACACCTTCGTTCTTAAACGTGCGTACCAATTCATGATCCATCGCCTCTCTGCTTGAAAACAGGCGGTGGTCTCTGAGCTCACACTGGACCCCCAGGCGCTCGGCTCGCTCACTGGCTCCACAGCCTGCTTTGTTCACAACGAGGACACGGATCTGGGCATCCAGGTCGCCGCAGGCGATGGCGTTGTGCAGCGCTTCGAAATTTGTTCCTGTTCCTGAGGCCATCACCCCCAGTCGCAAGGGTGAATCAAACCGGGGCCATGTCCCGATCGCTGGAACGATCAACGCGGGATAACACTCGCTGTCCATCTGGCTAGGGTCAGATTGCGCGGGCATTCCGATTACATGTCCCATTTGACCATCCTGCCCACATTGGTGACCGATCTCGATCTGCTTGAGATCGCTCTCCGCAGCGAAGGATTCAAGGTCTTTCGAGCAGGGGTTTTGAGCTCCTTCGACAGTCATCAGTCGGTGGATCTTGCCGCCATGCATCCATCCGGTCTGCAGCTGGGCTGGAGACACAGTGACAACGAGCCTCATTTTGATCTGGTGGCGGACTTAGCCGCACCTGAGGGGTCCGGACAGACCGAACCCGCTCTGCGACGCGTCTTGCGTCGTTATGCCATCCATCAGGCCATGCGGCAGGCGGAGATTCTTGACGCTGAGACGGTCACTACCGGCATCTGATGGCCGACGTTCACGTTTCGCTCGATCTCGGCACTCCCGCTTCACAGCTTCTCTGGGTCGAGCTTCGCTGGAGTCCCATTCAGGCTCGGCAAACCTGGACCCTGCCTGTTTGGACTCCGGGGTCATACACCGTTAGGGATCCTTCCCAGCATCTTCACAGCCTCAGCGTTGAGCAGGCTGGGCAAGCCCTCGTCCCCCGTCGCCGTTCACCGGAGACATGGGACTTGGAGTGCCGTGTTTCAGAACCGATCACGTTGCGCTACGCCCTGGAAGCGAGGCAGCTGACCGTCCGTACCAATCACGTCGATCCCGTGTTTGCGTCACTCTGCCTTTCCGCAGTCGTGATGTTGGTGGAGGGTCAACGCTGGAATCCACACGTTTTGGAGGTGTTGGTTCCTCGCTCTTGGTCTGTGGTCTGCCCGTTGCCAAGAAACAACAACTCTTTTTGGGCCGAAGACTTCGACCATCTTGTGGACGCACCGGTCCATGCCGGTGAGCTTCATGTCGAGATGCTGAACGTCAGGACGGTGTCTCATGAACTGGTGTTGATCGGCTCTCCGCCTTCGGGATGGTCGACAACGCTGCCCGCTGAGATCGAATCCATCTGCTCATCGGTGTGCGATCTGATGGGTTCCGACCCGCCTTCGCGAGAGCCTTATCAGCTGGTCTTGCAACTGTTGGATCAGGGTTACGGAGGGTTGGAGCATGACAACTCTTCGGTGATGCAGTTCCCCTGGACTCGCTTACTGGAAGAGGGAGGTACCCGCAGTCTGTTGCAGTTGATCGGTCATGAATATCTTCATCAGTGGAACGTTCGACGACTCCGACCGAGTGAATATGTTCCCTACCGCTACGACCGGCCCGTGATCAGTGAGGGCCTTTGGTTTGCTGAAGGGATCACCAGCTATTTCGACCTGGCCTTGCCTCTGCTCTCCGGTTTTTCAAGTCGTCTGGATCTGCTCGAAGATCTGGCTGCGGATCTTTCTCACGTGCTGTTGAATCCAGGTACCGGCATTCAGTCGCTGGCTGACAGCTCAAGGGAGGCCTGGGTAAGGCTGTACAAGCAGTCCCCCGCCAATGCCCGTAGTCAGATCAGTTATTACCGGCTGGGAACCGCATTGGCCTTCTGCCTCGATGTGCGCCTGCGTCAGGTCGGTGGATCTCTGGCTGCAACCCTGCGTCTGTTGTGGGCCCGACTAGGCATCCACGGTCGGGGTTATACCCGCCAGGATCTGATCGAGGTCATCGCAGCCAGTTCAGCTGAACTGGCTGCACAACTGCCAAGTTGGCTCGATGACTGTGGCTCGATCCCGGTCGTGTCCTGTCTGAAAGACCTGGGCCTCGAGCTGGAGCCTGTGATGGCGGCTCATCCCGATGCGGGATGGACGCTGCGTGAAGCGGATGGAAGTGTGTGGATTGACCGCACGCTGTCGTCTGGTTCCGCTGAATCCGCTGGTCTGGTCGCCGGCGATGAGTTGCTGTCACTCAGGAATTGGCGCTGCCGAAACCTGAAACGCAGTCAGCAGCTGCTGCAAGGTTCGGATCAATGTCAGGTGATCTTCAGCCGTCGTGGCCGAATTGCCAGCACGGAGCTATCCCTGAAGAAGGCCGGGGTGGAACGCCACCGATTGGCCTGGGACCCTGGTGCATCCAGGGAGGCTCGTTTGCTCCGCGATCAATGGTTCCAGATCATCTGAACCGTGTGTGGCTCAAGTCTCTTGGCTTGCTGCGCCATCCAGGAACTGGAATTCTGCTGGCGACAACATCCACGCTGGTGCTGGTGCTGTCGCTGGTTGGCTTCACTGCAGAAAAGTCCACGGAAGGCTTAGCTCGCAAGCCTTCACTGTTGGATTTGCTGGATGAAGTCGCTCGCGACTCCGATCCGAACAAGGTCCTGCCTGGACAGCAACCTGATGCTCCAAAAGGCGCCTCCTGGTCATCTCCTCTAGCCCGGCAGTGTTCGGGGATTGATCAATCGACGCGCAGTCGACTTCTCGCCAAGCGCCGCAAACTGCCTCAGCTGCGCCAGTACATTCCTGCTGACCCAACCAATTACGGAGACCGATTTCGCAGCAACCCATGGGGTCAGGCCATCAACCCTGCTCCTCGGGTTGTCGTCCTCCATGAAACGGTCTATTCCCTCAGTTCAGCGGTGAACACTTTTCTGACTCCCCATCCCCGTGATGAGGATCAAGTCAGCTATCACACGTTGGTGGGTCTGGACGGATCGATCGTGGATGTGGTTAATCCACTCAAGCGGGCCTACGGCGCTGGATACTCTGCGTTTCTCGGTGAGTGGGCCGTCACCAACGCAGAGTTCGATGGCTCTGTGAACAACTTTGCACTCCATCTCAGTCTTGAAACACCGGATGATGGGCATGGCAGCCATGGCGACCACAGCGGTTACACGGCTGATCAGTACGACGCCCTGGCCTTGGTTCTGGATGGATGGCTCGAACGCTTTGAGATCGATCCTGCTGCGATCACAACCCATCGGCACGTTGACCTGGGTGGAGCAAGGGCTGATCCACGCAGCTTTTCCTGGTCCGATCTTCAGTATCGGCTTGCTGCCCTAGGCAGGCTCTGCCAGTCCTAGCCAAAGAGGGCAGCTGTTCAGATCACAGGAAGTGGCGCCGGACGGATCGTGGAGTAGATCAATCCATGAAGAGCAGGGTCTTGCATGTAGCGCAGGACCCTGGCGGGATAATCGAGCTTGCCGTTGTGTAAGTAGGCAAGGGTGGCGATGGCCTTGGCATCGACATAGGACCGGCTGGCAATCAGGATTGCTTCACGCTCCAGACCGAGCTGACCTTTCAGTCGCGCCAGCTTCGCCGCCAGCAGCTCCACGTTGGCATCTGGATCCATCAGCAGGTCACGGGCAGCCGCGATCTGCTGAGGGGTGGGATCGGCAGGAAGCCGCCCTTGATGAATCAGTTCACTGATGCCGAGTTGTGCAGGACCATGCGTCTCCACAAGACCTGAGTGGACGACGAAAGGCAGATCCTCCCCCGGCTTGGAGTGCTGAATTTCGTCGAACAGAATGGCTGTGATCAACATTGGATTGATCGTGTGGCGGTCCGCTTCTCTCTGAATCACCGGTTTTAGCCTGTGCAGTCTTGACAGGGTGTTGGCGCGGAGAGGCTGGAGCTGGTCAACCCCACGGGTGAACAACTGAGCCAGTTGCGTCTGAGGTCCGTGGACGCCGAATCGGCGTTGCAGATGTTCCAGCTCTTCGGCACTGAAATCGGTCGGATCCGGATCACTCTCCTGAGATAGGGGTGAGGACGACCGCGCTAAATCGCGATGGGGATGGATTCCACGCAGAAACGGCCAACCCGTCGTGGAAACAGCAATAGCCGTGATGGCGAGAGCTGTAAGGCTTGTGATTGCTCTCGAGATCATTGTGGAGCAGAAACTGAGCCTGTCAGGAAGCATTGACGGAGATTAGCCGTGGCGTCTCAGTTCATGGGCATTCCGCTGGATCGTGGATAACTTCGGCACAGAGAGTTCTCTCCATTAGATGAGTTTCCCGGATTTCAGTGCCACGGATGCCCAGATTCAATGGCAGAGATTCTGTGATCTTCTCTGGCACCACGAGGACCTCGGAATGTGGCTGGATGTCAGTCGCATGCACCTGAACAATGCTCAGCTTGAAGAGCTCACGCCCAGACTGGAAAAGGCTTTCGAGGCGATGAAGGCCCTTGAGAACGGTGCCATCGCCAATGCCGACGAAAGTCGTCAGGTTGGTCACTACTGGTTGAGACATCCTCAACTGGCTCCTGATCCGCAAGTGAGTCAGCAGATCGCCTCCGAGATTGATCAGATCGAGCAGTTCGGAAAGGCGGTGATCAACGGAACGATCAAGTCTCCGACTGGTCAACCCTTCACGGATGTGCTCTGGATCGGTATCGGTGGCAGTGGACTCGGCCCTCTGCTGATGATCCGTGCTCTTCAGGACAAGGGTGCAGGACTTCCCTTCCACTTCTTCGACAATGTGGATCCGAACGGTATGAGTCGGGTTCTCGCTGAGCTTGGTGATGCTCTACGGACCACCTTGGTTGTGACGGTGAGCAAATCCGGAGGGACAGCTGAGCCCCATCTGGGAATGGAGCAGGCACGCCATCGCGTTAAGGCGGTCGGAGGGAACTGGTCGGCACAGGCTGTGGCGATCACCATGGCCAACAGCAAGCTCGACCAGCAGGCCGTTGCTGAACAGTGGCTGCAGCGCTTCGACATGTTCGATTGGGTCGGAGGCAGAACCAGCATCACCAGTGCTGTTGGCCTGGTCCCGGGAGCTCTGATCGGATCTGATATCCGCAGTTTCCTGGCAGGTGCGTCTCAGATGGACGAAGCCACTCGTGAGAGTGATGTGCGCCGCAACCCTGCAGCACTGATGGCAGCAGCCTGGTACTCGGCCGGGCAAGGCAAGGGTAAGCGCGACATGGTGGTGCTTCCCTATCGCGATCGTCTGGAGGTGTTCAGTCGTTACCTGCAGCAGCTGGTGATGGAGTCTCTCGGTAAGCGCCTCGACCGCAATGGTGATGTGGTCCATCAAGGCATTGCTGTTTACGGCAACAAGGGGTCAACGGATCAACACGCCTACGTTCAGCAACTTCGTGATGGTGTCGACAATTTCTTCGTGACCTTCATCGAAGTGCTTCGTGATGTGGAGGACATCCCCGAGATCAATGGTGAGCGACCTGGAGACTTTCTTGATGGATTCCTTCAGGGAACTCGCTCGGCCCTGACTGAAGGAGGACGTCAGAGTCTGAGCATCAGCATGCGTCAGTTCGATGCCCGCCGACTTGGCGCTCTGATTGCACTTTTTGAGCGTGCTGTGGGCTTCTACGGAGAACTGGTCAACATCAATGCCTATCACCAGCCGGGAGTGGAGGCTGGCAAGAAGGCCGCAGCGGCGATCCTCAAACTCCAGCTCCAGGTCGAGGAGGTCCTCAGCGATGGCGTGTCTCGCTCAGTTGTGGAGATTCAACAGGCCATCGGCGAGGGATCGATTGAAGCTGTCTTCTGGATTGTGCGCCATCTCACCGGGAACAACCGTGGCTATCAGGCACAGGGTGACTGGAACAAACCGGCAACTCTGAGGTTCAGTAAACCCTGATTGGCCGTCAGGACGGCACCAGATTCACCAGCTTTCCTGGCACAACAATCACCCTCCTGGGGGGCTTGCCTTCTAACCAGCGCTTGGCCACATCGCTGGCCAGTGCAAGGGCCTCCAGCGTGTCTTTGTCGCACTCAGCTGGAACCTGAATGGTTCCACGGACCTTTCCCTTGATCTGAATCACCAGATCAACCGTGTCTTGAACGAGTGCATCGGGGTCATGCTGGGGCCAGGCCTGGAGATGAACACTGCCCTGTCCTCCGAGTCGGAACCAGAATTCCTCTGCAAGGTGCGGTGCAAACGGAGCTAGCAGCCTGATCAGTGCTCCCATCGCTTCCACCTGGACCGGTCTTGATGCCTCAAGCACAGCTCCAGAAAGGCTGTTCGACAGTTTCATCAACTCCGATATCGCGGTGTTGAACTGGAACTCGCCGCTGAGATCCTCACCCACAGCTTGAATGGCCAGATGAACAGCCCGTCGAATCGCTGTTTCCGATTCGGACAGCTCTGCGGGAATGCCTGATGCAGCGTTGCTCAGCAGTTGATCCGGAGCTGACAATTTGCTGACGCTGTCCACCAGCCGCCAGAGACGTTGGAGGAAGCGGAACTGACCTTCCACGTCGGCGTCATCCCACTCAAGATCCTTCTCCGGCGGCGCTTTGAAGAGGATGAACATCCGTGCCGTATCGGCTCCATAGCGGTCAATCACCAGTGCCGGATCGACTCCGTTGTGCTTTGACTTGGACATTTTTTCGAACAGCACCTCAAGCTCCCCTCCGTCGTCGGGGTCAGTCGGTGCACCCGGGTCGGCCACCTGAGCGGGAGCGACATATTTCCCCGTCCGTGGATTGCGGTAGGTCACCCCCTGCACCATTCCCTGAGTCAACAGGCGCTCGAAAGGCTCATTGATCGAGATCAAGCCGCGATCTTTCAACGCTTTGGTGAAAAATCGCGAGTACAGCAAGTGAAGAATGGCGTGTTCAATGCCTCCCACGTATTGCTGAACAGGCAGCCACCTCTTGACGGCCTCGCTGTCGAATGGACGATCGGAATTTTGCGGATCAGCAAAGCGCAGGAAATACCAGGACGAACACATGAAGGTGTCCATGGTGTCCGTCTCGCGTCGTGCCGGTTTCCCACAGATTGGGCAGGGAACATTCACCCAGTCCTCGAGTGCGGCGAGAGGTGATCCACCCTTGCCAGCAAGATTCACATCTTTCGGCAGAGCTACCGGCAACTGATCTGCTGGAACCGGTTGGGCGCCGCAGTCCGGACAATGAATGATTGGAATCGGGCAACCCCAGTAGCGCTGCCTCGAGATCAGCCAATCTCGCAGCCTGTATTGCCGCTTGGCTCGTGCCCATCCTTTTGTCGTGCCGTCTTCGGTGATGGCCTGTTTGGCTTGGTCATTGCTCTGGCCATCAAAGGCTCCGCTGTTGACCAGGGTTCCACGACCTGTCCATGCCTCACCATCATTGAGATGTTCATCAGCGCCATCCACCTGGATGACACGTTTCACGGGCAGCTCGTAGGTTCGTGCGAAACGGAAATCGCGTTCGTCATGGGCGGGAACTCCCATGACTGCTCCGGTTCCGTATCCCGCCAAGACGTAGTCAGCAACCCAGATCGGAACCTTCTGACCGTTGGCTGGATTGACCGCTTCTGCACCGGTGGCCACACCCCGCTTGGGGCGATCATCCGCTGTGCGCTCATCGTTGGATAGGTCGCTGACCAAATCGCGGAATGCTTCAACGGATTCTTTCTGATCCGCAGTGGTGAGAGCATCGACGAGTGGATGTTCAGGTGCCAGAACCACATAGCTGACACCAAACAGGGTGTCCGCCCTGGTGGTGAACACGGTGATCGTGGCGTCGTAGTGGCCATCGACCTGGAAGTCGATTTCTGCCCCGATGGAGCGTCCGATCCAGTTGGCCTGCATCGTTCGCACCCGCTCAGGCCATCCCTGCAGCTGATCGAGGTCGTCGAGCAGAGCATCTGCGTACTGGGTGATTTTCAGAAACCACTGCTTCAGGTTTTTCTGCTCGACCAGCGCACCGGATCGCCAGGAACGCCCCTCCGAATCAACCTGCTCGTTGGCAAGCACTGTCTGGTCGATCGGGTCCCAGTTGACAGTGGCTTCCTTCTGATAGGCCAGACCTGCTGAATGCAACTCAAGAAAAAGCCACTGCGTCCAGCGGTAATAGTCCTCATGGCATGTGGCTTGTTCCCGAGACCAGTCGATCGATAGCCCCAGTCGCCCGAGTTGATTTCGCATCTGATCGATATTTCGATCTGTCCAGACGCCCGGGTCCACATTGCGTTCGATCGCGGCGTTTTCAGCAGGCAAACCGAAGGCATCCCAGCCCATCGGATGCAGCACAGCGTCACCGCGCATCCGCTGAGCTCTGGCGATGACATCGGTGATGACGTAGTTCCGGACATGCCCCATATGGAGGCTGCCGGAGGGGTATGGAAACATCGAAAGCGCATAAAACGCCTTCTGCTCAGGCCTGGGCTCCAGTGTTTGATAAAGCGCTTCCTGTTCCCATTTGCGCTGCCACTGTTCTTCAAGAAGGGTGGGGTCGTAGCGATCGGACAGTCCCGAGCTGGATGCGGGCATGGACGAGGACTGCGGGGCTGTCACATCAGGAGAACACCTGCGGGAGATCGTGACACAGCTTGAGGCCATCCTTTGCGAGCAGCACCGAAGTCGCTCAGGCCAAGGGGCGAATGGTGAGCACCGCCAGGCGATTGATCAAGACGGGATCGTTGCTGTCCTCCCGTTGCAGTGCGAAGTATTGAGGATCCTGCCAGGCGAGACATCCATCCAATCTGCGGCCATCATTCAACTCGATTCCGAGCACTCGCTGCTCACGAATCCATGTCTGAATCAACCGGATACCGGGCAAGCTGGGATCGAAGCCCGTTGAATCCATGGTGTGGAAGGTGAAACGGCATGATGTCTGTACTCCAGCAAAGACGCTTGGCCACGTCAATCAGGCCTTGGAACTTTCCGCTTTTGTGATCGATAGATCCTGCAGACTGATTCTGACTTGAACCGACGACAGAACATCATCTCTGCCAGCACCACCGAAGCACTGATTAGGGTCTTGTTTTGAACTTAACCACTGAGACAAGAGAGCAGTTACTCATCGCGCTAACGAATCAGTGGGCATCCATGTTGGATCAGCTGGATGAAGGTGATTTCACGCCTGAAGATTTTTATGAGATTCGCAAACTGGATTCAGATGATGAGCTGATTAGGGAGAGTGGCTGTCAAACGGATCAGCAGCTGAACAAATTCATTGATGACTGGTTTTACAGCGGGTTCTGGAATGAGCCGTGATCAAGGCGATCTACAGAATTGCGATTCTGCTCTTGCATCGCTGGATCTTTAAATATTGCAATACGTCCATTCATTTTCTAAGACACGCTGATCCATCAGATTGAGCATCATCAATAAAACAAAAGGCCTGGGCTAAGCTTGTGCTTCTTCAATACTGCATGACAATGATTTCCTCGGTGAGGCCTGTGGGTTTTGCAGTTTTGATTCTTTGTCTGCAGGCTTGTCAATATTTCATGTCTCCCAACAAGATCCTGGAAAGCTCGGAGGCTGATGAGCTCTGTTATCAATGGAAGGAGGAAACGAGAAAGGATGTTGTGAAATTCGAAATGGACTACACACTATTCAACAGAGGTTGCAAGCTTAATGCTGAACGTTCGCTGTATCTCGGTTATCAGGGTGATTATTTAACTGGGAATGAAGCGCAAGATCAGCAAATTATGTCGAGTTGGAAGGTTGTCAAAACATTTCAGTTGAAAAGGTGAATCACGGCTTGATGCTTTCTGTTGGATGAATGTTGCGCGTTAACCATGAAAACATCAATGACAGCGAAAGTATCGTTTGATTCGGCCATGTGCTGCAATCTATGGATTGAAGACCCTCATCTTTCGGATTTTGCCATTAAATTAATCAAATCTCGAAAACATTTCTTTGTTGAATTTTTTGCTTCTTCTGATTTTGCCCCTGGTGGCAATGCTTGGAGGCTGGGCTGTTCTGTCATCAACAACTTGACTCGAGTTCTTCAAGAGGTTGAGTCGTGAAGCTCGGGATCTGCTCAAGTTGAGTGCTCAGTTCGAATGCAGTCTCCTTAGATTTTTCCGCCTCATCGGAATCCATTACCTCGCTCTGCAGGGCAACTGACTTGAGCAGGATTGAGGATCGAATAATCAGTTCTCGAAATCCTGTAACGTGTTGGTATCACAGGGTTGTACTGAATGCTGACATTCAGCAAATATCAAGGGCTGGGCAACGACTTCATTTTGATGGAGGGCCGTTCCGGGCAACTGTCCGCTGAGATTCATACCCCTGATCCAGGCTGGGTCCAACGCCTTTGCGATCGACGCTTTGGCATCGGAGCAGATGGATTGATTTTGGCTCTCCCTCCGCAAGGTGATGCCGAGTTGCGCATGCGCATTTTCAACGCTGATGGCTCGGAAGCGGAGATGTGCGGCAATGGCATTCGTTGTCTTGCGCGTTTCCTCGCTGATAGTGATGGGGATGGTCCAGGTCGTCGATGGTCGATCGAAACACCCGCTGGGTTGATCATTCCGGAACTTCAGAACGATGGTCAGATCCGTGTGGATATGGGAGCTCCTTTCCTTGATCCCGCCTCTGTACCCACCACGCTCAGTGCTGATGCAACGGGTCTTCCGGTGGGTGAACTCACCCTTGACGGAGTCACACTTGCCCTTGCCGCAGTGGGCATGGGAAACCCTCATGCAGTCGTTCCCGTCGATGATCTCAACGCCATTCCCTTTGAGCGCTGGGGAGCAGAGCTGGAGTGCCACGAGCTGTTTCCGGCCAAGACCAATGTGCATTTTTTAAAGGTGCACGGTCGTTCTCAGCTTGAAATCAGAGTGTGGGAACGAGGTGCTGGTCCCACGCTTGCCTGTGGCACCGGCGCCTGCGCCACGCTTGTGGCTGCTGTTCTGCTCGGTCTTAGCGATCGGCAGGCCACTGTTGAGCTGCCAGGAGGTCCTCTTCAGATCAGCTGGGAGAAGCCTGGCGCATCGGTGTTCATGACTGGACCAGCTGTTGCTGTGTTCGATGGTGTTTTGAATCCTGAACTCGTCCCCTTCCAGAGTTCAACGACGGATGGAGCATCGGATGGAGTACTTGCGGTGATGGTTGAACAAGCAGCGACCCTCCAAGCAGCCGGCACCGAGCCCAATAACCGCCAACCAGCTGAAGTCTGTTCTGAAGAGGAAGCCCAGTCCAGAGTTCAGGAATTCCTTGCCTCCAATTCGCTGGATTCAATGATCAACATCGCCACTGAGTCCTTGGAACAGCGAACGCTCTCGCGATTCCAACGCGATCCCCAATCCTGAGAGACGTGTGATTTATCTCGATGCTTGCGCCACTGCACCCCTCAGACCGGGGGTGCTTCAACGCATGATCGAGACCCAGGATCAGGCCTGGGCTAATCCTTCCAGTCTTCATGGATTGGGTCTGAAAGCCTCTGAAGCGTTGGAGAGGGCCCGCTCTCAGATTGCTGAAAAACTCAGTGCAGCGCACACGGACGTGGTTTTCACCTCCGGAGCCACCGAGTCCATTCATCTTGCGCTTCATGGTCTCGCCACCACACGTTCACCGGGCAGGCTTGTGATCTCCTCGGTGGAACATCCCGCCGTCTCAGGCGCAGCACGTTTGCTGACCATGAGTGGCTGGGAGGTGACCGAATGGCCTGTTGATCAGCTGGGCAGGATCAAATTGGAACATCTGGAGGAGTTGTTGGCTCCTCCCACTCAATTGGTCTCCCTGGTCTGGGGCCAGGGTGAAGTGGGCACGATTCAGCCCCTGCTGAGCGTTGCAGAAGCTTGCAGAACGAGGGGCATCCCAATCCATACCGATGCCACGCAGGTGCTGAGCCAGGGCCTTCCCAGCTGGAAGCATTTACCGGTTGATTTGCTCAGTGCCTCGGCCCACAAAAGCGGAGGTCCCAGAGGAATCGGGCTCTTGATGACGCGTGAGTCGCACCGCGCTGAGCTGATGCCGCTCTTGTCTGGTGGCGGCCAGGAGGGTGGCCTCAGAAGTGGGACTGAATCAGTTGTTTTGGCTGCCGGGATGGCTGCTGCTCTCGATCAGATCGAGTGCTGTTCTCCAGCCGATCTCCCCCGATCAGGACACGGCGTTGCTGATCTCCGCGATGCGTTACGCGACCGATTGCTGACAGATGAACGCTTGATGGTCTGTGGTGATCCAGAGAACCGTTTGCCTCACCATCTTTCTCTGCTGGTCAGCGATCACAACGGCCAGCCTGTGTCTGGACGTCGGCTCGTGCGCAGTCTTGATGCCTGCGGATTGGCCGTCAGCAGTGGCAGTGCCTGTTCCTCTGGCAAAGACAGCGACAGCCCTGTTTTGGTCGCCATGGGGCTTCCACAGACCAAGTGCCGATCCAGCGTCCGACTCAGTCTTGGGCCCTGGATTGAGCGTCAGCACCTTGATGAGATCGTGCGGCGCTTCCAAGCGGGTCTTGAAGAGTCACTCTGCAGTTGATGCTGCAGCGGCTGTACGCTCCGCCCAATCAATTTGACTGAGCCTGGTGAGCGCCGTTCTCCCTGCTGACCTATCCGAAGCTGAACAGCGGACTTTCGTTGCTCTCAGTGAGGTTCTCGGCTCCAAGCGTCGTGGTCGCTGGCAAGTGACCTGGAAGTTCGAGGGTCTGCGGTTGCTTGGGCCCTCAATCAGGCTGTCTCAAGCTCTTAAGGACAGCGGTATTGGCTTGCTCTTGGCCTGGCCAGATGCAGGAGCTGCAGCCCTGGCCAAGCGTGATGGACCTGAGATTGCCGACTGCTGTGTTGATCTGAATCAGTTGCAACGTGACCCTGCTTGGGCAGGCCGTGGTGATCTGTTGCTGATTGTTGGCGCTCAACCCAGCGATTACGAAACGGTGGAAGCAATCTGCAGTCAGTGGTTTGAACCGGTCGTGCTGTTGAACAGCCGTCTTGAAGACGCCGCGGTGGGAATCGGCAGCGTTGCTCGTCAGCGACGCAAGGGTTTCATGTCCACCTGGCAATCGGCCTTTCATCTGGAACCTTTTCTTCAAGGTGCTCTGATGCAGGAACATCAGCAGCAATGGGAACTGTTCCGACAGGATCCGGACGGATATCGCTGGGTCAAGCAATTCGATGTCCGTCCGGATCAGGAACAAATTGACGAGGCCCTGGCCGGCGCAGGGGATGGTTTGAGGCAGACCCTCGGCGCGATGGATCGCTTCATTGATGATCTGCGTGGTTGATCGCCAGGCCCATCACTTTTAGTGTTGCCGTCTCAAGCTCTCTCCCATGGCCTTCTCTGAACGCCTTCGATCAATCTCCGTGATTGACGCAGCCGCGGCGGTTGTTGCTCTTGTGGCTGTCGGTGGTGTGCTGTGGAGTCCGAAGCTCAGCAACACGTTCGCCAGGGCCACCGGAGCCATCAAGCCGGTTGAAGTCACTGTCG
>QCTE01000031.1 GCA_003211275.1 Synechococcus sp. AG-673-A03 | reverse complement strand
CTGCCAAGTGCCCTGACTATCAACCGATCCGGACAGATTCATGTTCGGATTGATCTGGTAAGTCACGGTCCCCTGCGAGGGAATGTCGTTGCGGTTGGGAGCAGCCAGAACTGAGAAGTCGAAGCGTTCAGTGATGGATACACCCACTTCGGTCACAAGGGCGAGCTGGGGCGGCACCTGACCGGAAACACGCTCCTTTTCATTCTGAACAATGGTCGTGACATAGGTCGGATAAAGGGCGAACTGCAGCCTCTGGCTGAATGAATCCGAGAGCGTCCCTAGGACCGGAGACAACAGCGACTGACCGAGAACGGCGGCCAGAGCGGTGCCGGCGCCGGCGCCCGACAGTCCAGCCAGAGAGTTCCCGCCGATCAGTGCCAGTAACTGCGGCTGGGGCAAAGATGGCGTGCTGCGCAGACGGATGCTCTGAGACAGTCGATCGGCCGGGCCGCTGGCCGAGAGCATCACCTTGATCAGGCGGAGCTGTCCTCCGGCACCGAGATTGCCAAGACCGTTGGTGTCAAACACCGATTTGGAGAAGGCGTTGTTGTCGTCGGTGTTAATGGTCACGTTGTCGGAGACCCTGGTGACCATGGCGACATCCACGTAGGGAATCAGCCCGAGCGAGGGGGTGAACACCGCGACATTCGCAGCTGCGCGATCAAGGTTGAATGTCGTGGTGAACATGGTCACTCGACCTGACAGCAGCTGAACCACTCCCCGCAGTTCCAGGCTGGGATCAAGAGCTCCATTAACAGTGAGAAGACCTGCCGGGGTGAAGTTGTAGAAAGGTTGACTCTCAATTCTCAGCTTGGGTCCGAGCGTGAGGCGCAGGTCGCGAAACCCGATGAAGGGCAGCTTGGGCAAAGACGCCTTGATCGAGCGGCTGGTCGCCGCCTCCACATCAGCTCCCCTGAGAACCAGAGGCTCTTTGAAGTCCCACTTTTCCTCTAGAAGTTCATCAACGGAGACTGCCTGTTTGGCATAAGCCTTCTGAGCCAGTGGATTTCTGACACGGGAGAGCAGGGAGCGGCCCGGACGAATTGATCCGTGACTGACCTCAAGAATCCCGCCAATCTGTGGATTCACCACAGCTCCGGTGAGCATCAGGTCAGCGCCAACCTCCACATCGGCATTCGGAATTTTGATGCGTGCCTTTTCGAGCTGGATGCGTAGTGGATTGGACTCGGGATAGGGGCGTAGAAGCGCCAGAGCACCACTGCCTTTGAGCTGACCACCCGAGCCAAAACGACCCTTGAGCGACTGCACTTCCAGCCGGTCAAAGTCAAAGACCATGGAGCCGTTGACTTTGGCAAGGCTCTGGCCCTGAGCCTTGAATGCAGCGTCCTTGATCACGATGTAGCCGTTGGCCTCCGGCGCTCGAAGAGTGCCACCGAGCAACAGGCGAAGATCCACATCACCCTTGTCCCAAGACACGGTGTCATTGGTCAGCCCGGTGAGAAAGTTCAGGCCATCGCCAAGACTCACGATGCGGACATCAAGCTGCTGATCAGAAGCAAAGGGAATCCTGCCGGTGACGGTGACAGGCTCTGTGGAGGTCTCGGATACGAGAGCTAGATCCAGCTTGAGATCCTGATCGCTGAGCAGCACCTGGCCGCGTTTCAGCGCAATCGGGGTGGGGCCGAGGCGTGCATCCTCGAGAACCAGCTCGCTGCTGATCGCTGCCTTGGAACCATCGAGGCGGTAGGTCCCCTTCATGCCCAGTGCTCCCAGCAGTGACGTCGGCACAGGAGCGACCAGGGCCAAGAGGCTGAAGGGGAGATGAGCTAAGGAGAACTGCCCCTCTCCTCCCTGCAGTGGACCTTCAATCCGTGCAGTGAAGGGTTTCACCTGCAAGGCGTAATCCGCATCCTCACCCTCGATCCACAGATGACCTCGGGCCTTGAGATCAAGATTGAGGCGACTGATGCGAGGACCGGTCAGATCGATCACCGCATCCACTTGCCCGCGGAGATCCTCAAGACGGAATGGCTCCCGTTCACGGTTCTGCAGACGGGCTTGCAGCAACGCCGTTCGGGCGTTCCGCAGGGCCTGCAATTGCCCATCGAGATTGCCGCCGAAAGTGTTGATCAGCAGCGTGCCCAGGTCGGATGCTGAGCCCTGCTCTAAGGGAGCATCCTTGTTCAACCTGGGCAGGCTGAGAGCACTGTTGCTGAGCCAGCGTGCGCTAAGTCCCCTCGCCACAGCCTGGCCCTTGAAAAAGCCATCAAGCTGTCCTTCGGCATCCACGGTGATCTGGCCCGTATCCGGCGGCAGCAGTTCGCTCGTGATGGCATAACGACGATCCGCGTAACGGCCCGTGAGCAGAATCTGCTGCAGCTGCAGGCCCATGATTCCAGGGCGACTGATGCTCAGATCACCTGTCATGGCGAGCGGTTGCAGTCCGAGAGTGCCGTCACCACTCAAACGGCCATAAACCCCTTCCCAGCGTTGCCTGGGGGGAAGCGCCAGTTCCAGTCCATCCACCGTTAGATCAGTGGCTGTCCATCGGTAACCGGCAGGCGTTCCTCGAAGCTGCAGATCCCCCTTGCGGCGACGCAGCATCACATCAGTGGGAAGCCAGTTCGCACCAAGCCGGGCCTCAAGAGATCCAGCAATGACGGATCCCACCGAAGCCATCGACAGCACACCACCGCCGCCGGAGCGACCGAGGAAGGTTCCACTCCAGTCCTCCATGAGGCGCACAGCACCCGCCCGCGGATGATTCACGGCAAGGCGCAGATCAGGTCGCAATGCATTGAGAGGACCAAGAACCTGACCAGATGCCGCAATTGTTCCGTCCATCTCTGTGCCCAGAAGAGGACCCAGACGCTTGAGGGGATAGGAGTCAAGGCGCAGATCGGCCTCTAATGGACCGGGTTTCAGACCACCTGCACCAAGGCTGAGCGGCATCCTGGCGCTGGCGGTGAGGTCAGGACTGCGGAACTGCTCAAGCTCCAGCAGTCCTGATTGCGCAGTCCATCCAGCCTGCAGCGACCATTCCTGCAGCAAGGGATTACTGGCCTGAGCCATCTCCAGAGACAACTCAGGCTTCAATGATGCACCGCTCAACTGCAGCGCTCCCTTCAAGGGAGCTGCCGTACCGAGCAAAGGCGAGACGAGAGGAAGGCGCTTCCAGGCAGGCCCCGCCAGCTCAAGCTGCTGGGTGGCAACCTGCAGCTGAGGATGCAACTCACCTTTGGCCTTCACATCCACACCAGGCGATTGAAGAGCAAGCCGATCCAGCGTTGCCGACCAGTCCTGGCGGTCCCGCCAATCAGCACTCAGTTGAGCGGTAAGGCGAAGAGGTCCGTCCACCGGAATGGAGTCAGGCAAGGCCCAGAGAGCATCGACGCGCAGCTTCGGTTGAGACCAGTCGCCATCGAGCCGAAACGCCAGATTGCGATCCTGATCCAGTTCCTTGAAAGCTCCCTTTAGATCAAAGGAGCGGTTGAGACGCACGTTGCCGCCGAGAGAAGCCCTGTAGGGCCCGTAAGTCCATCGACTGTTCGGAACTTTGAGGGTGTCCCCGCGACAACTGACTCGCAACTGTGGAGACTCCAGCCTGTGCTCCATGGCCTGGCCACTGAACTGCGCTCTCTTCAGAGACAGCCCCCCGCTGCAGTTGGCTCGTCCCCCACGCCAGCCCAGACGCAGGTTGCCACCAAGCTGCCCCTGCATCTGAACGGGCAGATTCACCGGCAATAAGCCCTGATAGCGCTCCAACTGAATTCGTTCCAGTTGGGTGGTGAGCTCAAACTCCGGGCGGACCCAACGGCCCCGTGCCTTAACGGTGATACGCCCCCTGTCTGGGAGCACGACCTTGAGGACGCCATCAGCCCTGTGCTCATCAAGACGGATGCCGCTCCAACCAGCAGCTGTCAGGTTGAGTCTCGCAGGGACGATCCTGATCCTGGCCGGGTCGCTGAAACGCACCTGCAGATCCAAGCGGGGTGGCTCGCCTTGCTCTGGGAAGGGTCCTGGAACCCAGTAAGCGCCCTGATCATTACGCCGTAAATCGAGCTGAGCTCCTCTGACCCGCACCGTGAGAACGGGCTTGAATTGCAGAATGCTGGCGAAGGGATCGAGCCCGATGGTGATGCGCTGAATCTCTGCGGTCGACTGATCGAGTGGACCTTTGCGGACCTGAACAGGACCTAGCGCAATTCCCTGCAGACCCAGGCCGCGATAGCGACCGATGCTGATGGGGTGACCAAGAGGCTTTGAGATCTGTGCCTCGATCTCAGGACGCACCCTTTGAAACAGCGAACTGACCCAGTGATCGGCAGCAAACCAGAGCGCCACCCCACCGATGAGCGATCCACCCAAAACAATCAGGACGTGCCTGTTACGCCGCGTGCTGGGTGGACCTCCTCGCATCGATGCCCGTCAATACACCGGAGGTCGACGCAATATAAGGAGCACATTCCGAGCAGACCAGCCCATGCCACTTGAGGAATTGCTCTCCACCTCCAGCATCTGGCTCGCCAAAGGCGGTCTGGCGCTGTTTGGCTTGACCCTGATCGCCTTCATCGCCCGCTGGGGAGTTCGTTTCCGGCTGGTGGGAGTGAGCAGCTTCACACTGCTGTTGTCAGCCAGCTGCTGGGCTTTTGGTCTCAGCTACACACCCAGCGTCAGCGTGGAAGGAGCACTGCGAGCCCCGGTGGTTTTTGACAATGGTGATGATCTGGTGGTGGCTCAGGCCCAGGCCGACTTTCCAGACGAAGCGATCGAACCGACCCTGCAGCAATTGGCGGGGAATGTTCGTCCTGGCGGCCGCAACAGCCCTGAGGTGACCGTTCGCTTGCGTCAGCTCCAGCCTGCGGGTGAAGGAGCTTCCAGATCAGTGGTTCTGGGCGAAACCGTGCGCGACTTCCGTGCCGAATGAGACCAGACGATCCTCTGCAGGAGCTACCCCAGGGCCTGCGCGATGAACTGAAACAGCTGCTGGCTTCCGGCATCACCACCTGGGGACAGCTGCAGGCTCTGGACGAGCTGCAAATCAGTCGACTGGCCTCGAGCGGACGGGCGTCAGCACGCAACCTCAGACGTCTGCAAGGAATGGCCGATCTGGCCTGCGCGCTGGACCTGGCTCCCCAGGATGCTGCCCTGCTGATGCACGCAGGACTGGCCACCGTGGCCGCGATCGCTGGGGCTTCCCCTCAGGAGGTGCTCACCCGCACCGGTCGACTGGAACGTCAGCTGCGAAGCGGACGTCCCCCGGTTGTGAATCTTGCCGTGGCCCGCCGCTGGATCCTGCGTGCCAGGGAGAGGCAAAACACGAACTGACCGTCCAGGCCAGCAAGCTCCGTCTCACCCGTTTCAAATGAGGGGCAGATTCGGACAGAGGTTCCGATGCGTTTCCTCAACAACCTCAGATTCGCAACAGTTGCCGCAGTTTCAACACTGTTCGCGGTGAGCCCTTTCAGTCAGGCCCAATCGTCTCTCCTGGAAAGTGTCAAGCGCAATCCCGGTGAAGCCAAGGCACTCTGCCAGCAGTTCAAATCCATTAATGCCCAAGGGGGGTCAGCACTGTCCAGCCAATCCATTGCTGTGATTGCCGGCCAGCGCAACCTCAACACGACGGAAGCTGAAATTGTGGCGACCTATGTGATCGGTCTCAACTGCCCGGATGTTCGCTGATGCGTCACTGATCACCCGCGACGGCGTTGAGCTCGTCTCGCGGGTATGGCGACCCTGCGGAGATGGCCCATGGCCTGCGCTGTTGATGAGACAGCCCTATGGCAGGTCCATCGCTTCAACCGTCACGCTCCCTCACCCCGAGTGGTGGTGCAGTCACGGATTTGTAGTTGTGGTTCAGGATGTGCGCGGTCAGGGAGCGTCGGGAGGACGTTTCCGCGGCTTCTCCCAGGAAGCGCACGACACGGCCGACACCTTGAATTGGCTGAGGCAACGGCCAGAGGTCAATGGTCGAGTCGGGATGTACGGCTTCTCCTATCAAGGCCTGACCCAACTGCTGGCGCCTTCGGACTGCCCACCGCCCGATTGTTTCGCACCAGCGATGTGTGGCCTGGATGAACGGGATCACTGGAGTTGCGACGGCAACGCCCACTGGTGGCATCTGGGGTTGGGTTGGGGCTTGCAGCTGGCCAGTCTCCAGGCCAAAAGGCGGGGAGACCATCAGGCCTGGGAGGAGATGCGACGCAGCCTTGAAGACGGCAGTTATCTGCGAGAAGGCATGCCGATGCTTGAACGCCATGATCCCAACGGCATGGCCCTGCGCTGGCTCAAGCAAAGCCCCGAACGGGACAGTGACTGGATCCAACACTCCGTGCCACATCGATGGCTGCAGCAACCGATGCTGTTACTGGGTGGGTGGTGGGATCCCCATCTCCGCGGCGTGATTGCTCTTGCGGAACAGGCCAGAGCGGCGGGAGGGCAACCCGAGCTCCACATCGGCCCTGCAACCCATCTGCAGTGGTGGGCCGAGAGCAGCGAACTGCTGCTGAAGTTCTTCCAGCGCCATCTGATCACCTCTCCCAGCGACTGCGCACCCCCGCACAGTGCGGATGACAGCGTCATCTGGCTCTGGGACCAAGTCAGCGAAAGCTGGTGCGGAGCAAACGATCTGAATCCAGCATCGATCACACCCTTATCCAGGGACTCATCTCAACCCTCAGATCAGCAGTGCTGGCATCTCTGCAGTCGAGGCCTCGCCTGCCTTGACCCAGACGAAGGACAGATCCTTGACGCAGCTCCTGACCATGGCGACAAGGTGGTGATCGTGCATGACCCATGGCGGCCTGTGCCCGCCATCGGTGGGCATCTCAGCCCAAGCGCCGGGCCCTGCGATCGGGCATCCCTTGATCGTCGCAGTGACATAGCCGTGTTCACCGGTGCCCCCCTGCAAGGCGCCCTGCATCTGCGGGGCAAGCCGAAGCTCAGACTTCACGCCTGCGCCGACCAACCTGGATTTGATCTTTGTGTGGCACTGTCGCGATTACCCCTGGGCACGAATACGGTGCAACAGCTTTCAACGGGGATGCTGCGAGTCCGCGGACAGCAAGCCCTCGAGCTCTGTGAACGGGAGCTAGACCTTCAACCGCTGCTTGCCACATTCGAGCCCGGAGACCGGCTGCGTTTATCGATTGCAGGAGCCGCCTGGCCAGCCATTGCGATCAATCCTGGGCATCCTGCGGTGCCCTGCAGCGCACCCTGCGCCGATTGCCGCGTGATCAGCATCGAGTTGCATCTTGAGATGGCTCAGTTGTGGATGCTGCCTCTGCTGGCGCCCCAACACCTGGGAACTCCGGCAGACTGACGCGACCGTTCTGACGATTGCCGTGAAGTTCACCTCCTGTCTTCTGGCCGCTGCCATGGCCGCCTGCACTGTGGAGATGATCCCTGCGGCAAGCGTCCGAGCAGACGTACCGGTTGCACAGGCCCTCAATGCGCCGCGGACCAATCTCACTGCAAGCCAAGCCCAAAACGCCGCCAACGAACTGCTCAGATCGATCCAAGCGAAGAACGCGGAGGGGATCTACAAGATGTTGGCGACGCCCCTGAAATCAGCGACCAGCGTGGAGGCCATCAGCCAGCGCCTTCAAAGCGCGCCCATGATCGAATCCTTCCGCGTGGTTTCGGTCAATCCAGGTCTTGACGACACGACTGTGGAAACAGTGGCCATCACCAACAGCGGCACCCGTGAGCTGCCTCTGTTACTCGTGCTCGATGACGACGGACAACTGCTGGCCTGGAAGTGGGTCGAGACGATGCTCCCGATCGAACAGACCGCACTGAAGTTTGTGCAAGATCTGGATGCCGGTCGCTGGATCGCAGCCCGGTATTACCTGGACCTCGACTTTCAAAAGGAGATCTCACCAGCTGACCTCAAACGCAAGTGGTCGAAGCTGGAGCGGGTTCTCGGGGGTGTGAAGAGCATCAAGAGCGCGCTTGCAGCCTCGAGCAGTAGTGAGCAGCAACTGGTGTTGGTCACAATTGAATTCGGCAACATGACCGACAACCTCTTTGTGATCTTCAACCGCCAGGGGCGGATCATCAACGTCGACTTCTCAGCAGATCTGGTCTGAAATCCCTGGCAGGGAAGGAGTTTGAGCAGGCTTTCCGCTTAAGCTCCCGGCCTACGAAAGCTCCGTCGTCATGACCATCACTGTGCAGGACTGGATGGTTGAGGATGCCCAGCGACTGGCGGAGTGTCGTCACGACCACCCCTTCTCCATTCTCGGCCCTCAATCCCAAGACAACGGTGGCTGGGTCATCCGTGTCTGGATGCCCGAAGCCAACAACGTGACTCTTCTGAGCGGTTCAGAGGAGATCGCCATGGCAACTCCACACCATCCCTGGATCTTCGAAACTGAGATCAATCACGACCCTGGGAGTAACTACAGGGTGCGCGTGAGCCGTGGAGGGATGACCCATGAACAGCATGATCCCTGGGCCTTCCGTCAGGAATGGATGGGCGAAATGGACCGCCATCTGTTCGCGGAGGGGAATCACCATCACATCTGGCGGCGCATGGGTGCCCATCGCTGCGATCAAGACGGCGTCCAGGGGGTGATGTTCTGCCTGTGGGCTCCCAACGCCCGCAGCGTCAGCGTGATCGGGAACCTCAACAGCTGGGATGGTCGCCAGCACCCCATGCAACAGCGCCTCGGCGGGATCTGGGAGCTGTTCGTACCCGGACTCGCTGAAGGCGAGCTCTACAAATACGAAATCCGCACCCAGGACGGCCACTGCTACCAAAAGGCCGATCCCTACGGCTTCCAGCACGAAGTGCGTCCAGACACAAGCTCCCTGGTGAGCCATCTCGATGGTTTCAACTGGACGGACAGCAGCTGGATGCAGACGCGCGACAGCAGCAATGTGCTTGATCAGCCGATCTCCGTGTATGAGATGCACCTTGGCAGCTGGATTCACGCCTCCGCGGAAGAGCCTTTCCTTGAGGCTGATGGCAGTGCCAGGCCACCGGTTCCCGCAGCAGATCTCAAACCAGGTGCTCGCCTACTCACCTATCCGGAACTGGCTGATCGGCTGATTCCCTACGTCAAGGAGAGGGGCTTCACGCACATCGAACTGATGCCGATCACCGAGCATCCATTTGATGGCTCCTGGGGTTACCAGGTCACTGGCTGGTATGCCCCAACCAGCCGTTACGGAACCCCGGATGAATTCCGGGCTTTTGTCGATCGATGCCACGCCGAGGGCATCGGCGTGATCATCGACTGGGTGCCAGGTCACTTCCCTCGTGACAGTCACGGCTTGGCCTTTTTTGATGGCTGCCATCTGTACGAGCACGCCGATCCACGCATCGGCGAGCACAAGGAATGGGGCA
This sequence comes from Synechococcus sp. AG-673-A03, assembly GCA_003211275.1. GTDB lineage: Bacteria > Cyanobacteriota > Cyanobacteriia > PCC-6307 > Cyanobiaceae > Synechococcus_C. The sequence continues at coordinate 11,100 of QCTE01000031.1, read as the reverse complement.
CGCTGATCTTCAACTACAGCCGCAATGAAGTTCGCAACTTCCTTGTGGCCAACTTGGTGTTCTGGTTTGACCAGTTCCACATCGACGGTATCCGGGTGGATGCGGTGGCCTCCATGCTCTACCGCGATTACCTGCGGCCGGACGGCGAGTGGCTACCCAATGAGAACGGCGGCCGTGAGAACACTGAAGCGGTGCGTTTCCTTCAGCAGGCCAATCACGTGCTCTTCCAGCATTTCCCAGGAGCACTGTCGATTGCGGAGGAATCCACCACCTGGCCGATGGTGACCCAGCCCACCGACATTGGCGGCCTCGGATTCAACCTGAAATGGAACATGGGCTGGATGCACGACATGCTCGATTACTTCGAGCTGGATCCCTGGTTCCGACAGTTTCATCAGAACAACATCACCTTCTCGATTTGGTACACCTACACCGAGAATTTCATGCTTGCCCTAAGCCACGATGAAGTGGTGCATGGCAAGAGCCATCTTCTGCACAAGATGCCTGGAGACGACTGGCAGAAATACGCGAACACGCGCGCTCTTCTGGCCTACATGTGGACTCACCCAGGAAAGAAAACCATCTTCATGGGCATGGAATTCGGTCAGCGAGCCGAATGGAATGTGTGGGGCGATCTGGAATGGGATCTGCTGAACCACGAACCGCATCAAGGGCTTCAACTCCTGGTGGGCGATCTCAATGCTCTCTACAAGGCAGAACCTGCTTTATGGAGGGACGACTTCGATCAGTTCGGCTTCCAGTGGATCGATTGCAACGACAATCGCCATTCAGTGATCAGCTTTATGCGCAGGGAAAGCAGCAGCGGAACCTGGCTTGTTGTGGTTGCCAATTTCACTCCTCAGAGCCATTCCCATTACAGAGTGGGCGTGCCACTAGCGGGCTTCTACGAGGAGATCTTCAACACAGATGCAGCCAAATACGGCGGCAGCAATCTGGGCAACATGGGAGGCAAGCCCACCGATGAGTGGGGCATTCATGGATACGAGAACTCTCTCGATCTGTGCCTGCCACCGTTAAGCCTGATGGTGTTCAGACACGATCCGAAACGCAGCTTGCGCGCCCTTGAACAAACCGAGAGCGACTGAACCCAGGCCAACGATGTGACGAACCGCTCAGCGTGCCTGGAATCCAGCGCTTCTGCACAGTTTCTTCAGGTAGGTTTCCGACTGATTGGATTTCGGCTTGATGAGCGACTCTCTGCCTCTGTTACTGCGTGCAGCCCGCGGTGAAGCGGTGGAGCGTCCTCCGGTCTGGATGATGCGTCAGGCCGGCCGTTACATGAAGATCTACCGCGACCTGAGAGACAAGTACCCCAGCTTTCGTGAGCGTTCTGAAAACCCCGATCTCTCCTATGAGATCTCGATGCAACCCTTCAGGGCCTTCAAGCCAGACGGGGTGATCTTGTTCTCCGACATCCTCACGCCTCTTCCTGGCATGGGAATCGACTTCGACATCATCGAGAGCAAAGGACCTCAGATCGGTGATCCGATTCGCAATCTCAACCAGGTCAACGCTCTGCGACCCTTGATTCCCAACGAATCCATGCCCTTTGTGGGCGAGGTGCTGGGTCGTTTACGTGAGAGCGTCGGCAATGAGGCGGCTGTGCTGGGTTTCGTTGGTGCTCCCTGGACGCTGGCTGCCTACGTCGTGGAAGGTAAAAGCAGCAAGAATTATGCGGTGATCAAGGCCATGGCCTTCCGTGAGCCCGAATTGCTGCACAAACTGCTCGATCATTTCGCCGAGTCCATTGCCAACTACCTGCGCTATCAGATTGATTCCGGGGCACAGGTGGTGCAGATGTTCGACTCCTGGGCAGGGCAACTCAGCCCAGCCGACTACGACGTCTTCGCCGCTCCCTACCAGAAAAAGGTGGTCGACCTGGTCAAGCAGACCCATCCCGATACCCCGTTCATCCTCTACATCTCCGGCAGCGCCGGCGTGATCGAACGGATGGCCCAGACTGGTGTGGACATCATCTCCCTCGACTGGACCGTGGACATGGCAGAGGCCTGTGCACGACTGCCTAAACACATCGGTGTACAAGGCAATGTTGATCCCGGCCTGCTGTTCGGAACCCCGCAGGCCATCGAAGCCCGAATCGACGACTGCGTTCGCAAGGCCAAAGGCCGCCGCCACATCCTCAACCTCGGCCACGGAATCCTTCCCGGGACACCTGAGGAGAATGGAGCTGCCTTCTTCACCGCAGGCAAGAGCGTGATGGATCGAGTCGGGGCTCTCGCTTGAGTCAGACCACCACTCCGTCGCGCATCCTGATCACGGGTGCCAGCGGCTGCGTCGGGCAATACACCGCATCATGGCTGCTGGAGAACAGCGACGCGGAGCTGCTGCTCTGGCTGCGTGATCCCAGCAAACTCACTGCGGTTTCCTCGGATCATCCGCGGATCCAACTGCTGGTGGGCGACCTTCGCGAAGCCGATCGATTCGCATCTGAGCTGGCCAGTGTGCACCGCGTGATCCACACAGCCACTGCCTGGGGTGATCCAGAACGGGCTCAGCAGGTGAATGTTGTGGCTGTGAAGCGAATGCTGTCACTGCTCAATCCATCCTCGATCGAGCAAATCACCTATTTCTCAACAGCCAGCATCCTGGATCGACATCTGCAGCCCCTCACCGAAGCACTGGCCTACGGCACTGAATACATCCAGACGAAGGCTCAGTGCCTGAAAGATTTGGAGGAGCATCCTCTCGCCGAGAAAATCGTTGCCGTCTTCCCCACCCTGGTGTTCGGAGGCCGAGTCGACGGCAGCAGTCCTTTCCCCACCAGCTACCTCACAGAAGGCCTCGTAGAGGCCAGCAAATGGCTCTGGCTGGCTCGATTCCTTCGGGCCGATGCCAGTTTCCACTTCATCCATGCAGCAGACATCGCTGCGATTTGCGGCCATCTCGCCACCCATCCCCATCAACGCAACCCGGAGCCCGGCCAGGGAGCTGTGCGCAGAATTGTGATGGGACAGAAAGCCATCAGCGTGAATGAAGCAGTGGCAATCCTCTGCCGCTGGCGGGGAATTCGACGAACTCCTGGCATCCCGCTCTGGCCTTGGTTGATCGAAACACTGATCAGGGTGCTGCCGATCGAGGTGAATGCCTGGGATCGCTTTTCCATTCGTCAGCGCCATTTCATTCACCAACCCGTGACCCAGCCAGAGCACTTCGGCGACAAAAGCCATGCCGCAAATCTGGAATCGGTCTTGCTGGATTCAGGTTTACCGAATCGGGGATCACCCTGAGATTCGCCTATAATTAGGCAACTTCAACAGTCGTCATGCTGAAGAGCCTTAAATCGATCTTCTACACCGCCCTCGCTTTTGTGCTGGCCTGCACCGTGGGTGTTGCTTCCGCAAGTGCCGCCACCGTTGAGGTGAAGCTTGGCGCAGACTCCGGAATGCTGGCTTTCGAACCCAGCTCCGTCACGATCAAAGCTGGTGACACCGTCAAGTTCGTCAACAACAAGATGGCCCCTCACAACGCCGTCTTCGATGGTCACGACGAATACAGCCACCCCGACCTGGCTTTCTCCCCCGGCGAATCCTGGGAAGAAACTTTCAGTGAAGCCGGTACTTTCGACTTCTATTGCGAGCCCCACCGCGGCGCTGGCATGGTTGGCCAAGTGATCGTCGAGTGATTCGCTCAGACAACACCTGATTTTTCAGGTTTCAACATATTCAGACCCCAGATTGTCAATGTTCAACCTGGGGTCTTTTCATGCTGTTGATGATGGATAGGTTTGGCCTAGAGATGAACGCCAAGGGATGCCAAACCCTGCCTCTGCACTGGCACTGATCCTCAGCCTCTGCCTCACTCTCGGAGCGGCTCTACCGGTCAGAGCCATGACTGACCCAGACCTGTCTCATGGAGCCCAGCTGTTCTCCAGCAACTGTGCTGCCTGCCATATGGGTGGCGGCAATGTGATCAGGGCCACTCGCACCCTGAGCCAGGCGGACTTGCAGGCCTACCTCGACTCCTACAGCCAGCATCCGATTGAAGCCATCGAGCACCAGATCGAGAATGGTAAAAATGCAATGCCTTCCTACGAAGGCAAGCTGAGTCTCACAGAAATCGATGATGTGGCTGCCTTCGTCGAAAAACAGGCCGAAAAGGGGTGGTCACGATGAGCAGAGAAGCATTAAGTGCCTTTGTTCATGCGCTCGAACACAGTGCATCGCTCAGACGACAACTGCATGGCTGCTCCAATGATGCTGACATTGTTTCTCTGGCAAGAAGTCTCGACTTCGCTTTGAATCGTGCCGATCTGATCGAAGACGGTCAGACTTCAGCCATGGAGAGCTGGTTCAGCCGCAGTGCTCTGGGAATCAGAACGCACGACAGCACAGACTGAACCTTTGCGGCCCAGGCCATGCCAGTCGTCACCCTGCTGAGCGACTTCGTTGATGGAACCTCGATGGCGCTCAGCGAAGACACCGAGGCGCCAAGTCTCAACAGCTATATGGTCCGCAACCCAGGACAACTCTGGGCAGGCATGCAGCAGCGTCGCCTGGCGAGACAGCTGACTCGCCGACGCAGGGGGCCTGGGACGCTTTATTACGCGCCCACGGAAACTGCCCAGGCTTGCGTGAATGCCTACCTGCAGACCGAGACGGGGTCGAGCGAAGAACAGGAGCAGCAGCAGGCCATGCAGACCAGTGGCGTCGAAATCGCGCCCCATGTGGGAGAACCGATTGAACGCGAAGCACTGTTCAGCCGCCAGCAACGCGCCCTCACCCATCAGGCGCAAGCCAAAGGCCTCGGCTGAGCACGAGCCGCACCGGAATGGTAACAACCGACACACTTTTAACTTCCTTTAAGGATTTTGGTGGGCAGCTTTCCCGAGCCCTGCTGATCAACGAAAGTGCATTCGCTCGAGAATGCTCATGAACGACACCGTTCACAACCGTCGCGGGACCAGCCTGAAGTGGGAAACCAACGGAGAACTGGCTGGAGCCGATCTGCGCAACATCCTGCACCGGCTCCAGCAAGCCGACCCCAATGCTCAGGGATTGAATCAATGTGACCTGGTTGATCGACCACGACAGGTGTAACTGAACGGGCCCGGACGCCGGTTATCAAGGCCTGAGATCAGAGCAGCTCGGCCATGCGATCCACGCTGGATCCGATGCATTCGACCACATATCCCTCCAACCCCTGATCGTCATGGCCTGGCCTGAGCCTGAAGAGATAGGCATTCACCCAGGCCGTTTCGGTGTTATTGACATCGTGACCGCGGTCGACAAAACCAGGCTTCTGACGAAACAGGTGTAGAAGAATCGTCAGCACATCCTGCCGGGACAGGCTTTCAGGATCGATCAAAGGCAGCTGATCCCTGATCTCAAGAAACGAAATCGAAGCCGAATAATCAAAATCCTCCGGCACCACAACAGACATCAGCACCTCCTCGATGCTGGGATGGTAAGTGCGACAGTCGCAACGACTCTCCGTCAGCCATGAGCCCTGAACCCAACGACCGCCATCACTGGATCGAAGAGATCGCGTTTCTTGAAGCCCGCCTGAATGGCAGTCAGGGAGAGATCGACAAGGAGGACCGTGCCGCCTGTGAAGAAGCCCTCAAAGCAGCAAAAGTCAATCTTAGTGCCTGTCGCTGAGACGGACCCTATGACCGAAGCGTGTGGCACGGAGCAACAAAACTCTGCCGCTTCGCGAAGAGCTGCTTACGAGGCCTTGAAGCACTCTGCAGGCGAATCGTTTCAGACAAGAGCTTGGCCTGCAGCGACTTCTGACGGCTCTCCTGATCACGCCAGTACTGCTGGATCGTGCGCGGCCAGTACTCAGACACACGATCCAGCTTGGGGGTCTTGTCGCCGGAGATATTGATCACGGACATGCAGCTCACCATCAATGAGGTCATCTCCAACCCCTAGCCACAGTCCAACGGAGTGGCAGCCATATCGTCATTGAAGCGGGAATGCTGTCTCAGAGCGCTGCAACCAGTGCTGCCGTTTCCACTGTCTCAACGCTGGCTGGTCGATCGGGTCGCATCCATTTCACCTTTCAGATCACAACAGGGAAGCTGCCGGTGATACTGGGCGGGTTCGCGCATCGCCCAGTACTCATCCACCACACCCAGAAGGTGTGAACTGATCCGAGTCAGCCATGACCGTTTCTTCATGTCTTCATCCTGCCGACCGGAGGACGATTCAGCCACGAATACCAGCCTGCCGGTCAGGGTTCCTGAGTCTGCGATCGGACTCTGACTGTTCACTCCATTGCCTCCACTGCGAAGCGGTGGTTGGCGATACGGACTCAACCAGAGCGTTGTCGGTCCAGTAGTCAGGTGAATCGAGAATCCCCAGATGCAGGGGACAGGACGGGGCAACCTTCACAACCCACTCCTTCAGATTTGCTTAACCATGGCCCATGCCCTGGTTGGAATGCAACTACAGCTCACACATGCCTTGAGTGGAGTGACGCAGTGGGAGACGTGAAGCGGGTGAGATCCATGCTGACCTGACGAACCAGCAAACCAAAGAATAAGCAGTTCATCGGTGACCTGCTTGACATGCCGTCCCGATGGATGCAGTGAATTTCAGCCCAAATGCGAAGCGCACCGCTGAAAGCATTCAAATCAATTGCGCCCAAGAGTTGATTTGACCCTCAGGTCAAAGCCACTCGGCCGCCTTTCAGCATCAACTTCAGAAGCCAGCCTGGATTGATTGTTCAGACCAAAACAGATCACTAGAACCGGATAGCAGGATCGTTTTTACGGCGTCACTTGAATCATCTTTCAAATAAAGAATTGAACGATCATTGGCATCTATTTCAGCGGTGATACCCTTTTCGTAGATCAATACATCTTCTTTTTTGTTGTAGTCAAGGAAGATTGACTGGCCAAACAAATCACCTTTGGAAAATGCAATGACATCACGCCCTTTTCCAAGCAACCACAACGACTGCCCTCTTCCTGGCTTGACAAAATCACCACCATCTCCAGAGTTAAATGTCATGGTCCCATGCAAACTACTCTGACCTGGCCCAATGATCACATCCGCAAAGCGGCTTCCTGTGACGCGATCCACTCCACCAGCCATTGAGATGAATGTACTGAAGTCATCCGGAAGGAAGTCACTTCCAAAGCCCACAAGATCATCAATCCGAACATCCTCAAAAGCATCATTACGAATACGCGTACGACCTTGAAGCGTGTTCTTAAATTTTGAGGTTAACTCAGCGGCGGTAATTGTATCACTACTCACCGAATCCCGAGCAAAAGCGGCATATTTGATGGTGTGGTCATTGATGACAAAATTACTTCTGTAGTCATTTAAATCACCACCAATATCGCTCTTCTTAAGCAACTTTTTTTTGCCCAAACTAAACCATCCATCGCCAGGGTAAGTATTATCATTTGGATCGACATCAGAACTTGTCTCCAAAGACAACCAACCCTCAGCCGCAAATCCACCAGGGGCAGGCTTCTTCAAATTATCAACAACAAACTCTTGCCCCATGAAAGTATCAATATAAAAATCATTATTTACAGTAATTTCCTCATAACTTCTTCCAACCAATGGATTGGCAGCGTTTGAAAAACCTTCTCCATTACTACCAGTATTCAAGGAAGAGGAAGCAAGCTGAAAATTCTCAAAGGAACGAACCAACACCACAAGTTCGCCAATGATTTCGGCTTTTCTAGATTCAATGTTTCCACCTTGATTCTCTATTTGAATATATTCCTCCAATCTACTCCGCAAAAACTCTTCATAAAAAATTCCAGATGCCTGATCAAGGCTGAAATTTGGAGATCCATTAATACCAAAGGTCCTATTAACGCTCTTCATGAGTTCAAAAGCACCTTCTGAACTGACAAACGATTGAGGGAACGTATTCCATTGATCAAAGTCAGCACTATCTAATCCTTCAGTGAACGGAGGACGACCCTCTGGCTTTAAAACACTAGAGCCACCCCCGGCACCAAAAAACAGCGTATCTTTAATGCCAACAATCTTTCCATAATTTGTCGTAGTCGGATCACTATTCGCATAACTCTTGGTTATTTCAGAGAAGACAATTCCAGGAATAGCAATAGGATTGTCAATATTTTTAGAAATCTTTTCAGCAAGAAGCTCTCGCCAATAAGCCTGAGTAGGTATTTTCTGATCGATTGTTAACTGATTGATCGAAATTTCTTTTCCATCTGAATCAAATGCCGTAAAAGGTCCTTTTTTCTTGTCAAAGATGGCAGCAGAAGTAGCAAAAGTAGCCTTAGCATCAAAAACCGGATAATCAGTATTTTCTAATTCTTCAACACCAAGAAGTGTTTGATATGCAAAACCAAAACCAACACCACGCTGAATCGCATTAAGAACTCTTGGATTAATCTTCAAAGCATTCTGATCATTCAAAGACAAATCAACTGAAGAAGACTGAAATCGTTGATTAAGAACAAGCAAGTCATATAAAGTCGCCGAACTTCCTGTCCAAGCAAATCCTATATTCGTATTGTAAAGCGAGCCATTTGCTGGAAAATTAAAAACCAGATCACTGGAAACCTCCTTGACCTCATAATTCAAGATCGCATTACGGAGCTCTTTGATCGTAGAAATAATGCCTCTTTTAGCCATCATGCATTAAAGCAATCCTTCCATTCATAAAGACAGGAACAGCAATCTTCACTCGGCTTAACAAAAACGTAAGATACTTCGTAGCATCCAAAGCACTTTCATAACATTGTTGCTGAAAAAGCTATTCACTGAGACTTCGTTCTGCGCATACATCAAGAATCGGGAACCAAACCACCAATTCATCGCAAGTGTTGAGCGCCTCAAACTGAATCGCTCCCGCAGAGATTTGATGAATACGTTCACCTGTCAATAACCGAGCATCAGTCCGGTCTTGAGGTGCATCGAGGATCCCCAGATTTAGAGGCCAGGTAGGAGCGGCCGAGAGAATCAGATCTCTGACCTGGCGCGAAGAGCAAAGAAAACCTGGAGGAGGAGCCACTGAATAGGCCCTCTTCACACCCTTTGAGAAGGAGCTTCAGAAACCCTATGGCCCCAACGATGCAACGAGCCCTGGCCATGGGGCTTGGTCTCGGAATCGCCAGCACCAGCATCGGCTCAGCTTCAGCCTGCACCAGCTTCACGTTGAGAGGCAATGACGGTGGAAGGGTGTACGGCCGAACCATGGAATTTGCCAAACCACTGAACAGCGAGGCCGTACTGATCCAACGCGGCACCCTGATCCAAGGTGCCGGTCCATCAGGCCAGGAGGGAAGCGGTCTGAGCTGGACAAGCCGGTACGCGGTGATCGGCCTGAACGCCGTAGGAGTCAACGACGCGCTCGTCGATGGCATGAATGAGAAGGGAATGGCAGGAGGATTGCTGTATTTCGAGGGCTACACACAGTTTCAGAACGTTCCTGCCGATCAGAGCGATCGCTCGATTACCAGCTGGCAATTGCTCGCTTATGTCCTGAGCAATTTTGAGTCGGTTGCCGAAGTCAAAGAGTCGCTTCCGAGTGTTCTGGTGAATGGATCAGTGCTGCAGGCTTTTGGAGGAACTGTTCCCATTCACATGATCCTGCACGATCGCGATGGAAACAGCCTTTCTGTGGAATACATCAAAGGGGAGCTGAACATGCTCGATAACCCGACCACTGTTTACACCAACTCCCCACCGCTTCCCTATCAACTGATTGCCGCGGGTAACTATGGCAACCTCAACGCCATGCCTCCGGCAGAGATCAGAGTGAACGGGCTGGCACTGCCTCCTGTCAGCGCAGGTGCTGGATTGCAGGGTCTGCCAGGCGATTTCCTCTCCACATCAAGGTTCATCAGAGCATTGATCTTCAGCAGAAATGCACCCACCGATCTGAGCTCAACCGAGCAGGTGGGGACTGCATTCCACCTGCTCGGCCAATTCGATTTGCCTCCGGGAAGCCAAGGCATTCCAGCTGGAGGCGGATTCGGAGGAGGTGGCTCGAAAGCCACATTTGAAATCACGGAGTGGTCGGTCGTCTCTGATCAGAAAAACGGCACCTATTCCATCAAAACTTTTGAGAATCCCGATGTCAGGCAGATGCGGTTTTCAGACCTGCCGCTGTCTGGCGGATCCATCAAAGTGATGGCACTCGATCAACCGCAAAAGATCACCACTCTGAGGCCTTAAAGGAGGCTGACGAGTTCTCATTCAAGATTCAAGCCAAGAACACAGTGGCACTGAGATTCCAAAAACCAATCAAGTTGCATCTCCACAACATCAACTTCAAATACTGAAAAAAGAAAATCCAAATCAAGTGCTGCTTATTAAGGCTGATGGGCTGCGGTGAGTACAGCCAGATAGAGATCCTCATCAACCTCGCGGATGTCGTACTCAGACGGCATCGCGCCGTGATGATGTTCATGAACTACGGTCCAGCACATCCTCTCCAGGTCCGAGGGTGACGGTCCATAGCGCTCTCGCACTCTGGCCACCAATGTTGTGACCAGAGTCGGGTTCACAGGGGTTCCATCCACCTTGATCGCTGCATGATTCGGTGGACCCTACCGATCCGAACCGGTTGACCGCATGCTGGCGTGCAGACCGAACAAAGTGGATCGGTTCCCCCTGGCTCGAGCAGGGATAAGACCCATACGGTGACAGCAGTACCAACGGACTCATGCAACCCACGGCCGAACAATTCACTGAAAAGGCCTGGGCCGCGATCCTCTCGGCCCAGAACTTGGCCCAGAAGCGACGCCATCAGCAATTGGAGACCGAGCATCTGATGCTGGCACTCCTCGAACAGGACGGACTGGCCAGTCGCATTCTCGAAAAAGCCGGTGTGACGCCATCCGCTCTAAGGAGCAACCTGGAAGCTCATCTCAGTCAGCAACCGGCGCTGCAGTCTCCGCCGGAATCCGTTTACCTGGGCAAAGGGCTTAACGCCCTGCTGGATCGTTCCGAATCTCTCAAGCAGGGATACGGAGACAGCTATATCTCCATCGAACACCTGCTGCTCGCATTAGCAGAGGATTCTCGCTGCGGACAACGCCTGCTCAGTCAGGTGGGTGCCGACGCCAAAGCCCTGAAAACAGCCATTGATGCCGTGCGCGGCAGCCAGACCGTG
>QCTE01000030.1 GCA_003211275.1 Synechococcus sp. AG-673-A03 | reverse complement strand
ATGTACTTCATTTGGCTGGACATGTCTTTGCCAGATACCAAGTAGGTGCTGCCTGCAGTGCGTTGCCTGGTGCGCGCAGCTTGTGCCGCAACAACAATCCGGAAGCGCTTTTTGGTGGGATCTGGTGCACCAGATTGGGTGCCAGTTCTGTTGATCCTGGTTGTGGTCGAGCTCCATCCGCCCGGAACCATTCCTGTTGCCACTGAAGTGACCAACGAAGAACTAGTCAGAACTGTGTCGCTTGCCGCGAAACCTTCGGCCAGCTTGAGATGACGGTTGAAGGCCACCTGTGAGCGGCCATTTTCGGAGAGAATTCGTGCGAATGGCACGGTGTCTTCACCGAACGTGCTCTGGTATTCCTCGCAGTCAACGTAACTACAAATTTCTGCGTCATATCCTCCTTCAGCAAGAATTCGTGTGTGCTCACTGATTTCTGCTTGGGATTTTGGTGCACGTCCGAGGAAATGCTTGAAGTTCAGTTCGATGAACCGATAGGGCGCATTAGTTTCGAAGAAACGCTTCTTGTATTCGGCGGAAAGACCAATCGCCCGCACAAATTCGCGAGTGCTCAGATAGCCGTCGATGAATTTGCTTTCTGCTGACACGGATCGTTCGAATTCCATGAGATGAGGGTTGCCCATCACCTGCTTGTATGAGGCCCGAATCAGTGCATTCAGTTGATCGGCACTATCGCCTGGGCAACGTTGGAACGTTTCCTGTTCCCTTTGCCCCAAACCAAAGAACACGTAGGAGTCACCGCGCATCGGTGCGCTGTCGCTGCCGCTGGTGATTCCAGGAGCTTTGCTTGGGATCTGGCCAAGCGAGAATGCTGTGGAGGGGCGGACTCCAATGGTTTCAGAAGGACTGCTGATCCGAGGAGCAATGCCTGAAGCCATGCTGCTTGTCAGTGCACTGCTGCCACCGCGTGCGCTGTCACTTCCAGCAAAGCTCTTTTGCAGTGCTGCCAGCATTGAGAATGCTGAGGTGGCTAGATCTGCAGGTGAGCTCCAAGCACGGGCGTAGGGAACAATGTCACTGCCGAACACCTCCAGGTATTCCGCCGAGTCGATGATGCTGTCGATCAGTGCAGCGTGGCCGCTTGCGGCCTGCAAACAGATTTTTTGAGACACCTCAGCCTGAGAATGGGGCGCGCGACCGAGCAGATGCTTGAAGTTCAGTTCGATTCCACGTTGTGGGGCAACAGAAGAGAAGAAACGAGACTTGTAAAAGCTTGACTGCGCCAGCCCTCGGATGAAGTTCCTAACTGTGAGCCTGCCGTCTCTCAGTTGTGCTTCCAGTTCAGTGCAGCGTTCAAAATCCATGACGTGCGCGTTGCCGAACACCTGTCGGTAACTGGCAGCAATCACTTCATCCAGAGATGACTGGTCGTCGGGGCTATAGCACTCCGCTGTGACGCGGTGCGGACAATCCTCATGGCTACGAGGACCCACACCGATCGCCATCTGATCGCATGACTGTTTGAGGAATTCGCCAATGGTCAGTGCAGGCTTCTGAGCGTTTTGTCCTTTCCTCTGGAAGCTGACAGGTCTATTCCACTTGGTTTCAGCGCCGAATCCGTTTGAGGTTTGGTTGGTTGCCATGGTTCAGATCTAATGAAAGGTTGTTGGGTTGGTCGAATGCTTGTTCAGATGCGATCAGGTCACCGGAGTGATGCTTGCGATCTTTCCGCCTTCTCGGTGAATCCTTTTGAATTGCTCGGAAAGCTTGTCGAACGGAACGTAGAAGACTCTGTTACTGCGGGTATAGCGAGAGATGCGCCGCAGATTGTTGGCGCTGTAGCCCGTGACTTCCACGCGGTAGGTCACGCCCTCCTCGCCGGCACCAGCACCCAGCCGGGTCGGTGCATCCTGCAAATTGGTGGAAGGGCGGAAACTCCAGCCTGTGGCCTGAGTGGATGACGGAGGAACCACGGGAAGTGGCAGGTTCTGATAAGCCGCACCGCCAAGCTTGCTGCGGTTCCCGGCCAGATCACCCTTCAGGCTGCTGCTGCTGTTTCCGCGCAACAACTGGAAGCTCCAGGTGAATTCCTGGAGAGTCGTGCAACATTCGGTTTTCCAACCGCGTTGATAGGGGACGGTCCACTCACCGAATGCATTCTGGTAATCGTCTGAATCCAGAAAACTGTCGATATCTGCTTCATATCCCTTGCTGTCGAGGCGCTCGGCATGGGTGCGCATTTCCTGGAAGTCTGCAGGAGCCCTCCCAAGAAAGTGGCGGAAGGCAAGCTCGATGTAGCGATAGCGCGCGCAGGTGTCGAAGAAGCGTGTGCGATAGAGCTCGCTTTTGGCGATGCGTCGCACCAGCTCTCGCACGCTGATCTCACCGAGCTTGAATTGCGATTCAGCAACGATTTGGCGCTCGCTTTCCATGACGTAAGCGTTGCCAAGCACCTGCTGATACACCTTGCGGATGATCTGCTCCTTCTTGGCATTGTCGTCGCCAGGGAGCAGTTCGAGGGGTGCTTCACTCTCGTCCGAGAAGCGCTCGACCCCCAAAAGCGAGGCAGGACCGAAGGGCATGAAGGTTCTCACGATATTCGCCGGACCTATCGTCAGTCAGAACAGCCGTGCGCGAGCGCCTTCTTTATAAAGCTCAATCAAGTGTGTCTAAATATTGCGTGACATGACAATTCGGTGCTCCTGGAAGGGGTCTGAAGCAGGCATCAGTTTTGGTTTTGTGAATCATTTTTCGCTTTCAGCGATTCCAGACTTGTCCTTGTTGAGCTGCGTGTTAACGGGTTCCATTGATCCAGTTCAAGCGCTTCACGGTTCAACAATGTCTCCAGTTGCTGGTCAAGACCTCGGCACAGACTGAAGTCAGCTCCCCGAATCGATTCGACGCAGTCAAGCGCTGCAGCTTCCAGGTCTGCACCTCGGAAATCGGCCATATCCAGCTGGCTGGTTCCAAAGCGAGTGCCTCTGCACATCGCACCTCGCAAGTTGGCGTGTCGAAGATCTGCTCCAGCCATGGCTGTGCCATCGAGAATTGCTCCGCTGAGATCGGTCCCGCTGAGATAGGCACCCATCAAGACCGCTTTGCGCAGGTCAACTCCTCTTAAATCGGCGTTATTCAGAAAGGCACCATTGAGCTTTGCTCCTGGACCAACGGCACCGCTGTTTTGATGATCGAAATTCACGGGAAACTTGGTGCTCGAGTCGTATACCGCCAGACGTAGATCTGCGCCTTGAAGTTTGCATTGGCTTAAATCACTGCCACGCAGGTTGCAACGGCAGAGCAAGGCGCCGCTCAGATCACGTTGACCCAAATCCTGTTGGCTCCAGTCCGAACCACGAGCATCAACAGCTGCACCTTGAGCATCTTCAGGCGTTTGCGTCTCGGGGGCCGTCCAGTTGCGAAGGTCGATGAATTGAGACGTCAGAGCTCGAGCCTCCTTAATTGCATTGCTTCGAGGCTACCTCTCCCCCACCTGAATGATCTGACTCAATCAGTGTTCAATGGCGATGGTTGTTGAGATCAAGTTTCTTCTTGTTCGCCTTGTGTAGGCCCCATGAATCGAAAATCCCATGATGGATTACTGAATTGCGCTTTCTGGGGACTGGTATGAAGGCATCAAAAAAGCACCGATTGATCCAGTCGGTGCTTCGATGTTCAACTCTTTGTTGGGATTGTTTCTCCGAAGCTTAGGACTTTTGTCTTATGCCCAAGTTTTTGCGTTTTTAGACTGATACATGCGTTGGAATGAACCGCTGTAAGGGTCTCTGACGGCCTTGGAGTAAACAAATCCACTGACGTCGTATCCGGCTGCTTGAGAAATCTGTCGAGCGTTGCTGAATTCCATCACCAGTTGGCTGCGCGCCTCGATCGTTGTATCTGAAGCGGCGTTGGCTGGAGTAACTCTGGCGAGATTGGTGAAAGTGGAGCAATAAGCACCAGCTGCTGAAGTCCAGGCGCGTGGATAAGGAACAGTGTCTGTTCCAAACACCTCCAGATACTCACCAGAATGGGTGATTTTGTAGATCAATGCATCAAATCCAGATTCGGCAATGAGCGTGATTGCTGCACTCACTTCCGCTTGGTTGATGGGAGGTCGTCCAAGCAAATGCTTATAGTTCAATTCGATGCCGCGAATCGGCGAAACACGACGGAAATACGTCTCTTTGTAGAGGTCTGACTTGGCAAGTCCTGCCACGAAATCTCTTACACTGATTTCGCCGGTGCTGAGTTGCGACTCCAGCTCAGTGCAGCGTTGGCTGCCCATAGGACCCAGGTTGCCGAAAACCTGCTTGTAGCTTGCTGCGATCGCTGTCTCTAGCGCTTCGGTTCCGTTGGCTGCGTAAACCTCGTTGACACTGCTGAAAGGGCATTCGCTGTGAAGCCTTGGCCCAATGCCGATGCCCATGGCGGAGCAAAGGTTTGCTTTGTAGTCCTCAGGCGTTAACGCTGCGAGGCCTTTGCGCGGAATCAAGTTGCCTTTCTCGCTTTCCTGGCGGTAGAGATTGGTCGCCGTGTTTTGAAGTGTTTTGGTGGAATTCCCTGCGGCGTAGGAGACGCGGTTCAGGTTCGTGAAATCCCGTGTCGGCTTGATGGCGACCATTACTGATCTCAAATGGGTACTTGTGACCAGACAGTAATCGCGTTTTCGGATAAACTCCCCAGAGCCAGGGGGCTTGCAACAAAATGTTTTCTCGCGATTCTTTGATTTTCTTAATGATCAGCGAATGGATGCTTGATGTTTCTTGATCACTGATATTTTGTGGTTTATTGGTTGTCATCAAATGACGCTGTTTCTCGGTTCGAGTGGTTCTTTCACGGCAAACCCTCTAGTTATCTTGTGAATTCAAAATGAGAATGTACTTTCTGCGTCATTAGTTGTGGCTTGAATTAAATCCTAGATTCGATTCATCACTCTTCGATTAGCGAGTGCCATACATTTCTCCGGCAACAATAAGAAGAACTCTGATGATTTCAAAGGCTCCTATAGCAGCCAAGCCAAGCCAAGCCTTTTTAGCCCATTCAGGCGTTTTGATGTAGGCAGGGACAAGGATCTCAATTTCAATTCGGGCTTGAAGTTTCTGATCCCATTGTCGATCTCTCCAGTCGCTTCCGTAGCGAGGATATTGCTGGTAGATCGGCATCACTCCGGTTGAGGCCCCCGGAATCACCCGCGAGCGCTGATTTGGCACGTCGTCATAGCCAAACGAATCCAGATATTCGCTGCTGTCGAGTACGGCATCAACAAAGCTGCTGAAGCCTTTCTCTGCAATCAGGATTGACCAACTGATTCGCTCACTTTGACCATGCACTTCTCGACCGAGAACGCGTCCGACGACCTGGTCGACCAGCCTGTAATTCGTGCTGCAGGCCACATAGCCTTCCTGGAAGCGTCTTGACAGCAGTAATCCGCGAATGAAGTCCCTGGTTGTGATGCTTCCGTCACGAAACTGGGATTCAAGGTTCACGTCACGATCGCATTTCATGGCGTGAAAGAAGATCTGCCGATAGGCCTGCTCGATCTGGAAGCCCCGGTCTTCACGGCTTGGGTATGTCGCGCGATTCAGCTCAGACTTCAGGCCACCCTGGTCGCCGACACGGTTGTTCTGGCTGGTCAGCGGGTAGTCGAGCAGCTGAAGCGCCATCCGTAGAAATGCTCGTTCAATGCTGCTTATTTTATCTCTGCTTCACTGCTTCCCTGCCGAGCCCCGTCGTGTCTCTTCATCTCCTTGCGAATCATGTTGCCGAGGTGAGACAACGCATCACTCAGTGTTTTGGCATCCACTCCCGCTCCCAATTTGCTGTAGCTGTCCACTGAGTGCAGGCGCAGGCGATTCAGGGCCAGAAGTAATCCAGGTACTGGTACATCGAGTAGTGCATAAAGCTCTGCCAGGCATTGCATGCCGTCGCTGTCCGTGACGTCGCTTTTGCCTAAGGCGGTGCCGTAGATGCTGACGCGCAGAAAATGAAAGCAGTCGCGCCAGCAGGCGTCGGCCCGATCCTGCGGGTACAACTTGCCGCCTGGTTGCACCAGCTGCGGCTGCTCATTCAGAAGATCCGCACGCGCCTGGTCAACAAGATCCGAAACCTGCCTTTGAAGTGCCGTCAGTGGAGCGGCTTCAAGACCTGACCAGTCACAACACTCTTGAATCTCTTCATCGCTGAGTAAGCGTTTGCTCTGATCGGCCTCACGAATCAGATCACGCAGGTTCTCTGGAAGGCTGGGATCTCCACTGAGTCCACACACCTTCGACTCCCGTGCAAGTTGTTTGATGCGTTCTGCTGAAGCGGAGCTCACGGATGAACGGCCTTGTTTCTCGAAGTCTTGGGAAGAATCGGGCACGCGGTCAGCCAGCCGTGGCGTTCCAGATAGAACGCCCACGCAATCTCCTGGCCCACTCCCGGGCAGTGATCGGGGATGGCATCGGCAATTGGATCACTCACTCCAAGGCTTTTCAGCAGTGCTCCAACATCGGAAGCAGACCTCACTGCCGTGCTGCGGATGGCGGCACCAACGACCCAGGTGAGTTTGGTCGCATCCAACGGGCAAGCGTCGCTTTCGCAGGCGAGCAGCACATTTCCAGGCTCAGTCATGGCTGCGAAGGTGTCCTGCCAGAGCTGCAGGTCATCGGGCTTGAGATTCAGCCGCAGGATCTGATCCCCGACCGAATGGAGCTTTTCGTTTTCAGCTCCAACCCCCTCAAGCAACGACATGAGGTTGGCCTGCTGTGATCCATCCATCGCTCAAATCCGGCCTTGGGAACTGTATCCGTACTGTTCGGAATCTCAGCTGCCGTGCATCAGGGATGTCACCAGAAGTCGAATGGTGTGAGGTCGGGTTCTGCTTGTGCCAGGCACTCCTGGACAAGCCACGCACGATCGATACGATCGGGCCGCCAATGCTCGTGTCCCATGGCTGCAGCTGAATCCAATGCGCTGATGGTCCAGCAGCTCAGTCGACAGCTGCATGCAGTCAGTGAGATCGCTGAGTCACTCACGCTGCGTTTGCTGGCCATGGAGGAGCGTTTTGAGCAGTTGCATCTGAATGCTTTGTCTGCTGGATCAGACCCTGCGCGTGATGAAGCCAGTCAACAGCTGCTTGATGACAGTGGTGACCGTCTCAGGCATCTTCAAGGATTGCTCGACGAAGAGGCTCCCGGCCAGGTGCTCGAACTCGTGACTCCAGCAGCCAATGAAATTGAAATGGCTTCTGACTGCGTTGATGAAGCCATCTCTGATCATGAAGAGCTCGATGACATTGAGGATGAGCTTGAACCCTCGCTGAATGAGACGGTCTATGTGGATGACCCGCAGATTGAGCCTGCTCATGGCCAGGTCAATGATCAGGATGACGATGATCAGGACGACAATGATCAAATTGATCTCTTGACTGCCTGATCGGTGGGGTTCAAGGTTGTTTCAGCTGCTCACAGCTCCAGTAGTCGGACCCTGAACTGAGCAACCTGGCGAGCTTGTGTTGGCTCTGACTGCACAAAGGGATGGTCGTTCAAATGGTTGATGACTGTTTCGATTCTTTCATCGACTGATTTGTTTTCAAGCTCGCCACGCCTGAGACATTCTTTCCAGGCTGGATCGAACACCATGGCGAAGCCATCGGCATTGTTGAACTGTCGATCGTCGTTAACCGGGATTGGAATCAATGAGCGGTTCTGCGAAGTGCCAGGACCAGGATTTGAGCTGGGGGTGATGCGACTATTGGCCCGTTAAAACACTCGATTTGGTTGAGCAGTGATCAAGACAACGCCTTTTGGCAAAGGCTGGTCTTGCTGCTCCCATACCGCGACCTTACGTTTGGTTCGGTTCGGCGGTAGCTCCTTCGCCCTCCTGATCGTTGGCGTTGGTAGGGGAACTCTATGTCTCGCTCTCTTCCCCAGAACTGGATCGACGGCACTCTGCACAGCCTGAATCTGGTGCGAGATCTGGGGTGGACTGGGGCGATCGTTCATCCGTCTCTGTCTGTCTTCCGCCAGAAACCAAGCGCAAAAAGCAGGAAGACCAAGAATCTGCAATGGCGTTTTCTTCCAAAAACGGCCGATGATCCGCGCAGTTTTAAGGGAAGAACCAACCGAGGACAAGGCAAGCGTCTGTCGATCGAAGGAACCTGTGGAACCACTGACCCCTGGGAAGCCGCAACCATTGCTGTGGCTGCGTCCCAGGAGCGGTGGCGAACCCTGCATCAGCAGCTGGAGCAGCAGCAGCGTGAGCAAGGCCAGGCCCTTTCGTTGTATTGGGAGCGCTGGTATGCCCGTGCAGAGCAGCAACCAAGGAACAATCGCAATCGCTGGTTAAGTGATAAGCGGAACCTGTGGAATGGACCGATCGGCATTGGTCTTCAGCCGTGGGCCACGATCAAGACAATTGAGCGAATTTCCAGCAACGATTTTCTGGAGTTCCTGTTCATCGTGCGCAAGCACTGTGAAGCGCAGGGACTCTCTGTGGACGACACCAGGCGTCAATATAAAGCCCTGATTCGTCTCCTCTTCATGGAGGCGAGAGCCGATTTTCCTGCTCTCACTTGCCCGGAATTCCCTGTGATCAAGAAGCAGGTCAGGCAAAGTGGCACTTCTGATACCCCTTCGGCAGATGCTTAGAGATAAGCCAGAGGGGGTTTTGAAGGGATTGGCTGTTAGACGGCCTCAAGACGTTTGTGCTGGTTGGGGAGCAGAAATGACGCCTTTTTTGATGTGTTCTCGGGGTTGTTCCTTTTAGAACCTTGGTGCGGTTATTACGGCCAAAAGATGCCTTCGCGGCTTAGTTCCAGTCCATAACATTCTTAAAGTTTTTCTATGACCATGACTGAAGACAATTCCTCAGAAAATACGCCCAAAAAAAAGAAGGGGAAGAAGGGTTGCGCTGGCAACAAGAAGGCGATGCTTGCTTATGGGGTGATCCAGATTTCTGCCACCGTCGTCTCCGCCATTTCACTGGCAGCAATCGCCTTGGGGCTCTGCGCTGTCAAGCAGGAAAGCAAGGCGTTCAATGGTTGTGTGGACGAGGTCATCGCCAAAGGCGTCACCAATGCCGAAGCAGTTCGCTTCTGTAATGGCGGCTGATGGCTTCGCTTGATGCCTGGCGGCCTCTTTCCCTGAACTGTGCCTTTCGCGACGTTGTGTATCGGTATGAACCATAAAACTGTGCTCGTCCGCTTGAAGGAGGTGCTGGCTGAATCGGGAAGACACCGATAGGGGAATCACGGGGTGGTGCGAGAACCACCCCGTTTTTTTTGTTCGATCCCTCTTAAATGCAACGGTCATGGGTTTCAGGAGACTCGGGCACTCAAAAGCACCGAACGGTGCCATGACAGGAACCATTCGGTGCTCTTTTGGCGCATAAGGAAGGTGCCAGGACCCAGATTTGAACTGGGGACACGGCGATTTTCAGTCGCCTGCTCTACCAACTGAGCTATCCCGGCGCGTTGTCTACGCGACCTTTAAATCTTAAATCACGGGGTGGAGCTCCCAGGGGGTTCTGGCCAGGCAAAGCACCCCTTGGATGGTGACTCCTGAAGCCTGAAGAGCCTCATTCGCGGCCACAACGGTTGCACCTGTTGTCACGATGTCATCCACAAGCCAGACCTGCTGCTGACGGCGCTGGTTTGTCCAGGCATGGCTTGTCCACTGGGTGGGTGCATGGTTGAGCTTGAAGCTGCCGGACTGGTTGCTCACTCTCTGCCGACGATTGAGCCGGTGCTGACCGACTGTGGGGCGACAACGCTGCAGCAGCTGAATTGTTGGTCGTTCCAGGCAGCGGCAGATCAGTTCTGGAAGCGGATTCGATCGGCTCTTCGCCTTCCAGCCAGGGATCGGTATCAGCAGACTGTTTTGTGGTAAATCGCACTGAAGACTCGTGCAAATCGCCTGCAGAGAGCCAAGATCGTGAGTCCTGCGCAACGACAGAATCAACTGGCGCATGGCACCGCTGTACCAAGAGACTGCGCGCCAGGGCAGGGGGCTGTTGCCCTTTACCCCAGATTCAGCAAGCCCCAGGCGTTGTTGGCAGGTCTGGCAGAGGCCTGACTGATCAACTTCTGAGATGAGCTGTCGCTTGCAGATCGCGCAACTGGGTTCGATCAGTAGCTGCCCAAGACAGGTCTTGATGCAGGTCAGCAAGGCAACGATCTGCGATTGACTTCAGGATTCCCCTTTGTCAGCCCTGGCAGGCATGGCTCTCAACATGGCCACGAGAGTGCGGTGTGCATCCTCGCTGTCGGTGAGCATGTGGTCGAAGGGAATGCTGATGGTCTTGCTATTCACCTCAAGGGTCATGGCTTCTGCGGTCACTCCTGTCATTGAGGCTGCCGTTGCCGATGTCAGGCCTCCGTAGTGGTGGGCATAGCGGAGCACAGCATCACTGTGGTCGTCATTCATATGACGACAGATGCGTTCGCTGATGGCTGGAGTAAGCGGTTCGGCGGCCATGGGAAAGATGCAGGGAGTGGATGAACGAAATCAGCTAAAGCGTTGCCAGAGCAGCAGGGCTAGTCGTAAACCGCTGTACCCGACGAATCCGGCCAACACGATGAACAGCCCGATGGCAAGAGCGTCGCGGAGTCTGTTTGCCAAAGGCTCATGGAAGCTCAACCGATTCTCGCCTGGAACAGGAGATTTGATCATCTTGTTGTTGCAGAGCGGTGAGTGCGAGCCGCGCAACCCCTGCAGCAGGAGGGCTGTAACAACTACGGATCGGAACACCGAGTAATCGTTGCCGCATCCTTCGCCATTGGGGGTTTCTGGCACCCCCTCCCAGGGTCACCAGACGTTTGGGCGCGGGTGCTCCGAGTTCAGTGAGCTTGGTCCAGCCCTGGCGTTCAATCTGGCTCAGGCCTTCCAATAGACCATGCAGATACAGCGCATCACTCACCGGTCGTGGAGTCAGGATTGGTACAAGATCGGGATCATCCACGGGAAAACGCTCTCCTCGACCGATCAGGGGCAGCAGCTTCAGCCCACTCTGTTGATCAGGGTCGATCTGACGGCTCAGTTCGTCGAGGTCGATCCCTGGAAAGCACTGGCGCAGCACTGCACCACCGCTGTTGGAGGCTCCCCCTGCAAGCCAGCGACCGCCCACGCGGTGGGTGGACGTCCCTGCACCATCTCGTAAAGGGATGCTGGTGAAGCGTTTGAGCACAAGAGTGCTTCCCAGCACGGTGATGCCTTCATCGTCAGCGGCATCGGCCGTGAGCACTGCCGCATTGGCATCGGTTGTTCCTGCGATCACGAGTATGTCCTCTGATAGCCCCAGCTGTTTGGCTCGGGCAGTGTTCATGATTCCGAGCCTTGAGCCGCTCGGTCGGATCTCCGGCAGTGCCTCGCGCCAGGTCTGTTGCTCAAAAGCATGAGGCCATCGCTGATCGCTGAGCGACCAACCCAGGCGAAGGTTGTTGCCCTCTTCTCCAAACCTCCAGTCCCCGACCAGCCAGCCGCTGATCCAGTCAGCCTGGTGACGAAGGATCAGCGGCTGCGAGTGCTGTTGCAGCAGCCTTAGTGCGCGGGCCAAGCTGCCACTGGCGCTCGCCGCCGGCTGGCCTGCTTGCACCAGCTCACGCATCTGCTCCAGCTGTTCCGGACAGGCAACGTTGTAGGGCAAAGCCTTTCCGAGGGGGGTGCCATCTGGATCGCAGGCAACCAACGTCCCTGAGGTTCCATCGACAGCCACAGCCTTGAGCTGGCTGCGCAGCTCGTGTGGAATGGCCTTGATCAGCTGCGTGCAGCTTCTCAGCCAATCATCTGGATCCGCCAGGCCTCGGTCGTAGCCGTTGGAATCCGTGTAGAGCAGATCGCGCTGTTGATTAAGAACCGCAACCCGCACTCCACTGGTGCCCAGATCAATTCCGAGCGCCAGTGAATCGTGCATCAACCGATCAGGCGTTGCGGAGTTCTGCCGCCTTGGCGTCAACGTTCTCCCAGGGAGCTTTCAGGTCATTGCGGCCGAAGTGCCCGTAGGCAGCAGTGTCCTGGTAAAAGCGTCCACCACGTTGCTGAGGCAGGTTGCGCAGTCCAAAACTTTCGATGATGGCTCCGGGGCGCAGGTCAAAGTGCTCCTGAACCAGACCTGTCAGCGCGTCGTTGGCCAACTGACTTGTTCCGAAGGATTCAACCAAAATTGACACCGGCTTGGCAACGCCGATCGCATAGCTCAGCTGCACTTCGGCTCTTTCCGCCAGACCAGCTGCTACAAGGCTTTTCGCCACGTAACGGGCTGCATAGGCCGCTGAGCGGTCCACTTTGGTGGGGTCCTTGCCTGAGAAGGCTCCGCCCCCGTGACGGGCATAACCCCCGTAGGTATCCACGATGATCTTGCGTCCGGTCAGCCCGGCATCACCCTGGGGGCCACCGACAACAAACTTTCCGGTTGGGTTCACAAGATATTTGGTTGCTTCCCGGCTTGGTTTCAGGGCCAGGTCGGCTGTTGCCGGCTCCACGACGTGGGTCCAGAGGTCCTCCGTGATTCGCTCACGGATGCCCTGCTCGTCACTCATGCCTCCCACCTCAGCCGTGTGCTGGGTGGAGATCAGGATCGTGTCGATCGCAACCGGTTTGTCATTCTCATAAACCACACTCACCTGCGTTTTGCCGTCAGGCAAGAGGTAGTCGAGGGTGCCGTTGTGACGTACTTCCGCCAGCCTTCTTGCCAGCCGGTGGGCCAGGCTGATGGGCAAGGGCATCAGCTCGGGTGTCTCGTTGCACGCATAGCCGAACATGATCCCCTGATCGCCAGCGCCAACCAAATCCAGCGGATCGCCAGCGTGGTCATCGGCTTCATTTACACCCTGAGCAATGTCGGGCGACTGCTGATCGAGGGCGACCAAGACAGCACAGCTGTTGGCATCAAAGCCACCGGCGCGGGCTCCGCTGTAGCCGATCTCCTTGATCACGTTGCGAACAAGGTGGATAAAGTCAACTTGCGCTTTGGATGTCACTTCGCCTGTGATCATGCAAAGGCCAGTGTTCACAACTGTTTCGCAGGCCACACGGCTGGTGGGATCCTGCGCCAGAAGGGCGTCGAGTACGGCATCACTCACCTGATCGCAGATCTTGTCGGGATGCCCCTCCGTAACGGACTCGGAGGTAAAAACGTATCGACTCATGGCCATCGGTCATTGCCGGCGACTTTACGAGGTCGACTCTTTAGGCCTTTGACAATGCGTCTGACGTTGCGGTCAGTTCGCTCCAGTGACTGATCAGATGTTCATGGGCGGTGAGTGTTGGCTGGCGATGCCATCCGGCTACGTAACCGATGGTCAGTGCGATCCCTGCCTGTCGTGCCATCAACAGATCGGTGTCGGCATCTCCGATCAGGGCGCAGTTCTCCACTTTGAGGCCCAGTTGTGAGCACAGTCCCTGAACAGCTCCTGGGTCTGGTTTGGCTGGATGGTGATCGGCACTCCACAGCCCGCTGATGCAGTCGTTGAGTTGGTGCTGGTGGAGAAAGTTCTCAATGCCCTCTGTAGTGTCATTGCTGATCACGGCACAAGTGATTCCAGCAGCGGCCAGCTCTCTGAGAAGTCTTGCTGCATCTGGCAACAAGCCAATTGGGTGCCCACCTGGATGCAATGCTTGTTTGTGCTGATCCACATGATCAAACACCTCCTGAGCCAGGACCAATGATTGAGGCCAGCTCAGATTCATCTGACAGAACACCGTTGCGGTGCTCAGCAGGTTGTGATGTCGCGACGCTACGGCCAGCGTGCCGTCAGGGATGACCCCTGCACTGCAGCGTCCGAAGGTTCTCGCCAGCAGATCGCTCAGCTCCCGAAGCTCGCTGGCTGAGGCACCTCGCGATCTAAATCGGCGCCCTGCTTCATCAAGTCTGGCGTCAGCCAGTTCGATTAAACGCGGCTCGCTATGGGAAAGGGTGCCGTCCTTATCGAACAGCACCCCCTGAACTGAACCGAGCTCACGGTCCTTGAGTTTGAGATGAGCCATTGGCTCGGCTCCCTCAAATCATCATTGAACCCAGGGGCTCTTCGCCTTCCTCGGCTTGCTCAAGCAACATCTGCTTGTAGCGAGCAGCCATTTCTTCAGCCTTGTCAAACACCTTCTGCGGATCCGTGAGCATGTCACCAGGCTCTGGCTCAAGCGCCTTGGTGGAGAGTGAGATGCGGCCTCGCTCTGCGTCGAGATCGATGATCATCACTTTCATCTGATCATTCACGTTGAGCACCGAGTGTGGCGTTTCGATGTGCTCGTGACTGATTTCAGAGATGTGCAGCAGACCGCTGACACCGCCGATGTCGATGAAGGCGCCGTAGGGCTTGATTCCGCGCACGGTGCCCACCACAACCTCACCCACTTCGAGGCGGTTCATCTTGCGTTCGACCAAAGCGCGCCTGTGACTCAGCACCAGACGGTTGCGCTCTTCGTCAACCTCAAGGAACTTGAGGGGGAGGAAGTCGGCAACAAGTTCTTCCTTGGGTTTACGGGTACTGATGTGGGATCCGGGGATGAATCCACGCAGTCCTTCCACCCTCACCAGGGCGCCACCTCTGTTGGTGGCAAACACCTCTGAATAGATGGTGGCGTCTTCCTTCTGCAACTGGCGGACACGTTCCCAGGCTCGCTGATATTCGATCCGTCGAATGGAGAGGGAGAGCTGTCCGTCCTCGTTCTCCTCGCTCATGATGAAGAACTCCCGGATTTCACCGGGTTGCAGTACATCGCTGAGTCCTTCAACGCGATTGATCGACACCTCCTGAAGAGGCATGAATGCAGCGGTTTTTGCTCCGATATCGATCATGGCGCCCTTGGATTCCAGGGCGAAAACCGTGCCGTTAACGATGTCTCCGGGCTTGAAGTTGTAGTCGTACTTACTCAGTAACGCCGCGAATTCATCCAGGGTGAATCCAGCACTGTCCATGTCCCGGCTGGTCGCCCGGCTGCTGGGATCGTCAGCAGTGGGGATGTCTTCGGGAATGCCGAGGTCTTCATCGGTACCGAAGTCGGCTTGATCAGCTGAACCTTCAGCCACTGCTTCGGTTTCGGATGCGACCGCTTCTGCGGTTTCCACTGCAGATTCCTGGGAAGGATCTGTGGGAGTGACAGTCATGGAACGTTGGCGGTCTGCCTCTTGGACAGAGCGATGGGATCTGAAACAGGCCCGCCGACCTGGATCAGGCAATTGCAGATTCTACAGATCGACGATCAAGCTCAGATCGCGGCTGTGAGCTCCGCCTTGGTTGCACTGATGCCTTCCAGGGTGGCTACAAAATCACTCACACCGCTGAACTGGCGATAAACGGATGCAAAACGGATATAGGCGACTTCGCTGAGACTTTTCAACTTTTCGAGCACCAGTTCACCGATGTCACTGCTGGAGACTTCACGGCCGCTGCGTTGTTGAAGACTGAGTTCCAGCTCTTCAACCATGGTTTCAAGGCGTTCTGGAGGAATCCCAGTCTTCTCGCAGGCACGACTCAAGCCATGAAGCAATTTGCTGCGACTGAAAGTTTCACGATTGCCATTTCGTTTGATCACTGTGATCGGAACGGTTTCAACCCGTTCGTAGGTGGTGAAACGAAATTCGCAATTGAGGCATTCCCGTCGCCGACGCACGCTTCTACCTCCGTCGGCGGCTCTTGATTCGAGCACCCGGCTATCGGTGTTCTGGCAGGAGGGGCACTGCACGCCCTAACAATTACGTAGTTGTATGAATTGTAAGGCTTGCGTCCACCCATGACATCTATGGCGCGAATTCACGTTTTAGACATAAAAAAAGCCCCGCTCAATGCGGGGCTGAGAAGATCACTTGCCGATCTTCGGAGGATCGCGGAATGCGATCGCGAAGAACAGAGTTGCAATCGCGAGAGTGAGGATGAGGATGTAAGCGAAGCTTTCCATCGGTTATCTCCAAAGGGCTGATCAGCTGAGCGGTGTGCCTGCAGGGGGAACGTAGCCCTCTGGCAGTCGGCGAGTAGAACGGTCTCCCAGTTTTTGGAAGAGACCAAATTCCACCTGTTCGCCGAGGTCGGGATCAATTCCGGCGAACACATCGCGATAAAGCGTACGGGCTCCGTGCCAGATGTGGCCGAAGAAGAAGAGCAGAGCGAATACCGCGTGACCGAAGGTGAACCAACCACGCGGCGAGCTGCGGAAGGTGCCGTCGGAGTTGTAGGTCTCGCGATCGAATTCGAACGCTTCTCCTAACTGTGATTTGCGGGCCAGTCGCTTCACGTCAGCAGGGTCGGTGAAGGTTTGACCGTCGAGTGCTCCACCAAAGACTGATGCCGTGACGCCTTGCTGTTCGAAGGAATACTTCGCTTCAGCTCGACGGAAGGGAATGTCAGCCCGGACAACTCCATCAGTATCTTCAAGAATCACAGGGAAGTTCTCGAAGAAGTTCGGCAGGCGACGGACCTGCAGTTCACGTCCGTCTTTATCTGTGAAAGCAATGTGCCCCAACCATCCAGTGGCTAAGCCATCTCCGTTGACCATGGGGCCAACGCGGAATAGTCCACCCTTGGCCGGACTATTGCCGACGTAGTCATAGAAGGCGAGTTTTTCGGGAATCGAAGCGTAGGCCTCAGATTCTGATTGCCCTTGATCCATCGCGGTCTGAACGCGACGGTTGATCTCGGTCTTGAAGTAGCTCTGGTCCCACTGATAACGCGTGGGGCCGAACAGCTCAATCGGAGTTGCAGCAGCTCCGTACCACATCGTTCCTGCAACGATGAACGCTGCGAAGAACACAGCAGCGATGGCACTGGCCAAAACTGTTTCGATGTTGCCCATCCGCAAGGCCTTGTAGAGGCGTTCTGGAGGACGGGTGGTGATATGGAAGACACCAGCAATGATGCCGACGATTCCAGCTGCGATGTGGTGGGCAACGATTCCACCTGGGTTGAAAGGGTTGAAACCTTCAGGCCCCCAAGACGGTTGTACAGGCTCTAAGTGACCGGTGATCCCATAAGCATCAGTGACCCACATTCCTGGGCCAAAGACTCCTGTGAGGTGAAAAGCTCCGAATCCAAAGCAGCCGAGACCTGCCAGGAGCAGGTGGATGCCAAAAATTTTGGGGAGATCGAGAGCTGGCTCTCCTGTGCGGGGGTCTTGCCAGATCTCGAGATCCCAGAATGTCCAGTGCCAAATAGCGGCGAGCATGAGCAAGCCACTGAAAACAATGTGTGCAGCGGCGACACCTTCAAAGCTCCAGAAGCCGGGATCCACGCCTGAGGCTCCCGTAATGCTCCAACCTCCCCAGCTGTCCGTCACGCCCAGGCGGGCCATGAAGGGCATCACGAACATGCCCTGACGCCACATCGGGTTCAGGACTGGATCGGAGGGGTCGAAGATGGCGAGTTCATAAAGGGCCATCGAGCCGGCCCAGCCGGCGACGAGGGCAGTGTGCATGAGGTGCACGGCCAGAAGGCGGCCTGGGTCGTTAATGACGACGGTGTGCACCCGATACCAGGGCAATCCCATGAGTCAGGTTCGGGGGAACGTAGCTGCCAATGCAGTCAGACTTTTTGATCGTAGGTCGTTCACTTCGATGTATGAGCCAGGCTGTCGTGAGCTGAAATGCGATTTGACGGGCTCTTATTACATCGAAGTTCTCGTGCCCGCCGGATTCCTGGGTTTGCTTGTCTTCTCAGCAATCTCTCGCGGGGGGTTACAAAACGCAACCTGAGGCTCGTAGTGTCTATGCCCTGGCGTGTCGCAGCGCCCTTCTCTTCAAGAGGTTCAATGCCTGTCATCCGTTTTGTGCGTGAAGGTCGGGATGTGGAGTGCTTCCCGGGTGAAAACCTGCGGGCTGTGGCTGTGCGAGAAGGAATTCAGCTCTACGGACTGAAGGGGCAGCTCGGTAACTGTGGTGGATGCGGACAGTGCAGTACCTGCTTCGTGAAAGTTGAAGGCGAGACGTCCACAGCCGCGATGAGTGCGAGAACCGCGGTGGAGGAGGTCAAGCTCAGGCGGAGGCCGGAGGGATGGCGCCTCGCTTGTCAATCTCTTGTTGAGCAGTCGGTGGTGGTGGTAACTAAGCCACAGGCTTCGATGCCTGATCAAACCAAGCGGGTGGCTGCAGCTTTGGCGGCGCCTCTCCCTCCCGGACCCTTGGAATGGCCTGGTGCGTCTGCCGTTGATGAGGACGCTGTTGACGAGTCAGCGACTGATGAAACCATGCAGCCCTTAGAAGTCTCTGGTCAAGGTTCGCCTGCAACGCCCGGTGAAGAGCGCTGATCGGTTCGACTCAAAGCTTTCCGGACGGTGATACGTTCCAGCAGGTTCTTTCACATTCATGGAAACCAACGATCTCGGCTTCGTGGCCAGCCTGCTGTTTGTTCTGGTGCCGACCGTCTTCCTGATCATCTTGTTCATTCAGACCAACAGTCGTGAGGGGGGGTGACTTCCCTCACGGCTGTTCAGCTCCCTATTGATCACCGCTGTTCCGGTTCTCTCACGAGAAGCACCGGGGCAGGGGCATGAACTCGGATGTAATCGCTCACTGAACCGCCGAGCAGTTTGTCGAGGTCAACGAGTCCTCTCGCCACCAGAGGACGACGGTCTTGAGAGGCCAACACGACCAGATCAGCGTTGACCTTCTCGGCTGCCAGGCACACCCCTTTGCCGATGTCCGAGTCGGTCACGTGCAAGGGCTTAAGTACAACCCCCAGCTTGCGAGCTCTCTGTACCGCGCGGTCGAGGTAGGTATCGCTCTTGCTGGCTGCTCCTCGTGATGGTGTGGGGTCCTGGCGCGCCACGTGAACACCGGTCAGCTGTCCTCCTGGAATCTCGAGCACCATTTCGCAGGCCAGCTTGAGGGCGTCGTCGCCGACTCCCGTGCCATCGATGGTGACCAGAACTCTGTTGATATGACGGATGTAAAGATCGTCACGGACCAGCAACATCGGTCGCGTCGACAGTTGAAAGACGTACTGGCTCGCGCTGTTGGCCAGAATCGACCGGAGCCGGCCAAGACCTCGTGATCCCATCACGATCAGGTCGACGTTCAGTTCATCCGCAACGCTGAGAACGGTCTGCTTGGTGTCCCCCTGGCGGATGATTGAATTCACGTCCTGTGGATTGAGACCCAGTCTTTCAACAGAACCAGCCAGAAGGCTGCCTGCGCTTTCCCAGTGCTGTTGCGTTGCTGCCATGGTCTGTTCAGGGACAACATGCAGCAGGTTGATCCTGGCTGACTGGAAGGCCGGCAGGTCGCGCAGCATGTTGATCATTTCACCGACATGGCCTTTGCCTGAATCGGCGATCAGAAGGTTCTTGAACACGGCGAAGTCTCAGCCTATGCAGCAGCCTATGGCCGATTGGAGTTTCCAATTCGGATGGTGAATGAGAGCGTTACCAGGCATCCCTGGCGCCTGGTCAAACGAGTGCTTCCACAGCACACAGACCATGGCGGTGTGATGTGGCATGGATCGTATGTGGGATGGCTTGAGGAGGCTCGGGTGGAGGCACTATCCGCTACGGGCTATCCCTACGAAGTGATGGCCTCAGGCGGCCTGGAAATGCCTGTTATTCAGCTTCGGATCCGCTACCGGGAAGCGCTGATGCTTGGCGATGAGGTGGAGCTGATCAGTGTCTCCGGTGCTCCCCGGGGTGTTCGCTGGCCCTGGTCAACCCGTTTCATGAAGGGCGATATCTGTGTGGCTGAAGCTTCGGTGGAGCTTGCTCTGGTGAGCGTGCATCCGGTCCGAAGGGTTTTGCGTCATCCGCCCGAAGCAGTGGCGGAAGCATTCAGTGCTCTCGTTGACGGGCCAAAGCAAGGGTTTTGATAGTATTTTTGTACTAGCAGTGATGGTGTGTTGGAGCGCTCCTGGCGGTGGTTGTGGTTGCAGTGTCCTGGGATTGGTTCAGCCCGAATGCGCCAGCTCTGTTCTGCTGCCGCTCAGGCCCCTCAGGGTTTTCAGGAGCTCTGGGGGTGGTCTCTCCCGAAATTGCATAAGGAGTTCGCATGGCCGGCGTCGGTGCTGTCTTCGCTCGAGCGTTATCGAGCAAGCCTCGGCCTGCAACCTTGCATCCAGGTCCCTGTCAATGTTCTGTTGCCCTGTGACCCTGAGTGGCCCGCTGGCTTTGAGAGGTTGGAGCGCCCGCCCTTATCGATTCACTGGCGTGGACGTCGAGCTCTTTTGTCCTCGCTCTCACTGCAGCAGGCTGTCGCGGTGGTCGGCACAAGAAGGCCTTCCAACCACGGACTTCGGATGGCGGACAAGCTGGGTCGAGCCCTTGCCCAGGCTCATTGGCCTGTGGTCAGCGGTCTGGCTGAGGGCATTGATGCAGTTGCTCATCGAGCTTGTCTTCAGGCCGGCGGCAGTCCCGTCGCGGTGCTTGGCACGCCGCTGCATCGTGTTTATCCGCCAGAGCATTGCGCTTTGCAGCAGGAGGTCGCGCAGGTTGGCTTACTGATGACTGAGCTCCGTGATTCCGCGAGCGTCACGCGATCTGGTTTTGCTCTGCGCAATCGCTTGCTCGTCGCTGTGACCAAGGCTGTTGTGGTGGTGGAATGTCCAGAGAACAGTGGAGCGCTGCGCTCGGCAGCGATGGCGCGCTCTTTGGGGATCCCCGTCTGGGTTGTTCCAGGTGATGCTCTGCGGGAATCGTCTCAGGGCAGTAATGCGTTGCTGCAGTCGGGGGCACTGCCGCTGATCAACACTCAGGCTTTGATTGATCAACTTGGGGCAGGACCTTGTGTCCCTTCTCTTGGGCAGGGTGATGCCTCTGTATTGCACTCAG